>NZ_JBFAWH010000033.1:0-74175 GCF_040680235.1 Streptomyces sp. NPDC052101
AGTACGGCTCCACGCCCAGTAGTTCCGTGTACCAGCTCTGTGCCGCCGCCAGATCAGCGGCCCAGAAGCTGACGGTGGCAAGCCCTCGCAGCATGGGTGTCCCCTTCCTTCCCGCCGTGGATACCGCATCCCGGCCGACGCCGCGACAGTAGGCGCCAATGAGGTCAGATTCTGTCCTCACTGCGCGGTGAGTCTCGGCGAGCCGGTGGCGGTCCGCACGACCGCCCGCTGATCGTCATCAGCCTAAACCCCGGGCCAGGACAACGGCATTGTCATGCGTTCGACAGGGGGGACCAGTCATGCCGGGCCCGGAGGCCAGCGGCCCTCTTGCGGGCCGCGAAGACCATGACAGGGAGGGGCACGACTGCCCTACCGATGCGTGTGATCGTGAGGTCGGACGCTGGGGCTGTGTGCCCGTCGCCGGATCATGCGGGTTCCGGGCCCTCCAGCTGTCGTGGCACGGAGGAGTCTTGGTACGGGCAGTCGTGCGCCCGCCGGTCGTACGCCACCTGGTGCGCCCGGATCTGGTCTGTGTTGGCGACGGTCCAGGCGAGTAACCGGTTGAACGGTTCCCTTAAAGATTCCCCGAGTGGAGTGAGGGAGTACTCGACTCCGACCGGTGAGGTCGGCAGCACCCGGCGTATGATCATCCCGTTGCGCTCCAGGCGGCGAAGGGTCTGGGTCAGGACCCGGTGGGTCACGCCGTCGATGCGGCGCTTGATCTCATTGAACCGCCTCGGCTCGTCGAGGACTGCCATGACTGTCATCGACCACTTGTCGGTGATCTGGTCGAAGATTTCGCGGCAGGCGCTGTCGGAGCGGTAGGCGGGGCGTTCGGTGGTCATGGCCCCCTCAATGTTCACGGGGCGCAGTAGCCGCCTTGAGAGGGATGCGAGCGTCCCGGGCTGCGCGTAGTGAGCACGATGCAAATGCACCTGAGGTGCGTGGTACATGTGATGTGCTCATGATGTTGTCCTAACAAAGGGCTGTCAATCCCGGAGGGTCGGCACCCGGAGGTGACCGGGCCCGGCGGGTGCGCACGGGTCACGCGACGGCCGGCAGTTCGTCGGGCAGAGCGAACAGCAGGTCGTAAAGCGGCCGGCCGGTACCGTGCCAGATGGACAACGCGTAGACACTGATCGGGAAGTGGATCCAGCGCGGCGGCGCCCACACCGTGCCGCGCACGATGATCCCCTGGTTGCCGGTGTCGAGACTCGACGGCACGTCCCCGGAAGCGACCAGCAGGTTCCAGCCCCGCCTCGGGACGGCGAAGTCCGCCTCGGCGAGGTCACCGTGCAGACTCGCGCGCAGGATCGTCGTCGCCGCGATGTCAAGGGTCAGCGCACTGTCGACCAGGACGCGGTCGACCTCGAACCCGGACCCGGACAGCCAGGTGCACAGATGGTCGACCGCTGCGTCGAGCAGGTCCGCGGTGGCGCGTTCGGTGCGCACGGCGCGGCACAACAACGCCTGGTAGTGCACCTCTTCGGGCACGATGACCTGGTTGCCGATGACCGTCTTCAGCAGCGCCATGTCCAGGGAGGACGGGTCCCGGTAGACGGCGGAGACATCGCGCGCGACGGCACGCATGAACGGGTCGGCACAGTCGTCCAGCAGGAACGACCACAGCTGCCGGCACAGGTCGACCATGCGGACGCCCGTGGTCGTATGGAGGACGCGGAGCGCACAGCGCAGCAGGATCTTCTGGAACAGCGTCATGGACACCCGGAACTCCATGCCCCGCACCCACTCGTCGGCGGTCATGCACCCGTGCTCCACGACCACGTCGGCAACGAGTTCGGGATTGGTGATGTCGGCGGGCATCCAGCGCGTCCTCAAGGCGTGTTCGTCCCGGAAGGAGTCTCGCGAGTACTCGGTGTTGTTCAGCAGCAGCAACGGATAGATCACCGGAGATCCGCCCGCGGTCAGCACCTCCTCGATGCCGTTGAGGTACGAGTCGAACGTCTCACCGGGCAGGCCCCAGATGAGGTCGGTGTAGGTGGGTACGTCGAGTTCGCGGAAGCGGGACAGCAGCCGGCGGTAGTGATCGGTGCGGATGTTGGCGCGGTTGGCGATCTTCAGCACGTCCGCGTCGAAGGACTGCGCGGACAGTGTGATCGCACCGGTCAGGTCGGCGGCGTGCAGCATGCTCGCGATCTCCACGATGCGCTCGTTGCCGTTCTTCGCCCAGTTGGTGCTGACGATCAGCCGTTTGCCGTAGCGCCGGCTGAGTTCCACGATGTGCTCGGCGATCTGCCGGTCGCGGGGGAGGATGCCGAAGTTCGCGTCCGCGATGAACAACGTCGCGTCCATGGGCATCAGCCGGATCAGCCGGTCCAACTCGGCGAAGATCCGCTCCAGGTCGAACTGGCGGACCTTGGAGTTGGTCGCGCCTCCCCAGTAGCAGAAGGCGCACCCGTACGGGCAGCCCCGGTTGGTCTCGTAGACGATCAGGGACGAGCCGGTGATCTCCTCGTCCGAGTACACCGGGGTGAGGATCGGCGAGAGGACCTGGTCGAGGTCGGTGATGCGGTCCGCGTCCGGGTTGGTGACGACGGCGCCGTCGCGCCAGTGGCTGATGCCGGGAATCGCGGCGAGGTCCCCGCCGGTCAGGAAGGCGTGCAGCAGGTCGCGGAAGCGCAGTTCGCCCTCGCCGTGCACCAGCACGTCCAGCCAGGGCGCCTCGGCGAACAGCGGCTCCTGCTGGTAGCTGACATCGTTGCCTCCGACGACGACGCGGCAGTTCGGCCAGCGCTCCTTCACCTGGCGGGCCAGCTCCAGGGACTGGGCGCGGTTCCAGAAGAACACCGTCAGCGCGACGACGAACGGCTCGTCCCAGGTGTCGAGCAGCTCCTTCGTCGCCTGCTCCCCGCCGCTCTGCTCGCGCACGCTGATCCGGAAGTCGCAGGCCGCGTCGAGTACGGGATCGGCGATCGCGGCCGCCGTGAGGTAGCCGAGGGTGACGCTGTACCGGACCCCCTGCATCGCGGTGAACTGACGCGCTGAGCAGGCACTGCGGGCAGTCGCGGACGTGGCGCGTCAGCCGCTTGCGCCACAGTGCGGACGGCCGTCCGTCCCAGGAGGCGAGCGCGGCGGCCAGTTCCGTGCAGCGCGGTGAGGCGGTCACGGCCCGGACCACTGCGCGTGCGGTCTCCAACCGTTCCTTGATGCGTTGGACCCGCACTGCGGCATGCTGCGGAGTGAGGCCGCAGGCTGTCGCGAGTTCGGCGCGGGTCAGATCACCGGCGGCCTCCAGCCACCACAGCGCGAGCATCTCGCGCTCCTCGCTCTCCAACCAGCGGGTCGCCTCCACGGCTTCACGCCGCTGGCCGGACAGCGCCAGCCGCAGAATCGTCAGATCGGCGAAGTCGGCCTGCGGATCCGCCTCGTGGGCGGATTCCTCCAGCGGCCGTGCCATCGCCTGGGTTCGCCCGCTGCGCCACCGGTCACGGATCTGCCGCATGGTGATGGCGACCAGCCAGGACCGGAACCGATCCGGCCGCTCCAGACCGGGCAGCCCTTCCAGGACCCGCATCATGGTTTCCTGGACCACGTCGTCGACGTCGCTGTGCCCGTCCAGCGCCCGGCCGACGATGTTGTAGACCAGCGGAAGACAGTCCCGTACCAGCTGTTCCGACGCCTGCCGGTCCCCGGCGCGCGCTGCCACGACGACAGCGACGTCCGGCCGGTACTGAACGTCCTGTGCGCGCACCCGCTTCCCCTTCTTCCGTTGCCATACGGCCGTGCCGATGTGTCGCGGGGCGACAGTGTGCCAGAAGCGAGCCGGGTGGATTCCGGAAGGTCGGTCCCGGCTGAATTTCGTCGGCGGTTTGCTGTTATGAGCGATCGGCTCGCACGTCCCCTGTACGTACGCCCCGAACCGACAGGAGCCCAGACAGTGCCAGCGAGCCAGGACGACACCGGACCGATGATGAACCGGCGCGGGATGCTGCGGATGACGGGCGCGGTCGCGGTCGTCGGCCTCGGGACGGCCACCGCGGGCGCCGCTCCCGCCGACGCGGCCGAGGCGCTCTCCTCGCCCGCCAGAGCGAGCGGCGGGCTGGTCCATCCGGGGATGCTGCACACCCAGGCCGACTTCGACCGGATGGCGGCCAAGGTGAAGGCGGGCACGGCGCCGTACAAGGCGGGCTACGCGGTGCTGGCGGCCAATTCGCACGCCCAGAGCACCTGGAAGCCCAACCCGCTGGCGAGGGTGGTGCGCGGCGGCGACGGCACGAACGTCGGCACGCTGTACCACGATGTGCACGCCGCCTACCAGAACGCCCTGCGCTGGAAGGTCACCGGTGACAGGGCCCACGCGGACGCCGCCCGCGACATCCTCAACGCCTGGTCGGCGAAGCTCACCGCGCTCGACGGCAACGCCGACCGGTTCATCGCGGCGGGCCTGCACGGCTACCAGTTCGCCAACGCCGCCGAGATCATGCGCGACTACCCGGGCTTCGATCTCGCCCGCTTCCAGAAGATGCTGGTCGACGTCTTCTACCGGCAGAGCAGCGACTTCCTCGCCCACCACAACGGCGCCTACATCACCAACTACTGGGGCAGCTGGGATCTGCTGAGCATCGCGTGCGTCCTGGCCACCGGTATCCTCTGCGACGACCGGGACAAGGTCGACGAGGCCGTCACCTACTTCAAGTCGGGCAAGGGCAACGGCTCCGTCAAGAACCTCATCCCGCACATCCACCCGGGCGGCCTGGGCCAGTGGGTGGAGGTCGGCCGCGATCAGGGGCACGCGACCCTGGGTGTCGGCCTGGCCGGCGCCATCGCCGAGTTGGCCTGGAACCAGGGAATCGACCTGTACGGCTACGACGACAACCGTTTGCTGAAGGGCTTCGAGTACGTCGCCAAGTGGAATCTCGGCCATGACGTGCCCTACACCGCCTGGACGTGGAACTACGGCGCCCCGGGTGTCTGGAGCGGATCGCAGAACCTGACCGCCCCGTCGGCGGACAGCCGGGGAGCGCTCCGACCGATCTGGGAGTCGATCTACCACCACTACGTCAACCGCCGTGGCCTCGACGCCCCGTACGTGACCGAGTACGCGAAGAAGGTCCGTCCCGAGGGTGGTGGCGGGAACTACGGCGAGGGCGGCGGCTTCGACCAACTCGGCTTCGGCACCCTGGCCTTCACCCGCCCCAAGGCGATCGTCCCCGCCGGTGCACCGGTCCCGTCGCAGGGCACGACCGCGGACACGGGAACCACGACGGCCGCGCAGCAGCCCGCCACCGACGGGACCGGGGGGACCCGGGCACAGGGAGGCAAGGGGAATGGCCTGGCGGCGACCGGCGCGGGCGGATTCGCAGCCGTGGCCGCCACCGGAGTGCTGGCCATCGCGGGAGGCATCATTGCCCTGCGCCGTAGAGGCGCCCGCGACAGCGACTGACCGGGCCCCACGCCCAACCGTCCGGCCAGGCCCTCTTTGGACTGGCAGGTCTCCTCCACCCGCCAGCTCGATCCGGCGCCCTGCACCAGCGTGGCCAGGGGCACCGGGGGCTCATGTGGCAGCGGTGATAGGCGAGTTCAGCGTTAGTGCGATTGCCGCCGATCAGCAGCCGTTGGCTGCCGGTCCGGGGTTCGGCCAGGTCGATGACGGCCAAGCCGTAGAAGCGGTGCCCATTGGCGCCGGCCCCTGCCGGCAGCTTCTGCCAGAAGACGGTGTCTTCATTCAGCCCGGCGGCCCGGCAGAGGGGATGCGCTCGCCGCGATGCGCCACAGGTGGTCGGCGGTGCCGTTGTCGTCCCACTGCAGTGCGACGGCGCCGGCCGTCCTGGAGACGTCCTTGATGCCGAGGACTTGGCCGCTGTGGGTGTTGAGGATCCGGTAGTAGCCGTTCTCGGTGGGGACGATCTTCCCTCAATGGAATCCACGCGGGATGTGCCGAAGTGACCGGGACGGCCACGTTCACGGTGGCGTTGCCGATGGTTGAGTGGCTGTAGTTCTCGCTGAAGTCGAACCCGTTGTGGATCCAGTCGCCGGGGATGCCGCCGTTCTCCTGGAGGCGCCGGCATCCCCGGCGGTCAACTCGTCACGCGGAAGGTGGCGTCGCTGCGTCCGGTCGAGGTGGTGATCGGGTCGAGCCGCAACTCGTAGGCGTAGTGGCGGATGTAGCGGTCGGGGTGGTTGTACGACTGGAACGACGACCAGGTCGGGTCGGCGAGCCCGGCGACCTGGCGGAAGGTCGCGTCCTGGGCGAACTGGCTGCTGCCGTCGTTGTGGACCAGCTGGAAGTCGTAGTCGGAGTGGCGCAGGAAGTAGCCGGGGAAGTTCACCGACTCGAAGGAGACGGTACCGGTGCCTGCCAGGCCGGGCCTGAGCCGGAACCGTGAGTCGTCGGCCGGATTGACGTTCGGGTCGATGCGCGCGTCGAAGTCGGTGTGCCGTACGTAGCGGTCCTGGAAGTTGTACGACTGGAGCCGGCTGGCCGGGGTGCCCGGCCAGCGGGCGAGCACACGGTTCTCCTCGGCGGCCGTCAGGTTCAGGATCCAGCCGTGGCGCTTCTTCGTGCCGCCCATGTTGTAGCTGCCCGGCGCCTGCCTCTGGTAGGCCGCGGGATTGGACGGGTCGGTCGTCACGACCGGCATGTAACCGCCGCCGCTGGCGTACTGGTCGAGGTAGAGGGCCCACTTGTCGGTGCCGTTGAACTTCATCCACATAGGCCCCTCGACCTGGGAGCCGGTCAGGCCGATGCCGGAGAGGTTGCCGAGGTTGGTCCACCTCCCCAGGATCGAGTTGCTGCCTTCAAGCGTGATCTGCCCGTCACCGGAGGCCCGCACATAGCGGTATTTACCGACGCTCGACGGCACCTCGATGATCTGGGTGTCGATGATGTTCTGGGTGCCGGGGCGGTCGATGTAGACCTGCGGGGTGGTGATGGTGTGGAAGTCCGACGTGCGGGCGTAGTAGATGCGGTGCTTCAGCACACCGTTGAGCGTCGCGTTCGTCGCCCAGTACAGGACGTAGTCGTTGGTCGCCGGGTCCCAGATCGCCTCGGGCGCCCAGGCGTTGCGGCCGTCGGGGATCGCGCCGGCGACGTTGAGCAGCCACGGCTGCGACCAGTTGACCAGGTCCGTGGACTCCCACACCACGATGCTGCGGCTGGCGTTGTTCACGGCGTCGTCCCAGTTCTGTCCGCAGCCGATGCACAGGTCGGTCGCGATGATCCAGTACTTGCTGCCGTCGGGAGAGCGCACCAGTGCGTGGTCGCGCACACCCTTCGTGCCGACCGGGGAGCGTAGGACCATGCCGCCGCCGTTGAGGTCGTTCCAGTGCACACCGTCCGTGCTGTGTGAGAGGTACGTCTGCTGACCGGTCGACCCGTCCCCGGTGAAGTGCACCATCAGGTAACCCGGGTCGGCGGCCGCAGCCCGCTCGGGTGTGGTCAGGGCTTGGCCTGTGAAGAGGAGGCATGCGGCGAGCAATATCGCCGACAGCCGTGCGCGCAGCGTGGACATGTACGTCTCCTGTCGTTCTGCGAATGCCACCACGGGGTGGAAAGGGGGCGCGGTGGAGTGGCGGGGGCGGCTGGGTCTCGGTTTGCGGGACAGGCGCGGCTACCGCACGACGTGGGTGGGCGCAGTCACGGTGTCGCCCGGTTGGGGGCGGTCGTGGAAGGGGGCGGTCGGCTCTCCGATGAGGAATCAGTTGTCCGAAAAATCGAACAGCGTTCGCATAGTCGGGCAGACGCTAAATGTGGGAAGCGGGATGCGTCAATACTTCTGACATTCGTGGTGCACGTGACCGGAGAAGGCGAGTGGGTGACGCGCGCTGTTCCGTTCGTCTACCACGCCGGCAGTTCGGCCAACGGCGGCTGCGGCAACGGCAGCACCACCAGGGCCCAGAAGTTCAGTCGTCGAACTCGTACCGCAGGACGGGGCCCATCCTGTGGTACGAGCTGGGAACCCTCGGTACGGTTCAGGCCGGATACGGCAGGTCGGCCTCCGGGGTGCCGGCGGGCCGGGTGTGCAGGGTTCCGTCCGGGGCGCCGAACCGCAGCTGCCACGGGTGCGGACTGTCGGTGGTCACGTGCAGGCGGTCGCCCAGGCGGCGCAGGTGGAAGAGGGCCGTCTGACCGGGGCCGTCGGTGCTCGGGATCACCACGGTGCGCTCGGCACCGTCGGCGAAGGCGTGCACTCGCAGCTCGACACCGTCCGCCCAGGCGGAGACCGGCTGCTGGTCGTCGGCGGCCAGCGGGACGACCGAGTCCGGACGGGCCAGCAGCGGCAGGGTGTGGAAGCCGTGCTGCTCGCGGATCCAGCGCGGACCGGCGACCTGAGCACCTGTCAGCACATTGGTCCACGTGCCTTCAGGCACGTAGTAATCGACCGTGCCGTCGTCGGTGAAGACCGGGGCGACGAGCAGGTCGTCGCCGAGCATGTACTGCAGGTCGAGGGTGGCGGCGGCGGGGTCGTCGGGAAACTCCAGCACCATGGCGCGCATCACCGGGACACCGGTGGTGTGCGCCTGCTGCGCGGCGCGTTGGAGATAGGGGGCGAGGCGGTGCTTGAGCAGGGTGAACTCGCGGGTGACGGCGACGGCCTCCTCGCCGTAGTCCCAGGGCACGCGGTACGACTTGCTGCCGTGCAGGCGGCTGTGCGAGGAGAGCAGCCCGAACTGTACCCAGCGCTTGAACACGGCCGGGGTCGGGGTGCCCTCGAAGCCGCCGATGTCGTGGCTCCAGAAGCCGAAGCCGGACAGGCCGAGGGAGAGTCCGCCGCGCAGCGACTCGGCCATGGCGTTGAAGTGGGACTCGCAGTCGCCGCCCCAGTGGACCGGGTACTGCTGGCCGCCCGCCGTGGCGGAGCGGGCGAACAGCAGCGCCTCGCCCTCGCCGCGTTCGGCGCGCAGCAGGTCGAAGACGGCCTGGTTGAAGAGGTGGGTGTAGTAGTTGTGCATCCGCTCGGGGTCGGAGCCGTCGTGCCAGACGACGTCGGTGGGGATGCGCTCGCCGAAGTCGGTCTTGAAGCAGTCCACGCCCTGGTCGAGCAGCGTCTTCAGCTTACCGGTGTACCAGTCGCGCGCGGCCGGGTTGGTGAAGTCCACCAGGGCCATGCCGGGCTGCCACAGGTCCCACTGCCACACGCTGCCGTCCGGGCGCCGTACCAGGTGGCCCTCGCGCAGTCCCTCTTCGAACAGCGCCGACTTCTGCGCGATGTACGGGTTGATCCAGGCGGAGATCCGCAGCCCCTGCTGCTTGAGCCTGCTCAGCATGCCGGCCGGGTCGGGGAAGGTGTCGGAGTCCCAGTCGAAGTCGCACCACTGGTAGCCGCGCATCCAGAAGCAGTCGAAGTGGAAGACGCTCAGCGGGATGCCGCGCTCGGCCATGCCGTCGACGAAGCGGTTGACGGTGGCCTCGTCGTAGTCGGTGGTGAAGGAGGTGGTCAGCCACAGGCCGAGCGCCCAGGCCGGGGGCAGGGCGGGGCGGCCGGTGAGCGCGGTGTAGCGCTGAAGGACCTGCTTCGGGGTCGGTCCGTGGACGACGAAGAACTCCAGCGACTGGTCCTCGACGCTGAACTGGACCTGGCCGACGGACTCGGATCCGACCTCGTAGCTGACCTTGCCGGGGTGGTTGACGAAGACGCCGTAGCCGCGGTTGGTCAGGTGGAAGGGGATGTTCTTGTACGCCTGCTCGCTGCTGGTGCCGCCGTCGGCCTGCCAGATGTCCACCGTCTGCCCGTTCTTGACGAACGGGGTGAACCGCTCACCCAGCCCGTACACCGACTCTCCTACGCCCAGGGAGAGTTGCCCGAGCATGAAGTGCCGGCCGGCGGCGTCGGTGACGAAGCCGGTGCCGCGCTCGCCCACGGAGGTCAGCACCCGCCCGTCGGCGCTGAACTCCAGATGCCACGGCTGCGAGGCGTCCACCCGCAGCGACAGCTCACCGGCGCTGAGCTCGATCACCGTGCCGTCCCGGTGCACCTTTCCGGCGCCCGGTTCCGCGCCGGGCAGCGCGAACTCCGGCCCCCGCCGCACCGAACCGGCGTGGTGGGTGGCACGCACCCCGATCACACCCTCGGCCGGCGACCAGCACTCGACGGTCAGCAGCGGGCTGTTGAGCGTGCCGCCACGGCTGCGCACCTGCTTCACCGGCGCGTAGAGGGTCATCCGGTGCTCGTCGGCCCGGACGTCCGCGACCTCGGTGGCGTAGCGCGCCGTGACGCCCGGACGCATCAGCCAGTAGCCGTCGGTGAACTTCATGGGGTGGTCTCCTCCGTCCGCGCGTGGTGCGCGGTGATCAGGCCCCGGTACCAGTGGTAGCTGTCCTTGGGCGTTCGGGTCAGCGTGTCGTAGTCGACGTGGACGATGCCGAAGCGCTGGCCGTAGCCGCGCGCCCACTCGAAGTTGTCCAGCAGGGACCAGACGTAGTAGCCGCGCACGTCCACCCCGGCGGTGACAGCGGCGGCGACGGCTGCGAGATGGTCCGTGAGGTAGTCGATCCGCGCGGTGTCGTGGACCCGGCCGTCGGGGGCGACGGTGTCGGTCTCGGCGGAGCCGTTCTCGGTGATCCAGATCGGCGGAAGCCGCGGGTGGCGGGTGTGGAGTCCGCAGAGCAGCTCGGTGAGCGCCTCCGGGACGACGGGCCATCCCATGGTGGTGTGCCGGGTCCCGTACGGGTCCACCTCGGTGACGCCGATGTCCACGGCGGTGCGCAGTTCGGGGTCGGCCGTGCGGTGGGGGGCGGCGGCGACCGTCACGGGGCGGTAGAAGTTGACGCCGAGGAAGTCCAGCGGGGTGCCGATCAGTTCCAGGTCGCCGGGCAGCCGCCAGGGACCGGCGGCGAGGCCGGCCCAGGTCTCGTCCTCGTGCGCGGGGTAGCGTCCGGCGAGGAGCGGCTCGGTCCAGACCTCGTTGTGGAGGACCTCGGCCCGGCGCAGGGCGGCCTGGTCCTCGGGGTGGGCGGAGGCGGCGTGGATCTGGTCGAGGTTGAGGGTGATCCCGATCTCGCGGGCGCCTGCGGCACGCAGCGCGCGTACCGCGAGGCCATGGGCGACCAGCAGGTGGTGGGCGGCGGCCAGCGCGCCGCGGCCTTCTTCGGCGCCGGGTGCGTGACGCCCCTCGGCGTGGCCGACGAAGGCGGAGCAGTACGGCTCGTTGAGGGTGATCCAGCGCTCCACCCGGTCTCCGTAGCGCTCGGCGGCGACGGTCGCGTACTGCGCGAACGCCTCGGCGGTCTCCCTGACGCGCCAGCCCCCACGGTCCTCCAGGGCCTGGGGCAGGTCCCAGTGGTAGAGCGTGACGGCGGGCGCGACACCGGCGGCCAGCAGTTCGTCGATCAGCCGGTCGTAGAAGTCCAGGCCCTTGGCGTTGACCGGCCCGGTGCCCTGGGGCAGCAGGCGGGGCCAGGCGATCGAGAACCGGTAGTCGTCGACGCCGAGCCCGCGCAGCAGGCCGATGTCCTCGCGGTAGCGGTGGTAGTGGTCGCAGGCGGTGTCACCGGTGGCGCCGCCTAGGGTGCGGCCGGGGGTGTGGCTGAAGGTGTCCCAGATGGACGGGCCGCGGCCGTCCTGGTCGTGGGCGCCCTCGATCTGGTAGGCGGCGGTCGCGGCTCCGAGGCGGAACCCGGGGGGCAGCTCGGGGAACGGGCGCGCGGTGGGCCCGGATGCGTTGGACACGGTGTTCAGAGCTCCGGAGACAGGCCGCGCCGGTGCGGCCGGGCCAGTCGGGTGGGCGGGTTGGAGCCGCGGCCGCCGTCGTGGTCGGGGAACGACCACACGGCGACGGTGCGGTCCTGGCCCGCGGAGTGGTTGATGGCGGCGCAGACCGTCGAGGGCGGGCGTACAGGAGCCATCACGTCGGCGCTGAACAGCGCCGGAGCGGTGGCCCGTTGGGGGAAGCGGATGCTGTCGAAGCAGTCGAGGGTGGCGAAGGTCGCCTTCACGCGGCGGTGGCTGTGCCGGTGCGGGTACTTGGTGACCTTCAGGTACTGGCCCTCGCGGCCAAGGCCCCGGCAGCAGGCCGTCGTCGGCTGACCGGTGTGCGGCGGGTCCGCCGGGCAACCGTCCTTGTTGTGACCCCGGTGCGGATCGCGCGACAGACCTACCACGGGCGGCCACGTCCAGCGCTGTTGGTGTCGGAGCCGATCGTCGGCCGTCGGCGCCGGTGAAAGGCGTTCATCGCCACCGACACGGCCGTGGCGGTCTCGTGCACGAGGTCCCCGTCCCGGATGACGCCGAGCCCCATTGCCTGCGGGAAGACAGTGGCCCCGCCGAGCCAGGCCACGCAGCGCGTACTGGTGAGGCAGAGCGATCCGCTCTTCGGGTGTGAGCCGTTGCAGCAGGTCGTCGATGCGCTGATCCCACGGCAGCGGGGAACGCGGAACGGCCGCCGACCGACGGCGGGCAGGAAAGCAGAACCCACGGGAGGGGCACCTCGACGAGAGGAGAGACTCGGTTGGTGAAGCGCTTCGACGCTGTCATTACCTGAGATGTGGTGTCAATGCCTGGCAAGAAAGAAAGGCTCCCTTGCCTGCATCCTCTTGTTTCGCGACAAAATCCTCATTACCTTGCGTCCTAGGTGAAGCGCTTCGACGATCCTCCGAGGGGGCTGCTGCCATGAAGCACCAGATGAGCCGTTGGTGCTGTCCGCGGGCTCCACGGTGAGCCGCGCCTGGATCGTCTGTCGGCGCTACCGGTGTCGGGCGCGCCGGGCGCGCATGTTGCTCGGTCCGACGCAGGAGCCGGTGCCCGTGGGCCCGATCGTCCTCGGCGTTCGGACAACCGAGCCGCCCACACCGCGTGATGCACGCACCTCCCCGACGTCATCGCCCTCGGCGTCGAACTGCCGGACGGAACCTTCACCTCGCTCGCGAGTCGCGACGGCGGCTGTCTGCCGACCGGGGCGGTCGGCGATTTCACCGGCCGTGTGACCGGCGGACCTGCATGGCGCCCAGGGCGTGAACCACTTCGACTGGTGCGGCTACGAGCCGCTGGCAGGGGTGAGGCATCAGCCTGTCATCGCGCACTGACCAGGCTGACCGGCGATCACGCCGAGAACAACACCACCCCCCTCACCGACAAGGGCTTCGCATGACTGATCTGCCCGCGCGCGTCCTGTTCGGCGCCGCCTATTACCACGAGTACCAGCCGTACGAGCGGCTCAAGACCGACCTCGATCTCATGGCGGAGGCGAAGTTCACCGTCATCCGCGTGGGCGAGTCGGTCTGGTCCACCTGGGAACCGGAGAACGGCCGGTTCGAACTCGACTGGCTGCAACCCGTCCTCGACGGCGCACACGAGCGCGGCATCTCCGTCGTCCTCGGAACTCCCACCTACGCGGTGCCGCCGTGGCTGGCCCGGCAGTACCCGGAGATCGCCGCCGAGGACGCCACCGGGCGCCGCGCCGCGTGGGGCGCCCGGCAGGAGGTCGACTTCACGCACCCGGCCTTCCGTTTCCACGCCGAGCGGGTGATCCGCGCGATCGCCGCCCGCTACGCCGCCCACCCCGCGGTCATCGGCTTCCAGGTCGACAACGAGCCCGGCCCGCGACTGCCGCACAACCACGGTGTCTTCCAGCGGTTCGTGGACGACCTTCGGCAGCGGTACGGCGATGTGGAGACCCTCAACCGCGAGTGGGGCCTGGTGTACTGGTCGCACCGGCTGTCCACCTGGGCCGACCTGTGGAAGCCGGAGGGCAACGCGCAGCCGCAGTACGAGCTGGCCTGGCAGGCGTTCCAGGCGCGCCAGACCACCGAGTTCATCGCCTGGCAGGCAGGCGTCGTGCGTGCGTACGCGCGGCCCGGCCAGTTCGTCACCACGTGCCTCGCCTACGGCTCTCCCGGTCTGGAGGACGACGAGCTGACCGACAGCCTGGACGTCACCGCGGGCAACCCGTACTACGACATGCAGGACAGCCTGACGATGCCCGAGCCGCCGCGCGAGAAGCTCCCGCAGCAGTGGATGGCGTACGGCGCGTGGGCCCTGCACCACAGCGCCGACCGGATCTACTCCTCGCGCCAGGAGCCGTTTCTGATCACGGAGACCAACGCCCAGGCCATCGGCGGCACTTCCGACAACCGGCCCGCCTTCGACGGGCAGTGGCGGCAGGCCGCGTGGGCGCTGGTCGCGCGCGGGGCCCGCATGATCGAGTACTGGCACTGGCACACGCTGCACTTCGGCGCCGAGACGTACTGGGGCGGGATCCTCCCGCACAGCGGACGACCGGGGCGCGCCTACCGGGAACTTGCCCGACTGGGCGCCGAGTTCGAGCGGGCCGGGGACCTCGTCGCCGGGATCGCACCGGACGCGGACATCGCGATGGTGTACTCGGCGCCGAGCAAGTGGCTGATGCGCAAGTACCCACCGCTCGCCGGCCCCGACGGCGGTCCGGACGCGGGTGCGTACGAGGGCATCTTCGATCCGTTCTACCGGGGCGCGTTCGAGGCAGGGCGCCAGGTACGGATCCTGCACGCCCGTCAGTTGCACGACCCAGGCGGCGAACGCCCTGGGCCGGCCCCGGAGTCAGTGGCTGAGCAGCACCCCGTGCTCATCGCTCCCGCGCTGTACGTGGCGGACGACGGGATGCTCGACTGGCTCGGTGCCTACGCGGAGGCGGGCGGCCACCTCGTTCTCGGTCCCCGCACCGGCTACGGCGACCATGAGGCGCGGGCACGCCACGAGGTGACACCAGCACGACTGATCCAGGCCGCGGGCGTCCGGTACGACGAGTTCAGCAACCTCCACGCCGACCTGCCGCTGCGCACCGCACCGGACAGCCCGCTCCAGTTGCCGGGCGACGCGGTGGCCACCCGCTGGGTGGAGGGCCTGGCCGTCGACGACGCCGACGTCCTGGCCGAGTACGACCACCCGCATTTCGGGCGCTGGCCAGCCGTCACCACCCGCCGCCACGGCGCGGGCCGCGTCACGTGTGTGGGCACCGTGCCCGGCCGCGATCTGGCCCGCGCGCTCGCCGCGTGGCTCGCGCCCGACCCGCGCAGCGGCTGGCAGGGTCTGCCGGACTCGGTCACCGTCGCCACCGGCACCGCTCCCGACGGTCGGCGCGTCCATGTCGTCCACAACTGGAGCTGGCAGCCCGCCACCGCCCAGGCCCCGGTGGACCTGACCGACGCCCTGGACGGCAGCGTGGTCCCGGCCGGTACGCCCGTGCGGCTCGGCGCCTGGGACGTCCGCGTCCTCGCTGCCGCACCGGGGGCGGTCGCGGAGGACCGGTGACAGCCGCCACCGTGGAACCGGAGACAGGCCGGCAGGTCGACAGGGCTTCGGGCTCGTAAGCGTGCCTCCACGTCATGCAGGCATGCCGCCGGGGGAGGGCTGGGAATTGCATTCGGCCGGGCAGCGGTCGGACCTCTCGGAACGCGGGACGCGCTCGTCGGCCTGGAGCCCGATGCCGGCGTCGCGACGATGTGCGCCGGCGAGCTGGTGAGCCGGCGGACCTTGCGCCCGAACGGGCCGGGCGACGAAGGCCATGTCGACCGCAGGCTTGAAGAAACGAGTCCGGCACCGAAGCCTTCCGGTGCCGGACTCATGTGCAGCGACTCCCACGTACAGCGGGTCGATGCGGACCTCAGACGGAGAAGGTGACGCGCGCGAGCCGCACCGGGCCACGCAGTCCGAGGCGGACGTCGTGCACACCGGCCCCGATGACGGCTGAGGCGCTCACCATGGCGTAGTCGTAGGGTCCGGCCGTACCCGGGGAAAGAGTGAGCACGGCCAGTACCGGACCGTCATCCAGCGAGAGTTCGACCGTGCCCTCACCCGCGGCTTCCACCGTGATCCCGGCAGCCCCGTTTCCGAAGTCGCCGTCACGGAACACCAGCTCGCCCCTCCGGCCGGCCACAGGGGTGACGGAGTCACCCGACGTCTTCGTGCGGTCCACGATCTCCGTGTCGTGCTGGTCGTCGAAGTCCACCGCGTGCAGGCCGTCCGCCATGACCGGCCGGGGGACGGGCGGCTCGCCGTCGAGGTCGAGGGTCCGGGCCAGGCGGATGTCCTCGCTGGACGCGCCGACCAGGACCTCGTAGAGGCCCGGTGCCACGCGCTGACGTCCCTGCGCCACGTCCCAGAACGCGAAGGCCGACAGCGGCACCCGGAAGGCGATCTCCGTGACCTCGCCGGGCGCGAGCGTCACCCGCTGGTGCGCGGCCAGTTCCCTGCGGGGCCGTACCACCGACGGCTCCACGGCCCGGGTGTAGAGCTGGGCGACCTCGTCCGCGGTGACGTCACCGGTGTTGCCGACCGTGAAGGACACGTGCAGGATCCCGTCCTCGACGCGCGTCGTGAGGCCTCCGTAGGAGAAGGACGCGTACGACAGGCCGTGGCCGAACGGGAAGAGGGGTGTGCCCTCGAAGTAGAGGTAGGTCTGGCGGCCGCCGATCACGTCGTAGTCGAGCAGGTCGGGCAGGTCGGCGTCGTCGGCGTACCAGGTCTGCGGGATGCGGCCGGCGGGGGAGACGTCGCCGGCCAGGATCCGGGCCAGGGCTGTGCCGGCCGCCTGGCCGCCGTGGGCCGTCCACAGCAGCGCCGGCACCTCCGCGTGATCGACCGCGTACGGGTACGCCGACACCAGCGTCAGCACCGTGTTCGGGTTGGCCGTGCGGGCCGCGCGCAGCAGGCGCTCCTGGTGGGCGGGGAGGGCCAGGGTCGTACGGTCCTCGGTCTCACGGCCGTTGATGTGCGGATCGTTGCCCGCGACCACCAGGACCACGTCCGCCTGCGAGGCGACCCTGTGCACCGCGTCCTCGCCGCTTTCGACGACGACGACCTCGAACGCCTCTGGATGCGCATCGGCAACCTTCACGCCGTCGGCGGCGACAGAGACGTGGCGGCCTGTACCGATGTGCCTGAGGAGGTGCCCGTTCTCATGAGGTTCCAGGCGGAATGTCTCCTGGACGACCCAGCCTCCGGGCTGGTCGGCGGAGGCTCGCACATAACCGTCCTCGGCGACCGAGAGGTAGCGGCCGTCCGGCGCGCGCAGGGTCAGCACGCCCTCGCCCCAGTCGACGAGGGAGAACTCGGTGCCGGTCGCGTCGGTGCCCAGCGGCGGCAGGTCGGTGCGGCCCGCGAGCAGGGCCGGGTCCAGGGCGCCCTCCGCTGCGCGCACCTCGTCGGCGGCCTCGGCCTGCGGCACTTGAAGGAACGCGCCGTCCGATGTCTTGAGGCGGATGCGGTCCACGCCCTCCGCGAACTGCACGCGCTCCGCGCCGAACCGCTCGTGAAGGCCCGCCAGCGGGGTGGAGCGGTGGATGAGCGTGCCGCTGTACCAGTCGCGTTTGCATTCGTCGGCGAGCAGGCCTACCACGGCGAGCCGGGTGTCCGGGGCGAGTGGCAGCAGGCCGCCGCTGTTCTTGAGCAGCACGACCGACTGCTCGGCCGCCTCCTGGGCGAGGGCGCGGTGGGCCAGCGTGTCGAAGTCCGTGGTGAGCGCGTGCGGGTCGTACTCCGGGTCGAACTCGCCGAGGCGGAAGCGGACCGAGAGCTGGCGGCGTACGGCCGTGTTGATGTCCGGCTCGGTCAGCAGGCCCTGCTCCAGAGCGCCGCGAACCCGTGCGGTGATCTTCGAGCTGTCGGTGCCGTGGTCGGTGAAGCTGTCGACGCCGGCCAGCAGCGCGGCGGCCGTCGCCTCCTCGTGGGTGTCGAAGTAGTGCTCGGAGTCGACCAGGTTGGACGGCGCGCCCGCGTCCGAGCAGACCAGCACCTCCTCGTCGGTCCAGGTGCGCAGCTGCTCGCGCAGATACGGCGAGACATGGTTCGGGCGTCCGTTGACCAGGTTGTACGCCGGCATCACACCAGCCACCGCGCCCGCCTCGACCGTCTCGCGGAAGGCGCGCAGGTCGTACTCGTGCAGAACGCGAGGGCGCACCGAGGAGGACGTGACGTCGCGGCCCGTCTCGTTGTTGTGGGCCAGCCAGTGCTTGAGTACGGGGGCGGTGCGCCAGTACGTGGGGTGGTCGCCGCGCAGGCCGTGCGTGTAGGCGGTCGCGATGGCCGAAGTGAGCTTCGGGTCCTCCGAGTATCCCTCCTCGTTGCGGCCCCACAGGGGGTGGCGCAGGAGGTTGACGGTGGGCGCCCAGACGTTCAGCCCCACGCGGTCGTCGCGGGCGCGCATCGCGCGGGTCTCCTTGGACACGGCATCGCCGACCCGGCGTACGAGGTCGGTGTTCCAGGTCGCGCCGAGGCCGACCGCCTGAGGGAAGACGGTGGCCGGGCCCATCCAGGCCACGCCGTGCAGCGCCTCCTGGCCCGTGCGGAACGCGGCGATGCCGAGCCGCTCGACGGCGGGGACGAACTGGTGCAGGAATCCGATCTTCTCGTCGAGGGTGAGCCGCGACAGAAGGTCGTCGATGCGCTTCGCGAACGGCAGCTGCGGATCGCGGAAAGGCAGCGTGTGCGGCGTGCGTGCGGTCACGTGGGATCCCCTTGAGACGGACCGGTAAGAGATTTCGAAGCGCTTCGATGCTCATTCGACCGACGGTCGGGTGTCAAGAGATCAACATCGCTTCTTCAAGCAATACATAAGGAAGGAACCTCTTTTGGGGCTCGGTGGAATCTTGGAAGCGACCCTTGTGTGCCCATGGGTGTTCATTTAACCTCACTGCAACATCGAAGCGCTTCGACTCTGGATCGTGGTCGCAGTGATTGGATGTCTGCTCCAGCTCAGCCAGTTCCACTCGCGACACCGCAGCCGACGGCCTCCGCCGGGTCTCCATGTGCGCCATGAAGGGTTGACGCAATGACGCTGAACTCCGCCCCCTCCGGACCGAGCCGGAGAAGCTTCCTCGCCTCCACCGCGGTCGCCGCCGTCGCGGTGGCCGGGGGAGCGCCACTGCTCACCGCTTGCGGCGGTTCGGACAGCGGTTCACGGGAGGGAGCCACGTCGGGCAAGGCCGCCGACAAGCTGCTCCCTGCGTACGTCGCCAGCAAGTTCGCCAAGCCGGACATTCCGGCGAAGAACGGTTCGGCGGACGGCTACACCGGCAAGATCGACCTCGCGGCCCTGACCGCATCGGTCCCGGGCAAGCTCGGCACCGGCGCTCCCCTCACCATCATGTCCCCTCTCTGGGGCACCCCGCCGAAGGCCGACTGCGCCTACTACAAGGCGCTCGACACCGCGGCGGGCACCAAGATCACCTGGCAGAACCAGGACGGCCAGACCTACCCCCAGAAAATCGGTGCCGTCCTCGCCTCCAGCTCCATACCCGACATGGTGGTCGTGCCTCAGTGGATCATGAACGGCGGAAAGATCGCGAACGCGGTCACCGCGAAGTTCATGGACCTCGGCCCCTATCTGCAGGGCGACAAGGTCAAGAAGTACCCGAACCTGGCCGCGATTCCGTCCGACTCCTGGCGCATGGGCATCTTCGGCGGTGCGCTGCGCGGCATCCCGATGTCCGTCGCCCCCGCGAGCTTCATCACGCCCTACTACCGCAAGGACATCTTCGATAAGAAGGGCTACACCGTCCCCAAGTCGGCCGACGAGTTCCTCAGCTGGGCCAAGGACGCCACGAGCGCCAAGGCCAAGGTGTGGGCCTGCGGTGACATGTCCTGGATCGGGGGGAACATCTTCCCCAACGCCCCCGGCTGGAACATCGATCCCGACGGCAAGCTGAGGTTCAGCAAGGAGCGGCCCGAATACCTCGAAGGCCTGGAGTGGATCCGCAAGCTGTTCGCGGCCGGCGTGGTCCACCCCGACGACAAGGCAAAAACCGGCGACGCGGGCCAGCGCTTCGCCGCCGGGCAGGTCCTGGTCTTCAACAGCGACTTGTCCGGCTGGTACAACCAGGCGGCCGAACAGGCCAAGGCCAACCCGGACTTCAAGATCGAGGCCATGGACCTCTTCGGCGCCCACGGCGGCAACCCGACGATCTGGGCGACCTCGCCCGCCAACATCTGGTCGATGATCCGCAAGGGCGCCTCGAAGGAGACGGTGGAGAACGCGCTGGCCGCCGCCAACTTCGCGGCCGCACCGTACGGCACCAAGGAGCGGATGTTCGTCGACTACGGGGTCCAGGGCACCCACTACACGGTCAAGGACGGCGTCCCGGTCAAGACCGACAAGGGCAACGCCGAGGTGATCAACGCCTGGGTGATGCTGGCGACCCCGGCTCCCTATCTCGCCCACCCCGACCTCCCCGAGATCGCCCGCAAGCAGGTCGAGTACCAGCAGCGGATGGGCGCCTTCCTGAAGAAGACGTCCACTTACGGTATGACCATCGTCGAGCCGACCCGCTACGCGACCCTCTCCAGCCAGTTCGAGCAGCTGGAGATCGACTTCGTGCGCGGCAACAAGAAGCTGTCCGACGTGCAGCAGGCCATCTCGACCTGGAAGTCCTCCGGCGGTGACAAGCTGCGCGACTGGTACAAGGAACTCCTCGACAAGAACGGCAGCGGCAACTGATGTCCCTCACGGCCAGGAGCAGGACCGGCGGGACTCGTCCCCCCGCGGCCGTCGAGGAACCGACGGCCGCGGTCACCTCCGCCACGGCGAAGGTGCGGGCGCCGCGCAGGGCGGGCAAGGCGGGCAAGGTGCCCTGGCGGATCCGCCTGCGCCGCGACCGCGCGCTCATCCTGATGACGCTGCCCGTCATCGTGCTGCTCCTTCTCTTCAACTACGTTCCGCTGCTCGGCAATGTCGTCGCCTTCCAGGACTACGACCCGTACGTCTCCAGCAACGGCGTCACGGCGATCTTCCACAGCCCCTGGGTCGGGGTGGAGCAGTTCTCGCGGATGTTCAACGACCCGTTGTTCTGGGCCGCGGTGAAGAACACCCTCGTGCTGTTCGCGCTCCAGCTGGCGCTGTTCTTCCCGATCCCCATAGCCCTGGCGCTGGTCATCAACAGCGTGATCCGGCCGCGGGTGCGGGCCGTGGCGCAGGCGATCATGTATCTGCCGCACTTCTTCTCCTGGGTCCTCGTGATCACCGTGTTCCAGCAGGTCTTCGGCGGCGCGGGCATCATTGCCCAGACCCTGGAGAACCACGGGTGGAGCGGCTTCGACCTGATGACCGATCCGGGCATCTTCAAGTTCCTGGTCATCGGGGAGTCCGTCTGGAAGGACGCCGGCTGGGGGATCATCGTCTTCCTTGCCGCGCTGGCCGCCGTCAGCACTGATCTGTACGAGGCGGCCGCCATGGACGGCGCGGGGCGCTGGCGGCGCATGTGGCACGTGACGCTGCCCGCGCTGCGCCCGGTGATCGCGCTGCTGCTGGTCCTGCGGGTGGGCGACGCGCTGAGCGTCGGTTTCGAGCAGTTCCTGCTCCAGCGGGACGCGGTCGGTACGAATGCCGCCGAGGTCCTCGACACCTATGTGTGGAGCGTGGGTATCAAGTACGGCGACTTCAGCTACGGGGCCGCGGTCGGCCTCGTCAAGGGAGTCATCGGAGTGTGTCTCGTCCTGGGTGCGAACAAGATCGCGCACCTGCTCGGCGAGCAGGGGGTGTACCAGAAGTGAGTCTCAACACGCAGCTCATCCGCAGTCTCCAGGCCCCCGCCCGTCCTGTGTGGGAGGAGCCGCCGAGCAAGGCTGGACTCACCGCCAAGAGCGGCTTCCTCCTGCTCTGCTGCCTGGGCGTGCTCGGTCCCCTTTGGATCGTGATCGTCACCAGCCTCTCCCCGAAGCGTGTGATCGACCAGGCCGGCGGCCTCGTCGTGATCCCCAAGGGCCTCACTTTCGTCAACTACACCGAACTGCTCGGCGGTGGCCAGGTCAGCCGGGCGATCATGGTCTCGGTCGGTGTCACGTTCTTCGGCACGCTGTTCTCGATGACGGTGTCGGTACTCGGGGCCTACGGGCTGTCCCGGCCGGGCAGTCTGGGCCACCGGCTCTTCCTGATGATCATGATGGCGACGATGTTCTTCGGGGCCGGGCTCATCCCGACGTACCTTCTGGTGCAGTCGCTGGGCCTCACCGACTCCTATCTGTCGCTGATCCTGCCGAGCGCGGTCAGTGTCTTCAACCTCCTTGTCCTGCGGGCCTTCTTCATGGGGATCTCGCCCGAACTCACCGAGTCCGCCCGCATCGACGGGGCCAGCGACCTGCGCATCCTGCTGACCATCATCATGCCGCTGTCCCGGGCGGTGCTGGCCGTCATCTCGCTGTTCTACGCGGTCGGGTACTGGAGCGCCTGGTTCAACGCCTCCATCTACCTCAGCGACCAGGACATGATGCCGCTGCAGAACGTGCTCATCCAGTTGGTCCAGAAGCACACCGAGGCGCCGACCGGCCTCCAGCAGGCGGTCCTCACCGGGCAGCTCTCCGCGCTGGGACTGCAGATGGCTGTCATGGTCCTCGCGCTGATCCCCGTCGCGGTCGCCTCGCCCTTCGTCCAGCGGCACTTCAAGAAGGGCATGCTCACGGGAGCCATCAAGGGCTGAAGCCCTTTGCTCCGGGGCCCCGCCCCAGTGCCACCCCTGATTCCAGCTCGACGCCCCTTCGTGAAGACCGAGGTATGTGATGGGCACGTTTCTCCTCGACAGACGCTCTGCACCCGCCGATTCCGCTGCCGCCGCCGCGAAGAGCGGCTACCGGTGGCGCGACGCCGCCATGGGCGGCACCGGGTTCATCACCGCCACCGACGGACGCGGTGTGCGGTACGGGGAGATCGCCTGATGCCCAGCCTGAGTGACGCGACACGAGGCCGTCTGCTCTTCGGCGGCGACTACAACCCCGAGCAGTGGCCCGAGGAGACCTGGCACGAGGACGTCCGGCTGATGAAGGCGGCCGGCGTCAACTCGGTCACCCTCGGCGTCTTCTCCTGGTCGAAGCTCGAACCCGAGCCCGGGGCAAGGGAGTTCGGCTGGCTGGACACGCTGATGGACCTGATGCACGAGAACGGCATCGGCGTCGTCCTCGCCACCCCCACGTCCTCGCCCCCGCCCTGGATGGGCCGGCTGCACCCCGACACCCTGCCCGTCACCGAGGACGGCCGCACCGAGTGGTGGGGCGGCCGCCAGCACTTCTCGCACTCCAGCGCCACCTACCGGCGCTACGCCGCCGCCATCACCGAGGACCTGGCCGCCCGCTACAGCGGACACCCGGCCCTCACCATGTGGCACATCAGCAACGAGTACTGCACCTTCGACCACGGCGACGAGGCCGCCGCCGCCTTCCGCCGCTGGCTGCGCGGGAAGTACGGCACCCTCGACGCCCTCAACGAGGCCTGGGGCACCGCCTTCTGGAGCCAGGGCTACGACACCTGGGACGGCATCCTGCCGCCCCGCCTGCCCCACTACATGCGCAACCCCACCCAGGGGCTGGACTTCAGGCGCTTCACCTCCGACATGCTCCTGGAGTGCTTCGTCGCCGAGCGGGACATCGTCCGCCGCCACACCCCGCACCTGCCGGTCACCAGCAACTTCATGCCGCTGTGGTTCGGACAGGACGCGTGGCGCTGGGCGCAGGAGGAGGACGTCGTCTCCGTCGACATCTACCCCGACCCGCACGACCCGCTCGGCGCGCAGAACGGCGCCCTCGTCCAGGACATGACCCGCTCCCAGGCGCGCGGGCCGTGGATGCTCATGGAACAGGCCGCCGGGCCCGTCAACTGGCGGGGGGTGAACCACCCCAAGCCACGCGGCCTCAACCGGCTCTGGTCCCTCCAAGCCGTGGCCCGGGGCGCCGACGCCGTCTGCTACTTCCAGTGGCGGCAGTCCCGGCAGGGCGCGGAGAAGTTCCACTCCGGCATGCTCAGCCATGCCGGGGAGGAGGGCCGTACCCACCAGGAGGTCAAACAGCTCGGCGCGGACCTGGAGCGGATCGCCGCCGAGGTGGCAGGCCGGAACATCACCGCGAACATCGCGGTCCTGCACGACTGGCACGCCTGGTGGGCCGGCGCCCAGGACGGCCGCCTGTCCACCCAGGTGGAGTATCCGGACGTCCTGCGCGCCTGGCACCGAGCCCTCTGGCAGGCCCACCTCACCACCGACTTCGCCCACCCCGAGCACGACCTGACGCCGTACTCGGTGGTCGTCGTGCCGCAGCTGTACGCGCTCACCGACGCGGCGATCGACAACCTCCTCGCGTACGTCCACGGCGGCGGCACCCTCGTCTGCGGCTTCCAGACCGGCGTCGCCGACGAGGACGACCGGGTCCGCCCCGGCGGCATGGACCCCCGGCTGCGCGACCTGTTCGGCATCCGCATCCTGCACGAGTGGTGGCCGCTGGACGCCGGGGAGACCGTCACCTGCGAGGGCTTCCACGCCTCCCTGTGGTCCGAGGAGCTGGAGGGCGACGGAACCGCCGACGAGACCGTCCCGTACAAGGGCGGCGAACTCGACGCACTGCCCGCCATCCTGCGCAAGGGCCGAGCCTGGTACGTCTCCACGCTCCCGGAGCCAGAGGCGCTGCGCGAGCTACTGGCCCGGATCGCCGACGGCGCGGGCGTGAGACCCGTGCTCTACGGCCTCCCCGAGCAGGTCGAGGCGGTACGCCGGGGCGAGGTGCTGTTCGTCCTCAACCACGGCCGTGAGCCGGTGACCGTCGAGGTGCCCGGCACCCACCACGACCTGCTGACGGGGACGGTCGTCACCGACCGGGTCACCCTCGGCCGTTACGGGGTGGCGGTGCTCCAGCCATGACAGCACTCACCGGTCCCACCCACGGCACGTGGGAGCCGCAGCCGGCCGCTCGCTGGGAGGACGGCTTCCTGAGCGGCAACGGCCGGCACGGCGCCCTCGTGTTCGGTGCTCCCGACGCGGAGCGGGTCGTCGTCACGCACCACACCCTGGTAGCGCCGGGCGGCGATGGCGCGAACCGGCGGCCGCCCCGGCTGGCCGCCGAACTCCCCGCGCTCCAGGACCGCCTCCTGGCAGGCGACCTCACCGCCGCGGAGAGCTTCACCGACGACCGCCCCTGCCAGTGGGTGCGGCCCTTCCACCCCGCCTTCCAGATCCTTCTGCACCGGCCGTCCGGCGAAGAGCACGACTACCGTCGGTCCGTCGACTTCGCCACGGGCATCGTCCGGACTGAATGCGCCGACTGGACCAGCGAGGTCTTCGTCTCCCGCGCCGACGACGTGATCGTCCAGCACGTCACGGCACCCGGCCGCACCCTCGGCATCTCCCTGGACCACCGCCTTCCCGGCGCCCCCGCCGGGCTGGCCGTCGGCCATGGTGCCGTCCTCACCCCCGAGGGCGCCCTGCTGAGCCTGCGCGCCCGCTATCCCGAGGGCGACCGTGCCTTCACCGGCGTCACGCTGGTCGCCGTCACCGGCGGCACGACGGCCCTCGCCCCGCCGGGCGCGCAGATCGAGGGAGCCCGGTCCGCACTGCTTCTCACCCGCGTCCTGCGGCACACCGGCGAACTCGACGTGACGGCGGAGGGCCGCGCCCTGCGCGACCTGCCCCTGGACTACGACGAGCTTCTGGACCGCCATGCCGCCCTCCACCGCACCGCCTACGAGCGCGTCACCCTCGACCTCGCCGCCGATCCGGCTGAACGGGCGCTGCCGGGCTCGGAGCTGCTGAAGCGCCCGCGTGACGCCGCCCTGCTGGAGCGGCTGTTCGCGGCCGGCCGCTACCACCTGCTGTCCGCCAGCGGCCTGTTCCCGCCCCGGCTGGTCGGCCTGTGGCACGGCGAGTGGCACCCGGCGTGGTGCGGCGCGTTCACCACCAACGCCAACCTCAATCTCCAGACCGCGTCAGCCGCGGCCGCGGCCCTGCCCGAAGTCACCGAAGCCCACGCCGGTCTGATCCAGTCCCAGCTCCCGGACTGGCGCGAGAACGCCCGCGTGATCTTCGGTGCCCGGGGCGTCGTCGCCCCCACGCACACCGACGGCGAGACCGGTCACGCGTACCACTTCCGCCATGAGTACCCTCTGCACCTGTGGACAGCCGGCGCCGACTGGCTCCTCAAGCCGCTCGTCGACCACGACGAGACACGCGGCGAACGCGATCCGCGCACCGCCGCCGTTCTCACCGAAGTCGCCCTGTTCTACGAGGACTTCCTCACCCGGACCGACGGCGACGGCCACCTGGTCGTCGTGCCCTCCTACTCACCCGAGAACCGCCCGGCGAACGCGAGCTGGGGCACGATCAACGCGGCCATGGACCTCTCGGCGGCCCGGCACGCGCTGCTCACCGCCGCCGACTACCACCCGGACACCCCCGACGCCGACCGCTGGCGCGCCCTCGCCGACCGTCTCCCGCCGCACCGGATCAACGCCGACGGCGCCCTCGCCGAGTGGGCCTGGCCAGGCGTGGCGGACAACTACGACCACCGTCACCTCAGCCACCTCTACGGCGTCTGGCCGCTCGACGAGATCACCCCCTACGACACCCCCGACCTCGCGGCGGCCGCACACCGCGCCCTGGAACTGCGGGGTGCCGAGAACGACTCCGCGCACGGCCACCTCCACCACGCCCTCATCGCGGCCCGGCTCCGGGACGGCGAACACGTCGCCCACGCCCTCGACCAGGTCCTGGGCGGCGACTTCTTCCACGCCTCCCTGATGAGCGCCCACTACCCGAACCTCCACGTCTACAACGCCGACGCCGCGCACACCCTGCCCGCCGTACTGATCGAGATGCTCGTCCAGTCGACCCCCCACCGACTGGTCCTCCTGCCCGCGCTGCCGCCGTCCCTCCCGGCGGGCCGGCTCACGGGCGTACGTACGCGGTTCGGCGCGAAGGTCGACCTGACCTGGGCGCCCGGCCGGGCGAGGGCGGTTGTGAAGCCGACTCGCACGGTCCGTATCGAAGTCAGGACTTCTTCCGGCGACGCGGAGCCGATCGACCTCGTCGCCGGAGAGGACCACGTCCTCAGCCAGGGGGCGTGGTAGCAGCCCCACCCCCACAATTCCCCCCACCCATGGAAGGGACACCATGGTAAAAAGCGCGATACGCAAGATCAGCATGGCGGTGCTGGCGCCGGCGATGGCTCTCGGTGCCACCGTCGCCCTCGCCTCCGCCCCCGCTTCGGCCGCAGTCTGGAACACCTGCGACCGGTACGGCAGCACCAACCTGGACGGCTACACGCTCTACAACAACGTCTGGGGCTCCGGCGCGGGCAGCCAGTGCACCTGGGCCAACTCCGGGACCAGCTGGGGCGTCTGGGCCGACCACCCCAACACCGGCGGCATCAAGTCCTACGCCAACTCGACCAAATCGATCAACAAGAGAATCGACTCCCTCGGCTGGCTGACCAGCGACTACAACGTCAGCGTCCCGTCGTCCGGCGCGTACGAGACGGCGTACGACATCTGGGACACCAACCACAAGTACGAGATCATGCTCTGGATGAACAAGACGGGAGCCGTCGGCCCGATCGGCTCCTACCAGGACAACGTCACGGCCGGCGGCCACAACTGGAACGTCTACAAGGGCACCAACGGTTCGAACGAGGTGTTCTCGTTCCTGCGGACGTCCAACTCCACCTCCGGCAGCGTGGACATCAAGCCGATCCTCAACTGGATCGCCTACACCAAGGGCTGGATGCCCGGCAACGAGACCATCGGCGACGTGCAGTTCGGCTATGAGATCACCTCGTCGTCCGGCGGACTCAACTTCAGCACCAACAACCTGACCGTCAGCGGAGGCTGACCCGACACCGGGGCCGAGGCCGGTCCGCGCCCTTCGTCTGGCGCGGTCGGACTCGGCCCGTGGCGCGTTGTGGTCCCCGGAGGCGGCCTCGGGCGGCGGGTTCAGTGCCGGGCGAACTGGACCTGGGTGGGTTGCACGACGTTCGGCCGCACCGGGATTCCGTTGACGGTCAGCTGTTCGCCGTAGATGTCGGTGAGTCTGATCGCACTGCCGCACCCGCTGCCGTCGGCGGAGACGAAGTAGTTGTAGGAGGTGCGGGGCAGTTGCCGCCAGCCGCCTGTGGTGCGGACTTCCAGCCTGTCGAGTGGGTTGCGGTGGTCGATCGCCTGGATGCCGCACCAGTAGCGGCTGGAGCCGGTCTTGTACCGGATCGAGATCGTGCCGGAGATGCTGGGGCTCACCACGCTCCAGGTGATGGGGAGCCGCCCGACCTTGAGGTCGGCGAGTTTGGCGAACGCCTGCTGGCTGAGGTCGAGTTGCCCGGGTGCGCAGGGCAGGGGGCATTCGTTGGTGATCCGTACCGTGATGGATTTGCCGCCGGCCGCCCGGACGAGCACGTATGCGCCGCACGCCTTGGACGTCTCGTAGTCGGTGGTGTTCATGGCCGCGATCATGAGGTCGGGACTCGGGCCGAACAGGCAGGCACCGTCTCCGTTCCCGGCCTCGTAGGCGGTGGCGACGCCCTGGTGGCTGGTGTTGGGCTCAAGCCGTCCTGCCTGCGAGGTCGTGGCGGGATGTCGCTGGGGCCGCGGGGTGGTGTCAGTGGGCGACGGTCGTGCCGACGTGGTGGTCGCGGCACCCGTCGGGGTGGGGGAGCCGGTCTGGCTCGCCGTCGTGGTCGGGGTGCCTGTCTCGTCGGCGGTGGTGGCTTTCACCTGGGTGGTGGCGAGAGGTGTGGCCGCGGCAGGCTCTGCATCGGCGTTGCGGCCGGGGAGCAGCGCCATGACCAGGTAGGCGAGGACACCCACGGCGATCACCGCCGATGTGGCGCCCAGCATGAACGTGCGTCTGTGTCTGCGCTGCCGCGCGGCCTGCCTCGGTGTGTTCATTTCCCGTCCGTTCGCCAGATCGAGCCGATGGTGCACTGCACTGCTTAGTGGCCGCAGGAAGCGCAAGGGTTGCCGACGATTTCTCGCAGGGACAGCTCAGCGTATGCAGCGGCGGCACCCAGCCCGTCGCCTACCTCGGGGTGCACGGCCTGAGGGGCGCTCGGCCGGACCACCGACACCGTCCGCGACCGGAGCACCGGCCTGGCCGCGCACATCACCCTCACCAACACCGGCACCACGACGATCGACGACCGGTTCCTGGTCTTCGTCAAGGGGCCCAGCAGCCCTGCCGACGAGCCTCGTTCAGCGGCGTCGGCGAAGGCGAGATGGCGGCAGTCGCCACCGAGCCAAGCCTGGTGCTCTGCCGCGGTGAGCGAGTGCCGCAGCTGGGGCCGGAGATCGCCACCAACCTGACCGATCGGAAGAGCACAGCCCCGCCGAAGGCGGAGTGAGGCGGCGCGGAGAGTCGCCGGTGCCCTGGTTGCCCGGGACGTGGGCAACCAGGGCGGGGTGCGGCCGGTGGTCGGTCAGGATTCCTTGACAGACGTACCGGTGACCGAGTCTCCGGACTTCGTGACCTTGTACTTCACTTTGGCGCCGCTGTGGAAGTGGAAGGTCAGCGTCGCCTGTTCACCGTCACGCAGTGACTTGAGCATGTCCGTGGTCAGGATGATCGTGCCGTTCGCGTAGTCCGGCGAGAAGGCGCCGTTGAACTCCTGGTACGGAGTCCAGCCGGCCGGGCCGGCGTTGGTGCCGCCGGCATACGTGGCCTCCATGGTCGCCAGCAGGTCACCTTGATACTTCGTGGGAATGGTGAACTTCTCGGCCGTGCCCGTGGCGTTCGACAGCACCGGAGTGTCGTAGGTGACGACGTCGATCTGCCAGGGCAGCCCCTTGGAGAACCGGGCCTGGAGCGTCGCGTTGACCCCGTAGCGGCCATCGCCGGTCAGCCGGGTCAGGGCCGGTGCCGTGAGGGTGAGCCGGTCCCCGAAAACGGTGTAGTCCCGGCCCTCGGCCAGCTTGGTGTCGCCGTGCCACAATCCGCGGAACTCGGTGCCGTTCCGGTTCAGTGTGAGGGACTGGGCCGTGATCGGGCTCGACTTCGTCACGAAGACCTTGTCGAAGGAGGCGGTTCCCGAGCGGGTGGTCCAGCTCGACCTGATCCACGCGAACAGGGCGGGATCCCGCCACTTCAGGGTCTCCCGGTTCAGGTAGGCGTAGGTTCCCGGGTCCCACAGGGCGGTGGTGACACCGGCGACGCGTGCCGCGTGTCCGATGTTCTCGTAGTACTTCAGCGCCTCGCCCCGCTCGATGCGGGAGGGGTGGTTGGCGTCGGGATATCCGAGCAGGCCGTACTCGCCGACGTAGACGGGGATGCCCCTGGCGACGAAGGTGTTGTGCATGCGGGCGAAGGCGTCGGTCAGGTCGTTGCGGGCGGTGTCGTCGTACCGGGTGCCGCCGGCGACGTTCACGCTGAACGGGTACCAGCCGTAGTAGTGCACGGTGGCGACCAGGTTGCTGTCGCGCAGCCCTCTGATCGTGGTGTACAGGTCGTCCATGAGGTCCTGGGAGGGGGTGCCGCCCTGGGTGGTCAGGACGAGGAGGCGGCTCTTGTTCGCGCCGCCCGAAGCGCGGACGGTCTTCTGGAACGAGGTGTTCAGCTCGTTCATGAACACGGTCTTCTGCGCGGCCGTGGCGTTGTCGAAGCTCGGCTCGTTGACGCTTTCGAGGAGCAGGGTGCGCGGCTCGTCCCGGAACGTTGCGGAGATCTGGGTCCACAGGGCGTTGTAGCGGGCGATCACCTTGTCGTGGTCGGTGGAGATCTTCGAGATCCACTGCCATGAGTCGTGGTGGACGTTGAGCACGACGTAGAGCTTCTCGGCCTGCGCCCAGTCGACCACCTCCTTGACGCGCTTCAGGTATGCGGCGTCGACGGTGTAGGGCACGGTGGCGGACTGGTGTGCGCTCCAGGTCACCGGGATGCGGACGCTGCGGAAGCCCTGCGCCCGGAGGGCTTCGAACAGCCCTCTGGTGGCCTTGGGGTTGCCCCAGGACGTCTCATCCGGAATCGCGTCCAGGGTGTTGCCCAGGTTCCAGCTGGGCTGCATCGCGGCTACGGCGTCCATGGCGCGGGCCGGAACTCTGACCGCGGAGCGTGTCTGCTGTGCCGTGCCGCCGGGCGCGGCGAGCGCGGTGCTGCCGGACAGTCCCAGGACGACGAGCAGCGCCATCAGCAGGCCGGCCAGGCGCCCGGGGCCGCGGCTGCGGTGGTGCGAGGAGCTCCGTATGTCCTTCACGTGTCATGCCTTTCGGTAGGTCGTGCCTAAAGGGCGGTCGGGTCCTTCGGTTGGCGGTACGGGTTGGGTCCGGCCAGGTCAGGAAGGGACCGGTTCAGTGGCAGGAGAAGGCGGGTTCAGCCATCCAGGGGCTCGTAGTCGAACCAGTCGAAGTGGACGGTGCCCGCCGCGGCGTACATGCCGATGACCCGGCCCGTGAAGCCGCCGGCGACCTCGGTCGACAGGTAGCGGCCGTCGAGGGTCGCGAGCTCGGTGAACGTGCCGTCGGGCTGCTCGACGCCGAGGGAGATCATGTCGGGGCCGCTGCGAGGCCCGTGCGGAGGCGGCGGATCCGTGATCGTGAGGGCGAGGACCACCGGCGCGGCGGGCACGGACTGCGTGGCCGCGACCGTACGCAGGGAGCCGACGCGCGCGACCACCCGCACCTCGGTGCCGGACACCTCGATCTCATAGTGGTGCTGCTCGTCGATCCGGACGGCGAGCCCGCCGCTTCCCTCCGCGGCATCGACCAGAGTGCGCGCCCGGCACGACAGATGCTGCTGGCGCCGGCCGGTGAACACCACGTCGGGCTCGTCCAGGGAACCGCCCCGCGCGCGGAGCGTCAGCCAGCCGGGGCGTTCCTTGGTGGTGCAGTGCTCGGCGGGCCGGTCACGCAGGGAGATCCAGGACGGTCGCAGTGCGGCGTGCTCGAAGTCGTCCCGGTGCTCCTCGACGGGGCAGGGGGAGAGCGGCCATGGGAGCTCGGGCAGGTCCAGGGCGACCTCGCCGACGACCGGCCAGTCGTCCACCCAGGTCACGGGGGCCAGGAAAGTCTCCCGGCCGAGCACATGCCAGCCGGGCGTGCCACCGCGCGGCCGCACCCCGAGGAAGACCATCCACCAGGAGCCGTCGGGGGCCTGGACCAGGTCGGCGTGCCCGGTGTTCTGGACGGGGTGGTCGGTGCCGCGATGGGTGAGGATCGGGTTGGCCGGGCACGGCTCGAACGGGCCGGCGGGCCTACGGCCGCGGGCGATCGACACACCGTGGCCGCGCTCGGTGCCGCCCTCGGCGATGAGCAGGTACCAGTAGTCGCCGATCCGGTACAGGTGCGGTGCCTCGGGGGCCTTGGCGCCGGGCCCACCGGACCAGACCTTGTGCGGTGTTCCGTACGTCTGCCCGGTGGACGGGTCGAGACGGACCTGCGACACCCCGGCGACTGTGCACCAGCAGGTGCCGTCCTCGTCCCAGGCCAGGTCGGGATCGATGCCGGGCACGCCCGGCGCCCAGATGGGGTCCGACCAGGGTCCGGCGGGATCGGTGGCCGTGACGATGAGGTTGCCGCCGCCCTTGCTGACGTTGGTGACGATCAGCCAGAAGCGTCCGTCGTGGTGGCGCAGGGTGGGGGCGTAGATTCCGGCGGAGGACCACGAGTCCGACAGCCGCAGCTGCTCCGGCCGGTCCAGGACGTTGCCGATCTGCGTCCAGTGCACCAGGTCGCGGCTGTGGAAGAGGGGCACGCCGGGGAAGTACTCGAAGCTGGAGCAGGCCAGGTAGTAGTCGTCGCCGACGCGGCAGATGCTCGGGTCGGGGTGGAGGCCGGGGATCACCGGGTTGGCGAAGCTTTCGTCCGGCTGGAGCAGAGGGGGCACCCGATGGGTCCTCTCGTCGAGTCGTGATGCGGGGGTTGTGCGGTTCAGGGAGCGCCGGGGTCCGTGGGGGTGATGCGGAGCAGGACGGCGGAGGGCGCGGTGGGCAGGGTCAGGCTCAGCTCGGCCGTGTCGGGCATCCAGGCGGGAACGGCCCTACTGGCCGAGGGATAGAGCAGGTCGACGCGGGCGGCGGTGTCCCGCAGATGGGGCAGGTGAAGCATTGCCGTGGCGTCGGTTCCGGGGCGGCGCCATGCGGTGAGGTAGGTGGTGGCTGGAGTGCGCAGGGCCAGGGCGATCCAGGGTGCGTCCCAGGCAGGAAGGCCGAGTGGCCAGGAGGGCACGGCTTGCGGCAGGTCGGCGCGGATGGCTTTGTACGCCGCCACCGCCTCGTGGACCAGGGAGCGGGCCTCCGGCCCGAGTTCGGGAACGCGGCCGGAGAGATGGATCCGGCCGAGGAGCGCGCCCGCCATGGTGAAGGCGACCTCGTCGAGGGAGTCCTCCGGCTGGGGGTACGCCCAGACGGCACCCTGTTCGGGGGTGACGGCGGTGGGCGCGGAAGCCGCGATGGGTGCGTAGAGGTGGAGGTTCTGCTGATCGCTCGTGGACTGCAGCTGCATCCGGGACAGCAGGGCGTGGTCCCAGCGCATGCCGCCGGAGGAGCAGTTCTCCAGGACCAGGCGCGGGTACCGGTCGAGGACGCCGTCGAGCCAGTCGAGTTGGGCACGGTTGTGGCCGAGCAGGCCGGTGCCCGGAGTCTCGTCGGGGTGGGCGCTGGTGCCGGAGCCGGGGTCGATGTTGTGGTCGAGTTTGAGGTAGCCGACGCCCCACTCGCCGACCAGGCGGTCCACGACCTGGTCCAGGTGGGCACGGGCGGCCGGGTGGCGCAGGTCCAGGTGGTGCCGGCCGGACTCCGTGACGCGGACGCCGTCGCGGAGGAAGAACGCCTCGTCGGGCAGGGACTCGGCCATGGGGCTGCGTACGCCGATCACCTCCGGCTCCAGCCACAGGCCGGGCACCATGCCGCGCTCCCGGATGCGGTCCAGCACCTCGTGGATCCCGCGCTCCCCGGGGAACCGGGAGACGGCGGGCTCCCAGGCGCCGACGCTGTCCCACCACCCGCCGTTGTCGCCGTCGTACCAGCCGGCGTCGATCACGAAGTATTCCGCGCCTGCGTCGGCGGCCGCGTCGATGTGAGGCAGCAGCTTCTCGGCCGTGGGGTCGCCCATCAGGCAGTTCATGTAGTCGTTGAAGATGACGGGCAGGCGCTGGTGGTCGGCGTGCGGGCGGCGTTGGGCGCGGCGGTAGCGGGTCAGCGCGGCGAAGGCCTCGTCGGGGCCGCCGTCGGCGCTGTAGGACAGGGCGGCGGGTACGGTGCGGAAAGCGGCGCCGGGTTCAAGGGAGTGCCGCCAGCCGTGGTGGGTGTCGGTGGGTCCGAACAGTGCTGTGTAGGCCGCTCGGTCGTGCTCGCCGCACTCCCAGCGCCAGCCGCCGCCGTTGTGCTCGATCTGCCACACCCAGGTGCGGCCGGTGCGCCGGTCCGTCAGGCCGCCCATGGGGAGGTGTCCGCAGCTGGACCAGGTGCCCTGCCCGTTCAGGACGAAGCCGGCTCTGCCGTTCGCGTGGCTCACGCGTCCGCTGTGGGCCGGTGTGGTCAGACGCATCGGCTGGCGCCGCCAGCGGCATTCGGCGAGCCAGTCGTTCTCCGCCCACAGCAGGTCCGCGGCGTCGACGGCGGCCGGGACCTGCGGGGTGAGGCAGCCCACCACGAGCGAGCTGACCGACTCCACGTGCAGCGTGGTCTGCCCCTCGTTGCGCAGGGTCACCTCGCTGCGGAGCACGGGGATGCCGTTCGGTGACCGGTAGGTCACCTCCGCGACCAGCCCGGTTTCCGGATCGTGGAGGTGGACGGTCAGTGTGTGCCAGTCGCCGTCGCGGGTCGCGCGGTGGGTCCGGTGGCGCAGACGCCGGCCGAGAGCAGTGTCCACGAGGCGGTTGCCCGACCAGCCGCGGCCGTGTCCCGCGGCCGTCACCTCCACCAGGGACAGGGACGCACAGGGGATGCTCTGCGCCTCGCCGGGCAGCCCGAGGTGCGTCAGGCGCGGGCTGCCGTCGTCATCGAGGACGATCTCGAGCTGAACGGCCTCGTGCCCCCAATGGAAGGTCTCTCGTTCCTTGGTCATGGCGGCCCTTTCGAGGTCAGTGCCCGCGCAGGACGGCGCAGCCACCGGGCGGGACTTCGTGCGTGACTGCACCGGTGAGCAGGCCATGGGCGGGCTTCGGCAGGCACGGCAGCGGTGCCGTGGTCGATCAGGAAGTGCTGGTGGCGGCCGTCGGGTGCGTGCCGGGTGACGGTTTCGACAACGGCCGGCAGACCCGGCAGCTCGTCGATGTGGGCGTCGAGCCAGGCGAAGTCGTAGCGTTCCTCCTGCGGTTCGAGCAGGGTCCAGGAGAATGCCGCCACGGCGGCCAGGTTGACCCTGACCCGGCGCTTGCGCTCGTCGTCCTCCTTCCGGACCGGCTCGTCCCACTGCTTGGGGTGGCAGTCACCGCCGAAGGCGAGGCCGCCCAGGCGGGCGGTGATGCTGCGTGCCGTCATTCCGGTTCCTTGGCTACCGAAAGGTGAGTTGTGCTGTGACGGCCCCTCAAGGTTGGTGTCAACAGTGTTGGTTCGTCCCGGGCGCTCGCCTCGCAGGCGAGTGTCGAAGCGCTTCACTTAGGCAGAAAAGTTAACGGACAGCTTTCGCGTGAAACAAGGGCTTCTCCCGTAGGAAACTTTCCATGCTGGGGCATTGACAGCTCGAGAGTGAAACTGGCAGTGTCGAAGCGCTTCGACTCCTAGACCTCATGGTCATGGACCGCCGCTTGGCCCGCTGCCCGATCCGGCCACACCGCGGGTCTGGGCGCGATCAAGCTGCCACCGGTGCAGGCGGGTTCGTCGATCACGCCGGGCAAGATGACCCCGGTGATCCCGGAGGCCGCGCCGGCCCGCTGCGCCCGAGCACCGGCGAGCGGAGGTGAAGAGAAGGCCGACGACTGTGATGACCCGGTGGTGCCGATGGGAAGCATCGCCTTCATGCAGCCTGAGGGGCCAGGCGCCGTGATTCCCGGTTCGCGCTCATGCTTCGGTACGGATGGCCGCCGGCCGGTGGCAGAGGTCGCCAGGTCGGGTGCCACCGCATTTCACCGGGCATCCACGAGAAGTTCAATGCCCGTCCCCGCCCGTCCCCCGAGGCCGGCCGATACGCACGCCATGATCGATTCGAATAACCTCCGTTCCGAGTACGGCTTGGACGTGGGTGATGGACGGTCGCACAAACCGGGGGACGTCCGGAGCGTCGGACGGTTCGACGAGGAGAGGCTGATGAGCGTTCTCGACGGGATCCTCGCGGGAGTTCGCGAAGACTTGGAACAACGTAAGCGTGCGACGCCGTTGGCGGAGTTGCGCTCGCGGGCAGCTGACGTGGCACCCGCGCTTGATCCCCTGCCTGCTTTCCGCGCGCCTGGGGTGTCCATCATCGCCGAGGTGAAGCGAAAGAGCCCCAGCAAGGGCGCGCTGGCGGACATCCCCGACCCTGCGTCCCTCGCGGCCCAGTACGCGGCCGGGGGCGCCGCCGCGATCAGCGTGCTCACCGAGAGCAGGCGTTTCGGCGGCTCCCTCGCTGATCTGGACGCCGTACGTGCCCGGGTAGACGTGCCCGTCCTGCGCAAGGATTTCATCGTCGACCCCTATCAGCTGTGGGAAGCTCGCGCGCATGGCGCCGATCTCGCGCTTCTCATGGTCGTGTCGCTGGACGACGGCCGGCTCACCGACTTGATGAGGCTGTGCGAAGAGTTGGGCCTCACGCCGCTCGTGGAGGCTCACACGGCCGACGAAGTACGGCGCGCCGTCGCCGCGGGAGCTGAGCTCCTCGGAATCAACGCGCGGGACCTGACCACGCTGGACGTGGATCGCACAGTGTTCGCCGACCTCGTGACCGGCATCCCCGAAGGCACGGTCAGGGTCGCGGAATCAGGAGTGACGGGCCCGAAGGATGTCGCGGAGTACCGCGGTTGGGGAGCCGACGTGGTGCTGGTCGGCGAGGCACTGGTGCGGTCGGGGGACCCGCGAAGCGCCGTGGGCGAGTTCATCGAGGCTGCCGGGGCGTGATGGCGCATGGCTCGGCCAATGGCATGCCTGGCAATGTCGAGCCGAGCCATGCTCCGTGGCAGGGCCCCTCACTGACGCTCAGGTGCAGCACGGCTGCCCGGCCACGTCAGCGCAGCAGACGTACTGCGCACAGCCGGATGGTGGTCGCGGGGCCGACCGCTTCGAACTCCGAACCTCGACGGGACCGGCTGGGCGGATCGCGTTGCGCGGGAACGCCTGGGAGATGTTGCGGCACCGTCCGGGTCCGTCAGGCAATAGGACCACCATCCGTCGGCGGCTCGCCTCCTGCTCCAGCTGCTCGGCAAGCAGGACGACGTCCACTGGGCGCCCGACCTGGGCTACTTCGACAACATCCACGTCTGGCCCACGCTCCACTGCCACGTCCCGTGCATGCATTCGGTCGACTCCGGCGATACAGCGCTGCCCGTCACTCCGGGGGACAGATCTGCGTAGTTCACGGACGTCCGCCTGGGTTCCTTGGGTGCGGAGGCGGCCCCGGATTCGGAAGACGGCCGGAGGCGAAGGGTTCGTCCTCGGCTTCGCCGGGACCTCCGCCGATGACTGGTACCCGTGGTCGGTCGGCGCCGCGTGGACGACGGCATCCACCACGACATCACCGACGCCGAGCCGGCCCCGTCGATGCCGGCCGCTGGTACGACCTGCGGGTCGAGGTGGACGGGCGGCACATCCGCTGCTACCGCGACGGCGAGTTGCTCCACGACATCGAGGACGTGCGGCCCGAGCCGGAAGTCCTCGCGGTGTCAGCGGTCCGCGGCAGCGCGCACGGCGACGTGATCACCGAGATCGCGCATGCCACGGCCGAGACCGTCACCGCACGGCTGCGCCTGGCCGGCACGGATGGCGACACGCAGTTCACGCGGACCATGCTCGCGGCCCGGCCGCACGCCACGAGCCCCTTCGCGCCCGCCCGTGCCTCTCCGGTCGAGGACCGCGTGACCGGCCCGGTCCGCGACCTCCCGCCCTGCTCCTTCACCGTGCTGCGCACCCGCACGGAAAGCGTCGTGCGCGCTCGCTCCGAACGCGATCAGCGATGACCCGACAGCCCCGCCCGATCCCCCCCGCACCAGGCGCGTGTGCCGGTGGGGTGGAACAGCTGGGACTGCCATGGCGAACCCGATCGTGCGGCTCCACCAGCGTGCCGATCGCGTAGCGGCCGGTGCCGGGTCCTCCGGAACGGCCCCCACTGACGCGCAGGCCGTCGTCGCCCTGCCGGGAGCCTGGCGACGGCCCGCCGGGCTCGGACCTCATCGCGGCTCGGGCTCGGGAAGGGTCTGCGCGCACCAGATCGTCTTGCCCTCGGTGGTGTGCCGGGTGCCCCACCCCTGGGTGAGCTGGGCGACGAGCAGCAGGCCCCGACCGCCCTCGTCGAAGGCGCGCGCCCGGCGCAGGTGCGGGGCGGTGTTGCTGGCGTCGGAGACCTCGCAGATCAGGGAGGTGTCGCGGATGAGCCGTAGCCTGATCGGGGGCTCGCCGTATCTGATGGCGTTGGTGACCAGCTCGCTGACGACCAGTTCGGTGACGAACGACATCTCCTCCAGGCCCCAGGCATCCACCTGGTCGACGGCGAATCTTCTGGCGTGCGGCACCTGCGCGGTGTCGGCTTCGACGTCCCAGTCGGCGACGTGCTGGGGATTCAGCGCCAGAGTGCGAGCAAGCAGGAGAGCGGCGTCGTCGGTGCGGCGTTCGGGGAGCATGGCGTCCATCACCGTGTCGCAGAGGTCCTCCAGCGAGGTGGCCGAGTGGTTCAGGACACGCAGCAGTTCGGTGATGCCCTGGTCGACGTCGCGCTCGCGGCATTGCACCAGCCCGTTGGTGTAGAGGGCGAGCAGGCTGCCCTCGGGCAGCTCGACTTCGGTCGCCTGCGAAAGGCAGCCCACCGACGCCGAGCGGCGGTCCCGGCTGTGCGGAGCTCGGGAGCCTGGTGCCGTCCGGGGAGATGATCAGCGGTAGCGGATGACCTGCGCTCGCCACCGCGAAGCGGCGGGAAACCGGGTCGTAGACGGTGTACAGGCAGGTGGCCCCGAACTCGCCGGTCGGCTGGAAGCCACCGGCGGGCTGCAGGTCGCTGGAAAGGTGGATGACCAGGTCGTCCAGGTGGGTCAGCAACTCGTCCGGCGGCAGGTCCACGTCGGCCAGGGTGCGGACCGCCGTGCGCAGCCGGCCCATGCTGGCCGAGGCGTGGAGGCCGTGACCGACGACATCCTCGACGACCAGGGCGACCCGGGCACCGGAGAGCGGGATGACGTCGAACCAGTCACCGCCCACTTCCGCGCCGGTCCCGGCGGGCAGGTAGCGGGATGCCACCTCGAGCGCCTCCTGGCTCGGCAGCCCCTGCGGCAGCAGGCTGCGTTGCAGGGTCAGCGCGGTCGTGCGCTCGCGCGCATACCGGCGGGCGTTGTCGATGGCGATGGCTGCCTTGGCAGTCAGCTCTTCGGCGAGGATCAGGTCGTCGGCGGTGAAGGCCTCGGGCCGGTCGCTGCGGGAGAACTCGACGACGCCGAGCAGCGTACCGCGGGCGCGGAGCGGCACGGTGATCCGGCCGGTCAGCCCGTGCGCGGCGATGGATTCGTCGATCAACGGGTTGCCCGGAGGCCAGTGAGCCGGGTCGGCGGCGAGGCCGGGCCCGAAGGCCCATTCGCCGCCCTGGCCGGGTTCGGCCGCGAGCTGGACCGTGGACCTGCCGGTGGCCATGCAGCGGGCGGCGACGGAACCGGGAGCGTGGCTGACCGGCGTCGTGGGCCCGGGAGCCCGGTCGGTGTCCTCCTTCGCGCTGTGCTGGGCGGCACGGCTGAGCACGACGGTCTCGCCGGGGGTGAACTCGGACACGGAGGGCGGCTCCTCTCCGCGCAGCACCTCGTCGAAGAGATCCACGGTGACGAGGTCGGTGAACGCCGGCACCGGGGTCGTGGCCAGTTCCTGGGCGGTGCCGATCACGTCGAGTGTCCGGCCGATGCCGCCGCTGGCCTCGTTGAGCATGAGCAGGCGCTGCCGGGCCCAGTACTCGGCGCTCATGTCGAATCCCCAGTTGGCGACCCGCGCGGACCCTGCCCTCGGCGTCCCGGACGGGCCATATGCTGGTGGCCCAGGCGTTGGCGTAGTTACTGCCGAGGGGGCGGAAGACGGTGATGAGACGCGCGGGCTTGCCCGTCCTCGCCACTTCGGAGAGTTGGTCGGTGTAGGGCTTGTCGTCCCTTTCGGGAAACAGCGAGCGGTCAAATTCGGGAAGCACCTCTCGGTACTTCTTACCCAGCACTTGCTCCTCGGAGTGCGCGATCACCCGGCCCGAGGAGGCGTTGATCCACAGGAACCGCAGCTCAGGGTCGTAGACGCCCAGAGCGAAGGGGCACTGTTCGAAGGCCAGGTCGGCGATCAGCGGGCGCAGTTCCCAGCGTTGGACGGTCACCGCATGGCCCAGCGCCCGGCCGTCGGCGTCGAACAGCGGGTGGGCCGACACGAGAGCGTCCAGCGTGGAACCGTCCCGGTGGCGCAGGGGGATGAGCCCCGGATGGTCGGGGCCGCTGCCGTCGCTGTCGGGGAAGCCGGGTGGTGGGGGAGAGGCCAGCAGGTCGGTCACGGGGCGCCTGACGGCGTCCTCCGCCGTCCAGCCCAGCAGCCGGTGCCCGCTCTCGCTCCAGCCACTCACCACGCCGTCCGGGCCCAGCACAAGCGCGGCAATGGGGGTATGTTGCTTGCCGGCCATGTCCACGCGCGACACCTCCGTCCGGACAGCCGGGCCCGTCAGGGCCGGTTCCCAGCCACAGCTTCCAGCCTAGATCCACTTCCGCTCCACGGCGCCCCGGCCGGTGCGTTCCGGAACGCCGGGTGTCGGAGTGGGCGGGGCCGGCGCCTCCGCGCCCTGCTCGACGACAACGGCGTCTCGCCCCTGAGTGCAGCATGCACGGACACGGTGGCGCGGCTGGGCGGTGGGGCCGTCACCAGCCTGTCGGCAGACCGGAGAGGAACGAGGTGAGCCGGTCGGCGATGATCCGGTCGTCGTGGACCGAGTAGTGGTAGTTGCAGCCGAGGAAGTCCAGGCCCGAGCTGTCGAGGGGCCAGTAGCGGACCCCGCTGTCGCCGGCGTCGTTGCGTGCCTTGACCACCTGCTGGACGTGCTCGGCGTACTGGCCGGTGCCGACGACCACGATGGTGGTACCGGCCCCGTAGCGTGTCCGCAGCTTCTGGAGGAAGTCGGTGTAGGCGCTGCGGTAGGCGGCCGCGAGGCTGTCGGGCGTCCACGACTCACCGGGTTTGAGGGGGGAGAAGTCGTTGGTGCCGAGGTTGACCACCACGACCTGGGGACGCCAGGTGCCCGGGTTCTGCCAGACGTCGCCGGAGACGCTCTGCAGGGCACGGTCATAGAAGGTCCGGTAGGTGACGTCCGGGGAGCCTCCGCCGTAGTTGCGCACCATGCCGAGGCCCGAGAAGCCGTTGATCTGGTAGTCGGCGTTCAGTTGCCGCGCGGTGAGGGCGCCGTAGCTCACGTCGGCGTTGGTGGTCCGCTTGAGCTGGTCCGAGGTGCAGTCTCTGGAGTTCGAGAGGTTTCCGTAGCCCACCGTGAGGGAGTCACCGATGAACTCGATCTGGCGGTTGCGGGCCGCCGGTTTGGTCAGTACGGCACCGCCGGGCGCGGCCACGAAGCCTCCGAACGTACTGATGTCCCCCGGGGTGTCGTTGCGCTTGACGAGCCGGACGGTGTGCTCACCGTTCTGCAGGCCGTTGATCCAGTGCGTGGTGTCGCCGGGTGTGACGAGTGTGGTGACGGTGGTTCCGTCGACCTGGACGTCGTAGTCGGCGGCCGAGTCGTTGAGTACGATCCCGACGCCGGTGCCGCTGACGCGGCCCTCGAAGTACACCCCGGGCCAGCTGTACTGCACGGTGTTTCCGGCGTCCTTGACCCGCCCCGCGGTGTGCACCTGGGCCAGTACTCCCGTCGCGCGGACCAGTTGCCACTGCTGGTTGGCCCCGCCCCAGTCGGTGAACTGGACGACCTTGGCACCGTCCGCGGTGCCGGCGTTGTCCACCTCGAGGGCCTTGCCGCTGTTGCGGTTGAGCAGTCGCACGTAACCGTCCGACGAGTCGGCCAGCCGGAACTGCTGGTTGCTCCCGTTCGTGTCGCTCCACTGCACGACGCCGGCATGGTCGGCCGTGGAGTAGCCGGAAACGTCCAGCACCTTGCCGGAGTGCTGTGCCTTCAGCCGGTAGTAACCGCCGCCCGAGTCCACGAACTGGAACCGCTGGTTGGCCCCGTCGTTGCGGGTCCACTGCTGGACGGCCGCCCCGTCGGCGCTGCTCGCACCGGACACATCGAGCGCCTTGCCGCTGCCCCGGTTGACCAGCACGTACCACGCGTTCGTATCCACGGTGGCCGCCTGCGCCGTCCCGGCCGTGCCCAACCCCGTCAGCAGCGCCGCCAGCAGGGCGGCCACCGCGGCGAGCACCCCCGCACGCCTCCCACGCCCCCACCACGGAACCCGCTTGACTGTCATATACATGTCATCCATCTGCATTCGTTTCTCTTTCACCGAGTGAGGCTGCCAGTCCCCGGGACACGTGCCCCGAGGCAGGGCCCAGCAGCGTCGAACTGCGCCCGCCCTGTCGGCAGCGGGCTTCGCCGACTACAGCGCCGTGAAGGTCCACAGCAGGTTGGTGCTGCTGCCGTAGGTCCATTGCTTGGTGACGGAGCCCGAGTCGACGTTGCCGCCGCCGTCGAGGACCAGGCCGGTGGTGCGGTTGGCGATCGAGTAGCGGTCGCCGCCCCGGTGGGTGATCGTCCACTGCTGGTTGGTGCCACCGTTCCAGGGGGCCTGCCTCGCGGCGGAGCCGTCGGCGGTGGCGCCCCAGCCGTCGGCGACCATGCCATTGGTGCGGTTGACCAGCTTGTAGTAGCCGCCGCCGACCGCCTCCACCTGCCACTGCAGGTTCGAACTGTCGTCCCAGGTCCACTGCTTGAGGTTGGCGCCGGAGGCCACGCCGCCGCCGCTGTCCAGGGCGAGACCGTTGGTGACGTTGGTGATCCGGAAGTACGTCGCCGGGTTGAACTGGACCTTCAGCGAGGTGATCTGGTCGTTGTTGCCGGTGACCCGGAGGTCGGGGTCGTCGGCGGTGAAGGTCCAGGAGGTGCCGGTGAAGTTGTCTTCCGAGTAGCCGATCACCTGGTAGCCGGCGGCCGGCCGGAGGGAGGAGATGGTGCGCGCGCCCAGTCCGGCAGCGGTCAGGTCGTCCGCGGTGTAGTCGCCGACGGTGAGCACGGCGGCCTTGCCGGTGTAGTCGACGTCCGCGAAGACGACGGCGCCGACGAGCGGCTTCAGGACGGGGATCGCACCGGAGAAGGCGAGCTTCAGCACGTAGGCGTTGGCGTTGTACGGCGCCGAGGACGGCAGGGTGACCGTGAGGCCGGAGGAGCTCTGGGTCGGCGTCGGCAGGTCGATGTAGGTGCCGGCGGTGTCGCCGAGGAGCTGCACGGAGGTCAGCGAGGAGAGGTTGATCCGGTCCGAGCCGAGGGTCTTGATCGTCAGCGAACTGGCGGGCCAGCCCAGGACGGTGGCGTACAGGACGTTGTCGGCCTTGTTGCGGGTGAAGCGGATGTCCTGCGCGGTGCCGGCATGCGGGGTGGTGAACGCGCCGCCGCCCATCTTCGTCGGGCCCTCGCCGTACGCCGTCCAGGCGCGGGTCGCGTATATCGACTCGCCGAAGCGCTTCAGATGGTCGCCGATGCCGAGCAGGATGTCCCTCTGGGCCTGGGGGATGGTGCCGTCGGCCATCGGCGCGATGTTCAGCAGCACGTTGCCGTTCTTGCTGACCCGGTCGATGAACGAGTGCAGCATCTGCTGGATGCTGTAGTAGCCGATGCCCTGCGTGTAGCACCAGCTGCTGCTGGAGATGCTGTCGTCGGTCAGCCAGTACGGAGTGGTGAGGTCGGCAGGGCCGCCGCGTTCGTAGTCGAAGACCTCGCCCTTGTTGTCCATGCCGTCCTTGTAGGTGGCGACCACCTCACGGCCCCAGCTGATGGCCTGGTTGTAGTAGTACGCCAGGAAGTTCAGGCGCTGGGTCTCGTCGACGGCGTCCAGCTTCCAGTCCTGCCACAGGATGTCGGGCTGAGCGCGGTCGATGACCTCCTTGAGCTTGTCGAACCAGCGTTGGTTCTCCGCGGCCGAACCCGTCTGCGCGTAGAGCTTTTTGAGGCTGGGATCCGTCTGCGCGGGGACGAATTCGTAGTAGCCGTTGAAGTGGTACGCGTGGTGCATGGCCACCAGCAGCTTCAGTCCCTTGGCGCGGATGGCCGTGGAGAACAGGTGCAGCAGGTCGAGTCCCGGGCCCTTGTTCACCGAGTTCCACTCGTTGACCTGGCTGTCCCACATCGAGAAGCCGTCATGGTGCTCGGCGACCGGGCCGGCGAACCGGGCGCCGGCGTCGACGAACAACTGCACCCACTCGTCGGGGTCGAACTTCCCGCCGGCCGACTTCAGCTTCGGCTCGAACTTCACGAAGTTGCCCGCGAGGTCCTGTGCCCCGTTGATGAAGTTGTGGTACGGCCATGCCGACGGCTGGCCGTACGTCGCGATGTGATGCTGGTTCGCGTTGCTTCCGGCCTGGTACATGTTGCGCGGGTACCACTCGTTGTCGAAGGCGGGGACGCTGAAGACGCCCCAGTGGAAGTAGATCCCGAACTTCGCGTCCTGGAACCACCCCGGGGCTGGCGGGTGCTGGTCGACCGAGTTCCAGTCGGGTGTGTATGTGCTGGGCGCCGCCTGGGCGACGTCGGCGCCGAACACACCTCCGGCGACGGTCGCTGCGGCCACGCAGGTGGCACCGGCCAGGAAGTGGCGTCTGTTGATCGAACTCGACATGGAGACATCCCTGGTGCGAAGGGGAAAGGGGGACACAGGCCAACACGAGTCGGCGTGGCTGCTGTGCATGAGGCGCCGCTTGTTACGCATGAAGGTCCGTCATGTATCCCTGGGATGTCAACCGGTGTGCAGGGATGAAAGCGGCCGCAAGGTCAGGCGAGTTGCACCATTTAATTCGCTCTGTCATATATCGAGAGCGTGCAAACATGGAATGTCTTGCGGCGTGTTGTGACCAACTCAGGCCATCAGGCGATGGCTATTGATGGGATGGATATCCCCTTCGGTCACCACCCTTCGACTTGTGAACACGTATGACCTGGGCAATCAGTGCTACTTGTACGGAGGTCTGGACAGGCCCTCGATCGTGGCTCTATAAACATCCCATCTCTAGCGCGCGGCGATGCGCAGATGTCGTCGAGGCGCAACATTTCCCGCTACGGGACCGGCGCGAGGAAGCACCGATGAGAGTCAGACACGCCCTCTGTTCCGCCGTCACCGCCCTGTCCGCACTGGCGCTGCTCAGCGCGTGCGGCAGCGGCGCCACCAGTGCGGGGTCGTCGAGTGGCACACCGCTGGTCGGCGTCGACTACCCGCGCTCCGACACCGACTTCTGGAACTCGTACATCAAGTACACGCCCCAGTCGGCCAAGGAGCTGGGCCTGGAGCTGAAGACCACCAACTCGCAGAACGACGTCGCCAAACTCACCGCCAACGCACAGACGTTCATCAGTCAGGGCGTGAAGGGCGTCGCGATGGCTCCGCAGGACACCGCCGCCATCGCGCCCACCCTGGCGCAGATGGAGGCGAAGCACATCCCGGTCGTCACCGTCGACACCCGCCCCGACACCGGCAAGGTCTACATGGTCGTACGCGCCGACAACCGTGCCTACGGCGAGAAGGCCTGCCGGTTCCTCGGCACCAAGCTCGGCGGCGAGGGCAAGGTCGCCATGCTGCAGGGCGACCTGTCCTCCATCAACGGCCGTGACCGCACTGAGGCGTTCAACGCGTGCATGAAGAAGAACTACCCCGGGATCAAGGTCTTCGGGGAGGCCACCAACTGGGACGGGGCAGTCGCGGCGCAGAAGCTCCAGACCGATCTGACCGCCAACCCGGACATCAAGGGCATCTACATGCAGTCCAGCTTCGCCCTCTCCGGCAGCCTCCAAGTGCTCAAGCAGAAGGGCCTGTTGGTCGGCCCCAAGGACAAGAAGCACGTCTTCGTCGTCTCCAACGACGGCATCCCCGAGGAACTCAAGGACATCGCCGCCGGCGAGATCGACGCCACCGTCTCCCAGCCGGCCGACCTCTATGCCAAGTACGCCCTGTACTACCTCAAGGCCGCGATCGACGGAAAGACGTTCAAGCCCGGCAAGACCGACCACGACAGCACGATCATCCAGGTCCGCGACGGCCTGCTTGAGGACCAGCTCTCCGCCCCGCTGGTCACGGCCGACGGCGGCACCTACGGCGGGGTCCCGAGCCTGAAGGGCGACGACAAGTCCCTGTGGGGCAACAACCTCGGCTGATCCCCTTCCGGTCCGCGACGGCCCACGAACACAAGGCGGTTGAGATGAGCGACGGGGAGCGAGCAGTCACCCCCGCGCCCGCCCCGGCGGACGACGGACGGGTCCTGGTGGACCCGCCCGTCGTCGAGGCGACGGGCATAGTCAAACGATTCGGTCCGACGGTGGCTCTGAACGGCGCCCGGATCACCGTCCGGCCCGGCGAGACCCACGCGCTCGTCGGCCGCAACGGAGCCGGCAAGTCGACCCTGGTATCGGTCCTCACCGGCCTGCAGACCCCCGACGAGGGAACGGTGACCTTCGGCGGCGAGCCCGCTCCTCGGCCCAGCGACCGAGACGGCTGGCGGAAACATGTGGCCTGCGTCTACCAGAAGTCGACGATCATTCCCGCGCTGACCGTCGCCGAGAACCTCTTTCTGAACCGGCACGACCACGGACGCAGCCGGCTCATCAGCTGGCAGGCCACCCGTCGCCGCGCACAGGATGTGCTGTCGACCTGGTCGGTGGACGTCGACCCGCACGCCCCGGCCGGAGAACTGAGCGTAGAACAGAGGCAGTTCGTCGAGATCGCCCGCGCGTTGTCCTTCGGGGCGCGGTTCATCATCCTCGACGAGCCGACCGCCCAACTCGACGGCTCTGCCGTCAACCGTCTGTTCGGCCGCATCCGGGACCTGCAGCGCCAAGGCGTGACCTTCCTGTTCATCAGCCACCATCTCCAGGAGATCTACGGGATCTGCGACATGGTGACGGTGTTCCGCGACGCCCGGCACGTCATCACGGCGCCGGTCGCGGAACTGCCCCGCGCCGAGCTTGTCGCCGCCATGACCGGCGAGGCGGCGGCCCACCGGCAGGGCCAACGGGCGAGCACCCTCACCCCCGGCGCCACGGCCGCACTGAGCGTCCGCGCTCTGCGGGGCGACGCCTACGACGACGTCGGTTTCGAGGTGGCCGCCGGGGAGATCGTGGGCCTCGCGGGCGCCGCCGGCAGCGGGCGCACCGAGGTCGCCGAGACCGTCGTAGGTCTGCGGGCGCCGACGGCAGGCGAGGTGGAGATCGCCGGAAACCGGCCACGGCCGGGAAGTGTGCCCGCGGCGCTCGCCGCCGGCGCCGGGTTCGTCCCCGAGGACCGGCACCATCAGGGCTTCGTCCCCGATATGTCGATCGCCGACAACGCCACACTGTCCGTACCGAAGCGCCTCGGGCCGGGCGGGTTCCTGAGCCGCGGCCGCCGGGACCGGCTCGCCGAGGGCCTGATCGAGAACCTCGCGATCAAGACTCCCGGGCCCGAACTGCCCGTCTCCGCCCTGTCCGGAGGCAACCAGCAGAAGGTCGTCATGGCCCGCGCCCTGGCCGACGATCCGCGTCTGCTGGTCCTGATCAACCCGACCGCGGGCGTGGACGTGCGCTCCAAGGAGTTCCTCCTCGGCAAGGTCGAGGAGACCGCGCAGGCCGGCACGGGGGTGCTCATCGTCTCCGACGAGCTCGACGACCTGCGCATGTGCGACCGGGTCCTGGTGATGTTCCAGGGCCGTGTGACCTCACAGATCGCCCGCGGCTGGCACGACCACGACCTCGTGGCCGCGATGGAAGGAGTGGACCTGCATGCCTGAGGTGATGCCTGAAACCGTCCTCGCGGACACGGCCGCCGCCGAGCCGCGGGCCAAGCGGACGGCCTTGCTCGGCGGCCGGATACCCCTGGCGCGACTGCGCGATCTGGCACTCGTACCGGCGATCGTGGTCATCGCGATCGTCGGCCAGATCGTCAACCCCGTCTTCCTGCAGGCGGACAACCTCATCAACGTCCTGCAGACCATGTCCGAGATGGCCCTGCTGGTCCTCGCCCAGGCGGTGATCCTGATCGTCAAGAAGATGGATCTCTCCCTGGAGTCCACCATGGGCCTCGCGCCCGGAGTGGCGGCCTGGCTCGTGGTGCCGACCGGCGCGGGACACGGCCTCGGGCTCCTGCCCGGCGCCTGGGCGGTCCCGGTCACGCTCGCCGTGGGCGCGCTGGTCGGCGTGGTCAACGCCCTGCTGATCATCCGCTTCGGCCTCAACGGCTTCATCGTCACCCTCGGCATGCTGATCGTCCTGCGCGGTGTCCTCACCGGCATCTCCGGCGGTCAGACCTTCTTCCAACTCCCGCCTTCGATGCTGTACTTGGGCACGGCGGAATGGTTCGGGATGCCCGCGTCCATCTGGATCTGCCTGCTGCTGTTCGCCGTCGCCATCGTCGTCCTCGGCTGGACCAGCTTCGGCCGCTCGCTGTACGCCATCGGCGGCAACGTCGACGCCGCGAAGGCGGCCGGCATCCACACCGACCGGGTGCTGTGGATCGTCATCGTCACCGGCAGCGTGCTCGCGGCCCTCGCCGGGCTGATGCTCTCCGGACGCCTGGCCTCCGTAGCCTCGGCGCAGGGCAACGGCTACATCTTCACCGTCTTCGCCGCCGCCGTCATCGGCGGGATCAGCCTCAATGGCGGCAAGGGCACCATGTTCGGGGCGTTCAGCGGCATCCTGCTGCTGTTCATGATCCAGAACGTGCTCACGCTGGCCGGGGTCCCCGCCCAGTGGATCGGCGCCCTCAACGGCCTGATCATCCTGGTCGCGCTGACCATCTCCCGCATCACGGGCGGCAAGGTCCAGGAGTGATCCGGGCGGTCGTCCAGGCCGCCCCGACACCCTCCGCCGCCCCACACCTCGTCGCAAGGGGCCGTACCGCCCCTGCCCTCACAGGAGTTGCCGCCATGTCATCCGCCCTGCCCGCTTCCCCGGCCTTTGCCCGCATCACCGCCCTGGACGTGCTGGACGTGCGTTTCCCGACGTCCGAGCACCTGGACGGGTCGGACGCGATGAACCCGGAACCCGACTACTCCGCCGCCTACGTCGTCCTGCGCACCGACGCCGGCGACGGACTCGAAGGCCACGCCCTGGCCTTCACCACCGGCCGCGGCAACGACATACAGGCCGCCGCCATCGCGGCTCTCGCCCCGCACGTGGTGGGCCTCTCGGTCGAGGAGGTCTGCTCCGACCTCGGTGCGTTCTCCCGCACCCTGGTCCACGACCCCCAACTGCGCTGGCTGGGCCCGGAGAAGGGCGCCATCCACATGGCCACCGGAGCGGTCGTCAACGCCGCCTGGGACCTGGCTGCCAAGCGTGCGGGCAAGCCCGTGTGGCGCTTCCTCGGCGAGATGTCCCCGCAGGAGCTGGTCGCGCAGGTCGACTTCCGCTGGCTCAGTGACGCCCTCACCCCCGAGGAGGCCCTGGAGATCCTGCGCCGCGCCGAAGCCGGCCGTGAACAGCGCATCGGCCACCTGATCGACCAGGGCTACCCCGCCTACACCACCACACCCGGCTGGCTCGGCTACTCCGACGAGAAGCTGGCCCGCCTCGCCCGCGAGGCCGTCGCCGACGGATTCACCCAGATCAAGCTGAAGGTCGGCGCGTCCCTGAAGGACGACGTACGGCGCATGCGCACCGCCCGCGAGACGGTCGGCGACGGCATCCGCATCGCGGTGGACGCCAACCAGAGATGGGACGTCCAGGCCGCGATCGACTGGATGCGCGCCCTGGCCCCCTACCAGCCGTACTGGATCGAGGAGCCCACCTCGCCCGACGACATCCTCGGCCACGCCGCCGTGCGCAAGGCCGTCAGCCCCATCAAGGTCGCCACCGGCGAGCACGTCGCCAACCGGGTCGTCTTCAAGCAGCTCCTCCAGGCGGGCGCGGTGGACATCGTGCAGATCGACTCCGCGCGGGTCGGCGGCGTCAACGAGAACATCGCGATCCTGCTGCTCGCCGCCAAGTTCGGGGTGCCGGTGTGCCCGCACGCCGGCGGCGTCGGCCTGTGCGAGATGGTCCAGCACCTGTCGATGTTCGACTACGTCGCCGTCTCCGGCACGACCGAGGACCGCGTCATCGAGTACGTCGACCACCTGCACGAGCACTTCGTCGAGCCGGTGCGCATCGTCGACGGCCACTACCTGACGCCGACGCTGCCGGGCCTGAGTGCGCAGATGCACCCCGAGTCCCTCAAGGAGTTCGCGTACCCCGACGGTCCGGTCTGGTCCTCCCGTGTCTGACGGGCCGAACCTCTGGAAGGAGAGGAAACTCCCGTGCTCCTGACCGAACTACTGCATCCCGGCATCCTCGAATCGCTGGCCGGAGCCGGTCACGGCGCCCGCGTCCTGCTCGCCGACGGCCACTACCCGGCCAGCACCGCCACCGGCGCGCGCGCCAGAACCGTCCACCTCAACCTGGCCCCCGGCCTCCTGGACGTCACCACCGTGCTCGACGTCCTGCTGCGCGCCCTGCCCGTCGAGTCGGCCCACGTGATGGTCCCGCCCGAGGGCGAACCGGAGCCACCGGCCATCGCCGAGTACCGCTCGATGCTGGCGCCCCTCCCGGTCGACACGCTCGGGCGCTTCGAGTTCTACGACGCCGCCCGCTCGCCCGACCTGGCGCTGGCGATCGTCACCGCCGACACCCGTACCTACGCCAACCTGCTGCTGACCATCGGCGTCCGCGCTGAAGGGACCCTGACGACACGATGACACTCGCCGTCCGTTACACGGCCGCCCGCACCCTGGACACAGCCGTCGCACCCAGTACGCCGCCCGGACCCGGCGAGGTGGAGCTGGCCCCCGCCTACGTCGGTATCTGCGGCACCGATCTGCACATCTTCCACGGCGACATGGACGCCCGGGTCGCGGCGCCCGTCGTCCTGGGACACGAGATGTCCGGCCGGATCGTACGCGTCGGGCCGGGCGTCGAGGACTGGCAGCCAGGCGACGCGGTGACCGTGATGCCGCTGCGCTGGGACGACACCTGCCCGGCCTGCCGCTCCGGGCACCAGCACATCTGTCAGCACCTGGACTTCATCGGCATCGACTCCCCGGGCGCGATGCAGCAGCGCTGGACCGTGCCCACCTCGACACTCGTCCGGCTGCCCGACTCCCTGCCCCTGGACCTCGCCGCGCTCGTCGAGCCCACTGCCGTCGCTGTGCACGACGTGGGCCGCGCTCAGGTCGCTGAGGGTGAGAACGCCGTCGTGGTCGGCGGCGGCCCGGTCGGAGTCCTGATCGCGCTGGTCGCGCGAGCCGCGGGCGCTGACGTCCGGGTCGTGGAGCTGAACGCCCACCGCCGTCTGCTGGCTCAGGAGTTGGGGCTGACAGTGTGGAGTCCGGGTGACGACGACGTGCCGGCGCTGGTGCGGCAGTGGACCGGGGACGCGGGCGCGGACGTCGCCTTCGAGGTGTCCGGCGCGGCGGGCGGCGTGGACACGGCGGTCGACGTGCTGGGTGTGCGCGGCCGTCTCTGCCTCGTCGCCATCCACCCCCGGCCGCGCGAGGTCAACCTGCACCGCTTCTTCTGGCGGGAACTGACCTTGGTGGGTGCCCGGTTGTACGACCGCGGTGACTTCGAGAAGGCGGTGACCCTGGTGGCGGACGGGACGATCCCGGCCGAGCGGCTGATCAGCAAGGTAGTGCCGCTCACCCAGGCGCCCGCCGCCTTCGAGGCCTTGGAGGGCGGCGGTGACGTCATGAAGATCCTCGTCGACTGCACGGACGAAACCGACGACGCCCAGGGAGGCGCCGTATGACCGCCTTCGACCTCACCGGCAAGCTCGCCGTCGTCACCGGAGCCCGGCGCGGTATCGGCCGGGCCATGGCCCGCGCGCTCGCCGAGGCGGGCGCGGACGTCATCGGCGTCAGCGCCTCGCTGGAGGAATCCGGCAGCGCGGTGGAGAAGGACGTCGTCGCCGCGGGCCGTACGTTCGAGGCGATCCGCACCGACTTCGCCGATCCCGAGGCCGTACGTGCCCTGGGCGCGGACCTCGCCGGGCGCGAGCGGCCAGTGGACATCCTGGTCAACAACGCGGGCACGATCCGCCGCTCTCCGTCCATCGAACACCCGGACAACGACTGGGAGTTGGTGCTCCAGGTCAACCTCAACGCGCAGTTCGCGCTGAGCCGTGCGGTGGGCGCGTCGATGGTGGCCCGCGGCCAGGGGAAGATCATCTTCACGGCGTCCCTGCTCAGCTTCCAGGGCGGCATCACCGTTCCCGGCTACACCGCCGCCAAACACGGCATCGCGGGTCTGACCAAAGCGCTGGCCAACGAGTGGGCTCCGCACGGCGTCAACGTCAACGCCATCGCGCCCGGCTACATCGCCACCGACAACACCCAGGCCCTGCGGGACGACCCGGTGCGCAGCAAGGCGATCCTGGACCGCATCCCGGCCGGCCGCTGGGGGGATGCCGACGACCTGGCGGGCGCCACGGTGTTTCTCGCCTCGGACGCCGCCGCCTACGTCCACGGCGTCGTCCTGCCCGTGGACGGGGGATGGCTCGGCCGATGACCGCCACCGACCTGGCCTCCGTGCTGGCCGGAGCCCGTGTGATGCCGGTACTGACGGTGCAGCGTGTCTCGACCGCCGGCCCGCTGGCCGACGCGCTTGCGGCGGGTGGTGCCCGGTGCGCCGAGGTCACGTTCCGCACACCGGACGCCGAGCGGGTGCTCAAGGAGATGGCCGCCCACGGTGGTCTGGCCGTCGGCGCCGGCACGGTCCTCACGCCCGAGCAGGTGGAACGGGCCGTGGCAGCCAGGGCCCGCTTCGTGGTCTCGCCCGGCTTCGACGCGGAGGTCGTCGCCACGTGCCGCGAGCTGGGCGTGCCTGTGGTGCCCGGCATCGCCACCGCCACCGAGCTGATGCGCGCTCTGAAGGCGGGCCTCGACACCGTCAAGCTCTTCCCCGCCGAACCGCTCGGCGGCCTGCGGATGCTGCGGGCGCTCGCGGCTCCCTTCCCCCAGGCGCGCTTCGTACCGACCGGCGGGATCGAGGCCTCCCGCCTGGCCGCCTATCTCGCCCACCCGGCGGTCCTCGCCGTCGGCGGCAGCTGGATGGCGACCACCGACCACCTTCGGCGGGGCGACTACAAGGAGATCCGTCGGCTGACCGCGGAGGCCGTGCAGGCCGTGGAGGCCGTGGAGGCAGTGGAGAGGAGCATGACGTGATCGACGTGGTGGCTCTCGGCGAGGTGATGCTGCGTTTCGACCCGGGGGAGGGGCGGATCCGAACCGCCCGCTCCTTCCAGGTCTGGGAGGGCGGCGGCGAGTACAACGTCGCCCGCGGACTGCGCCGCTGCTTCGGGCTGCGCACGGCCGTTGTCACCGCCCTCGCCGACAACGCGGTCGGCCGACTCGTCGAGGACCTGATCCTCCAGGGCGGTGTCGACACCTCACTGATCCGCTGGGTGCCCGACGACGGCATCGGCCGCACCGCCCGCAACGGCCTCAACTTCGTCGAACGCGGCTACGGCATCCGCGGCGCGCTCGGCGTCAGCGACCGCGCGCACACCGCCGTCTCCCAGCTGTGCAAAGGGGACGTCGACTGGGACGCCGTTTTCTCTGCCGGGGTGCGCTGGTTCCACACCGGCGGTGTCTTCGCCGGCCTGTCCGACACCACGGCGGACGTCGCGGACGAGGCCATGGCCGCGGCCCGCCGCCACGGTGTCACCGTCTCCTACGACCCCAACTACCGCCCCAGCCTCTGGGCCGGCCGCGGTGGCGCGGACCGGGCCCGCGAGGTCGACCTGCGGCTCGCCCGGCACGCCGACGTCGTGGTGGGTGCCCTGGGCCTGGCCGGGACCTACCCGGGGCAGGCGTGCATCGGGGCCGAGGAGGTGACGGGCGCGCTCGCCGAGGTGGCCGTTCTGTTGCCCGAGGTGAAAGTACTGGCCACGACCCTGCGCGACGTGCCCTCGGCCGGGGTCAACGACTGGTCCTCGGCCGCCTGGTCCCTCGACACCGGCTTCGTGACCGGCCCCCGGATGACCGGCCTGCACGTCCTGGACCGCATCGGCTCCGGTGACGCCTTCGCCGCCGGTCTCATCCACGGACTGCTCGCAGGCACCGGCCTGGAGCGCGCCTTGGCCTACGGCACCGCCCACGGCGCGGTCACCATGACCACGCCCGGAGACGTCTCCATGGCCTCGCTCGCCGAGGTCGAGGCGCTCATCACGGGAGGGTCGGCCCACGTCAGACGCTGACCGGCACCCGCCATCCGTATCCCAGGAGCACCACTTGCACCAGCGAAAGATCCAGAACACCTCCGTCTCGCTCACCGAACTCGGCTTCGGGGCGTCCGTGATCGGCAACCTCTACCACGTCACCCCGGCCGACGACGCGAGGGCCGCCGTCGACGCGGCCTGGGAGGCCGGCCTGCGGTATTTCGACACCGCACCGCACTACGGCCTAGGCCTCTCCGAACGCCGTCTGGGCGCCGCCCTGCGGGGCCACCCGCGTGACGCGTACGTCATCTCCTCCAAGGTGGGCAGACTGCTGGTGCCCAATGCGGAGCTACGCGGCGTCGACACCGAGGGCTTCGTCGTACGGGACGACCTGCGCCGCCAGTGGGACTTCAGCCGGGACGGAGTGCTCCGGTCCATCGAGGACACTCTGGAGCGCACCGGCCTGGACCGCCTCGACATCGTCTACCTGCACGATCCGGACGACCACTGGAGGCAGGCGGCCGAGGAGGCCATGCCCACGCTCGCGGAGTTGCGCGACCAGGGCGTGATCGGCGCGATCGGCGCCGGCATGAACCAGTCGGCGATGCTCGCACGTTTCCTGCGTGAGACCGCGGCCGACGTGGTGATGCTGGCCGGCCGTTACACCCTCCTGGACCAGTCGGCGCTGGACGACGTGCTGCCCGCCGCGCGGGAACTGGGCAAGAGCGTGGTGGCGGTGGGTGTCTTCAACTCGGGACTGCTGTCCCAGGACCGGCCCACCGAGGGTATGAAATACGACTACCAGGACGCCCCACCGGTTCTGGTCGCCCGTGCACGGGCGATCGCCGAGGTCTGCACGGCCCACGGCACCACGCTGCCCGCCGCCGCGATCGCCTTCCCCCACACGCATCCCAGTATCATCAACGTCACCCTCGGCATGCGGAACCCGGAACAGGTCGTACGAAACGTGGAACTCCATCGTCAGCACATCCCCGACGGGCTCTGGGCCGATCTCCGCGCTCAGGGGCTGATCAGGTCGGACGTGCCCGCGGAGCACGGCCGGGGGAGGGAGCCACGTTGTCTCTGACGGACAAGGCCATCGAACAGATCCGTGAGCTGATCCGGACCGGCGCCCTGCCTCCGGGCTCAAAGCTGCCGCCTGAGTCGGACCTGGCCGCCCAGCTGGGGCTCTCCCGTAACCTCGCCCGCGAGGCGGTCAAGGCGTTGGCGGTCGCGCGGGTCCTGGATGTCCGGCGGGGCGACGGCACGTATGTGACCAGCCTGCAGCCGAGCCTGCTCCTGGAGGGGCTCGGCGGGGCGGTGGAACTGCTCCAGGGCGACTCGGTCGCCCTGCGGGACCTCATGGAGGTGCGGCGGCTCCTGGAGCCGGTCGCCACGGCCCTTGCCGCCACTCGGATCTCCGACGCCCAACTGGCCGAGTTGGAAGGGCACTTGGACGCCATGCGCGAGGCCCGCGACGACGTGGAACAGCTGAACGCCCACGACGTGGCCTTCCATCGCGCCGTCGTCTCTGCCACGGGCAACGAGACCCTGCTCACGCTCCTGGAAAGCATCTCCGGGCGCACACTGCGCGCCCGCATCTGGCGTGGTCTGGTCGACGACAAGGCCTCGGGCCGCACCCTCGCCGAGCACGAGGCGATCTTCAACGCCCTGTCCACCCGTGATCCCGCCCTCAGCCAGGCCGCCGCGCTGCTGCACGTGAGCAACACCGAGCAGTGGCTGAGGGAGCACCTGCGCGATCCCTTGGTCTGACGTTGACCGCGGGGAGTGGCGAATCATGACATTGACCGACCTGGCCATCGACCGCATCAGGCATCTCTCGCGGGCGTCGGACAGCCAGGACGGCGCACTCACGTCCTGAGGCAGGTCCTAAGACTGTCCTCGACGCCGCCTGGCCGACGGCATCACCTACGTCGGCAGCGCTCCTCACGACGGCGCCGGGGCGTCTACCGCTCTCTGATCGAGATCCTGGAACGCTGCCCTGCCGATCGGCGGCGATCGCTGGGGGGCGGAACAGGACCGCCTGGCACCGCACGACCTTCCACCGCACCCCTCGGACCGGAAAGACCATGACCAGGATCGACGCACACCATCACATCTGGCGGCCGATGTCCGCCTCCCGTCCGGCGACGGGCCCCGGCCCCCGCCGCCGCGCACACAACTGGCTCGACGCGCCGGAAATGGCTTCCGTACGGCGGGACTTCACCCTGGCGGACCTGGCACGGGAGACCTCGGCGGAGGGCATCGACCGCACGATCCTGGTCCAGGTCCTGCCCGAGACGGACGAGACCGCGGAGTTCCTGGCCCTGGCCGTGCGGACCGACCTGGTGGCAGGTGTCGTCGGCTGGGCCGACCTCACCTCGAACCGCCTCTCCGACACCCTGGCCGCCCTACGGTCGGCGCCCGGTGGTGAACTCTTGGTAGGCATACGCCACTTGGTGCAGAGTGAGCCGGACCCCGACTGGCTGAACCGGCCTGACGTACACCGGGGCCTGCACACGGTTGCCACCGCGGGTCTCACCTACGACCTGCTCACCCTTCCGCATCAACTGCCCGCCGCCATCGCCACCGTAAGAGCGCTGCCTGAGCTGACATTCGTCCTCGATCACCTGTCCAAGCCCCCCATTGCCCGGGGCGAACTCCAGCCGTGGGCGTCACTGATCCGCCAACTGGCCGCGCAGCCCAACGTGTTCTGCAAGCTGTCCGGCATGGTCACTGAGGCCGAGCGGGACCACTGGAACACGGTCGCCCTGCGCCCGTACGCCGACGTGGTGCTGGATGCCTTCGGCCCGGAGCGGGTGATGTTCGGCTCGGACTGGCCGGTGTGCCTGCTGGCCGCCTCCTACGAGGAGGTCGTCGCCGTAGCCGAAGAGCTGACCGCGGGCCTCACCGAAGCCGAGCGCTCCGAGGTCTTCGGCGGTACGGCGGCCCGTGCCTACCGACTGAGGAAGGAAGACCTGTGAGAGTCCGTTCGGCCTACGGGCAGTCAGACTGTGCTCGGCGCGGTTCGCACGCCCCACACACCCTTCACCCGAGGAGTCTCCGATGACCGCCGCCTTCCACGTCCTGACCACCGGTTACGCCGACACGCGGGTGGCCGGCACGGTCACCCTGCTCGTCGACGGCGAGACGGTCGCGATCGTTGATCCGGGCATGGTGGCGGACCGCCGACTCATCCTGGATCCGCTCGCGCACCATGGGCTGAGCCCGGAAGACGTCACCGACGTGATCTTCAGCCACCACCACCCGGACCACACGCTGAACGCGGCCCTGTTCCCCGCAGCCCGCTTCCACGACCACATGGCCATCTACCACGACGACATCTGGGAGGACCGTGATGCCGACGGATACCGGCTCTCCCCGTCGATCGCGCTCATGACGACCCCCGGCCACACCGCGCAGGACGTCAGCACCCTGGTCACGGCCGCCGAGGGCTTGGTGGTCCTGACGCACCTGTGGTGGACCGCCGAGGGACCGGCCGACGACCCCTTCGCCCCCGACCGCGAGCAGCTGCGGGCGGCCAGAGAGAAGGTCCTGGCCCTCGGCCCGGTCCTGATCGTGCCCGGACACGGAGCACCGTTCGTGCCGTCGTCGTCCACGCCGGTCTAGCCTGCCCGGCAGCGTGTCGGCCGACGATGTCATCGCCATCGTCGGCCTTGACCACTACGGCTATCACGCGCCCCAGCAGTGGTCGCCCTTCCTGCGCGGGTCAGTGTCCTCGGCAGCAGGAGTCACCCGGTGTCCGGCCGGCGCCCAGCACGCCCATGCGCTGGACCGCCTCGGCTCGGGAGCGTCCCGCCTGGGATTGCGCGTCGTGGGCCACCCGTCCGGAGACGAGCGTGTACCGGACCGAGGCGGCGCGGATCTCCTTCACCGGCACCCTGGTGATGTCCCGGTCGAGGACTATCAGGTCGGCCCGTCGGCCCGGCCGAACGGTTCCCGCACCGCCGTCGTGCAACTGGTGCGCCGCGCCTGCGGTGTGCATGACCAGTGACTGGGTCCGGGTCAGGCCTTCCGCGGTGTTGAGCGGGGGTTCGTTCTCTTCGGGGTTACTGCGGTCGATCGCGGTGGCGATCTGGGTGAAGGGCAGCAGCGGGTCGACCGGCCAGTCCGAGCCGCCGGCCAGCCAGGCCCCCGCCCGGGCCAGGCTTCGCGCCGGGTACAGACGTGCGTACCGCTCCGGCCCGATGTAGGGGCGCAGCGAGTCGCGCGTGAAGGCCGACGGCATCGCCCACTGCAAGTGCACGCTCGCCACCACTGCGGCCCGGGCGAAACGACGGTAGTCGTCGGGGTGGACCAGTTCGAGGTGGGTGATGGTGTGCCGTCGGCCGGGGCGACCGGGGCGGGCGACGGCCTCGTAGGCGTTCAGAGCCGTCCGTACGGCGCGGTCGCCGATGGCGTGGGCGTGCATCTGCCAGCCGTCCGCGTCCAGGGCTCGGACGAGGGCCCTGTAGTCCTGGTCGCTGACGTGCAGGTCGCCGCGGTGATCGGTCGGCCTGCCCTGGGCGTCCAGGTACGGGGTCAGCAGGGCGGCGGTCTGCGCCGGGAACTCCATCACGCCGTCGAGGAACACTTTGGCGGTGGTCAGCCGCAGCGTGGACGGTCCGGCGAAGCGTCGGTGCACATTCCGCAGGTACTCCGCCGCGGCCCGGGGCTTCTTGGCGAGTTCCGCGTCGATCAGCAGCGCGGGGGTGATGCGCTGCGGCAGCAGGCCCTTGTCGATGAGGTCGGCGTAGGTCTTGAGGGTGTCCTCGCCGCTGGCGGCGTCGAGGAAGGACGTGATGCTGGCCGCCAGGAGCGTGCCGGCCATCCTGGCGTGGGCGGCATCGATCCGATCCGGGCTCGGCGGAGGAACCACCCGGGAGACGAGCCCTTGGGCGTCGTCCTTCAGCAGGCCGGTCGGTTCCCCGGCGCCGTCGCGGACGATCTGCCCGCCCGGCGGGTCGGCGGTGGTGCGGTCGACTCCCGCGAGGGCGAGCGCCCTGCTGTTGACGAGGCTGTTGTGGAAGTCCGAACCCTGCAGGTAGACCGGGCGCCTGGTGTTCAGCGAGTCGAGCAGCTTCTTGTCGGCCACCGTGCCCGCGGGCAGCAGGCCGGCCGGGTTCCAGTCGGTCACCTGGAGCCAGCCGTCCGGTTCCTGCGCCACCGTCGCGTCCAGCATCTCCTGGATTTTCGCGCGGAGTTGGGGGACCGTCATGGTCTCGTTGCGCAGCGACGGGTTCAGGGACTGCATGGCCGCGGCGAGCGGGTGCATGTGACCGTCCTGGATGCCCGGCATGACGGTACCGCCGTCGGCGTCGACGACGACGGTCCGGCGGCCGATGCGACGGCGAATCTGCTCGTCGGACCCGACCTCGAGGATCTTCCCGTCGCCGCCGATGGCCACAGCCTGTGCCGATGCATGTCCAGGGGTTCCGGTGAACACCCTTCCGTTCAGCACAACGGTGGCCACCCGCACCGGGGACGCTCCGGTCGCGGCTCGCGCGGCCGCACCGGAACCGGCCACCGCAAGGGCGCCTGCCCCGGCCGCGGCCAGGAACGTCCGCCGGTGCAGCGGGCCGCCCGAAGGCCCTTCGAAGGCTCCGTCGAAGACATCTGGCATCTGATCGCTCCTCACCCGGCGACCGGTTCCGGCTGCCGACGCCCGGTAGGCTGAGTGATTAAGTTCTTAACCCCAAGCGGCGGCCGTACAGCAGTTGGGATGCCCATGGAGAGCTCTCGTGCCTGGCGGCGTCCCACGCTCGGTGCCGTGGCCGCACGGGCAGGTGTGTCCACGGCCACGGTGTCGAACGCGCTCAACGGCACAGGACGGCTGTCCGAGACGACCAGGCAGCGCGTGCTGGCCGCGACACGCGAACTCGGATATGCCCCGGCCAGTACCGCCCGTGCCCTGGCCCGAGGGGGCACCGGGGTGCTCGGTCTGACCATGACGACGTACGGCGACCTACCTGTCCCGTACACCGTGATCCCGTACTACGCGGACCTGACGCTGGGAGCCATGGCGGCGGCGCACGAACGTGGCTATCTGCTGTTGGCGATGCCGAGTTCGATGTCTCCGTGGATGTGGCTCAACACGCCGATGGACGGCGTCATCCACGTCGGACCGCGCGCGGAGGATCCGGTGCGGTCAATTCTGCGCGAGCGTGGCATACCGATGATCAGCGAAGGCCGGCCGCCTGCGCCGCACCGGTGCGACGCATGGGTGGACGCCGACCACGAAGCGGGCCTGCGTCTGCTGCTCGACCACCTGACGGAGCGCGGCGCCCTGCGGATCGGGCTCTCCCTGCCCCTGCACGACGACTCCTACCCGCGCTTGATCGCAGACGCCTACCGGTCCTGGTGCGACGAACACCGCATGCCCTCCCTCGTGGAGGAGTACGCCTCGCTGCCCGACTACTTCACGGCCGAACAGGACGCGGTCAGCCGACTGCTCCGCCACGATCCGCGACCGGACGCCGTCATCGGCGTCTACTCCGACTCCGGTCACAACATCCTCGCCGCCGCTCGCCGCCACGGGCTGCGGGTGCCGCGGGATCTGCTGGTGGCGTGCGTCAGCGAGGATCCGGATTACGCGAGCACCGCCCCGCCCGTCACCACCGTCAGCCTCCGCCCGGACCGGGTGGGAGCCGAAGCGGTCGACCTGCTCATCGCTGTCATCAACGCCCGCAGCGGTGTGGACCGGCGTCGGCTCGTACAACCGGTGCTGCTCCCTCGCCGGTCCACACGGCGCGCGGTACGACGGAGGAACGGCACACCGTGACCGCGGCAGGGCTGCGCAGGCGCCGGTCCCGCCCGACAGAACCGGAGAACCCGGACCGTGAGCTTCCGGATCCGGTCGACGCGCTGTGCCATCGGCCGCGCGGTGCATAGGTTCCCCGCAACACCTGATGCATCGGAGAAGGGAACGGACCGGTGAGTCAGCACCAGTAGGACACCTGTGTGATAGGTGCGGGACCCGCTGGACTGGCGGTCGCGAGGGCGCTGACCGAGCGGGATCTGCCGTACACGCACATAGAGCGCCACACGGGACCGGGCGGGTTGTGGGACATCGACAACCCGGGCAGCCCGACTGGATCCGCACGCGTTGACCGGAGGGCCAGGTGGCCGGGTGAGGCCAGGGGCAGGAGGGGCCGGGGCGGTGGGAGGGGGGCTCGCCCTACTGTTCCGCGGCCTGCCCGCGCAGCCGGGCCGGGTTCACCCCGTGCCAGCGGTGCACTGCACGCCGCAATGCCCGCACGTCGGAGAAACCCGCCTGACGGGCGATGTCCCGCAGGGTCAGTTCGCGGCGGCGCAGCAGCACCTCGACGCGCTCGCGGCGCACCCCGTCGACGACCGCCTCGTACGTCGTGCCGCACTCGGCCAGCCGGCGGCGCAGGGTGCGTTCGCTGGAGGCGTGCCGTCGGGCCTGCTCGACGAAGGGTGGCACGTCGGGAAGGCTCTGCGCGATCGAGATCTCCAGTACCTCCAGCAGGTCCTGCTGGTCGCGCCTCGACGCCGCCTGCTCTCCCAGGAGTTCCACGACGGCGGTGTAGGTGACCGGATCGCGGCCGGGCATCGGCCGCCCGGCCCATGCCGTGGGGAACACCAGGTGGTCCCCCACGGCGCCGAAGCGTTTCGGGCAGCGGAACAACTCCGTGAACGGCCCGGTGTCGCGTGGGGCGGGGAAGGCGAACTCGACGCTCTGCGGGGCGAATTCCTCCCCGGAACTCAGCCGCGTCAGGGCGACGACGCTGGCGAACGCCTCCTCCGCCAGGAAGACCGCGACCGTCGGATCGAGGGCGCGATCGGGCAGTTCGGCCCGCAATACGCAGCCGGTTTCCTCCTGCCCGGCCGACCAGACCACCATCGCCCCGGACAGGTTCTGGAAGCGCACGCCCGTCTCGATGGCCTGCCGCAGTGTGTCGGCGGCGATCTGGGCGAATCCCAGGAGGCCCCAGGAGGTCAGGTGCTGCGCGGCGCCGACCCGCAGGCCCAGGTGAGCGTCACCGGTGAGTTCCAGCGCACGCCGGATGACGGCACTGCCCTGCTGGTAGGAGACCCGCAGCGCCGCCCAGCGCATCATCGCCTCGTCCAGCCCGACGCGGTTCAGCTCGGGCCGGAGGTCGACCCCGTACCCTTCGGTGACCGGGGTGAGGCAGCGCAGGATGTTCGGCGGGATGGTCGCCGAGGTGCTGCGGCTGGTTCCCGGCGACTGCGTCGGGGCGGGGCCGTCGGGCATGGCGTTCCTCGTGACCGGGTGTTGCTCGCTGCACACACAGGAGAAGGGCTGTCTGCTGATGCCGCTCAGGCGAGGATACGGCTAGCTCATGAGCTGCTCCAGGAACTCGTCCGGAGGGGGGTCGGCAGGAGTCCGAGGAACCGGGGGCGCCCTCGCCGTCCGCATGGCCCTCGCCTCGGCGGTCCTCGCACGCGTCGGACGATGCGCCTGGTGCCGGCCCGCCTATCTCGCTCACAGCGCCACGATCTGCCAGTCCTGGTTGGAGCCGCCGGTGGCGGGCCACTGGATGACTGGGGCGCCGTCCGAGGTGGAGGCGTCCTTGACGTCGGCGCACCAGCCGTTGCGGACGTTGACGAGCTGGTGGTAGCCGCTGGTCTGGGAGGGCACCAGCTTCCACGACTGGTTGTCGCCCCCGTCGTCGGTCCACTGGTCCAGGCCCGCGCCCTGGCCGGAGCCGCCCGGACTGTCCAGGACCTTGCCGCTGCGGACGTTGGAGATCCGGTAGGAGCCGTCAGTGTTGGGCAGCAGCTTCCACTGCTGGTTGGTTCCGCCGCTCCACGGCCACTGGTCGACGGCGGCACCGTCGGCGGTCGCGCCACCGCTGACCTCCAGCACCTTGCCGCTCTTGCGGTTCACCATCCGAACGGTCCCGACGTCCGCGCTGAAGGGCCGGTCGTAGACCTCCAGGTTGCGGATCGAGGCCCAGGCGCCGGAGGGAAGACCGGTGACGGTCACCCGCACATACCGTGCCTGCGCACGGAAGACCGAGACCTGCACCTGGCTGGTGCCGGTGGTGGCGGTCTGGTCGGCCAAGGTGGTCCAGTCGGCGTTGTCGGTGGAACCCTCGATCCGGTACCGGTAGTTGGTGGCGTCGGACTCCCAGGCGATACGGGTTCCGGTCAGCGACCTCTCCGAGCCCAGGTCCACCGTCAGCCACTGTCCGGTGTCGCCGTTGCTCGCGCACCAGCGGGTGGCGGTGGAGCCGTCGACCGCCTTGGCCGCGGTGTTGCCCTGGGCGGTCTCCTCGCTGCTGGCCGTCGCCGTCCTGCCGGCGGCGATGTCCGCCGGCTGCACGGAGCGGTCCAGCGTGACCCCGACGACGCTGTCCTCGGGGATGCGGGTGCGGTTGACGCCGGTGATCGTCACCCTGCCGTCCGTGCCGGCGGTGTACGACAGGCCGGCACCCGTGGCGACGTCGAAGACGCGGGTGACCTGCGCGTCTCCGATGGGCGGCGTGGTGAAGCCGGTGCCGCTGTAGCCCGGCAGCAGGTGGATGTAGAAGGTGTCGTTCTTGTACGTGAAGCCGTACTGGCCGTCCACCGGCTCCCATGGTCCGCCGCGCGTGCCGTAGACGGCCTCGCCGCAGGAAGACAGGAAGGAGCCGACTCCACGGACCACGGCGGCCTGGTCGGCGGGGACCGCCCCGGTGCGGTCGGGGCCGACGTTGAGCAGGCAGGTCATGTTCCGCACCCAGGCGTTGACCAGGACGTTCATGGTCGCGGAGAAGGTCATCACCTTGGAGCCGGCGTTGTATCCCCAGCTGCCGCCGATGGTGAAGCACTTCTCCGCCAGCTTTCCGGTGCGGATCGCACCGGTGGGGACCGACGAGCCCTCCTCACTGGTGTAGTCACCGATCCAGCCGGAGCGCAGGGTGGTGACGATGTCCGGCTGGTACTTGCGGACCAGGCCGGTCAGGCCCAGAGGCTTGCCGGTGGCGGGATCGGTGTCGCTGTATGCGGCGTCCACCGGCCAGTCGTTGGCGGCGTCGCGGTACTTGCCGGGCTCCCAGAAGAAGGCGGCGTCCGCGTCCGTGCCCTGCTGGCCCAGCCAGCCGCCGTCCCACCAAAAGTCGTCGATCTTGCCGTACTGGGTGACCAGCTCCTTGACCTGCTGGTACACCTCGTTCTTCATGACCCGCGCGTTCTCCTTGTGCGCGGGATCGGTGGTGTAACCCCAGCTGCTGGGCAGGCAGTTGGTGCCGGTGACGTCGTAGTAGCCGGGATAACGCCAGCTCAGGGGGGAGAAGTAGATACCGACCCTGAGCCCGGCGTCGCGTACGGCGGTGACGTACTCGCTGATCAGGTCCCGCCGCATCGGGGCCTGTCCGGCGTGGAAGGCGTTCGGATGGGTGGACGGCCACAGCGCGAAGCCCTCGTGATGCCGGGCCGTGAGGACGGTGTACCTCGCGCCCATGTCCTTGGCCAACTGGGCCCAGTCGGCCGGCTTGTAGGCGCTCGCCGTGAACTGCTCGCCGGTCGCGTCGGTGAAGTACTTCCTGTAGTTCTCCGGCGTGACGGCGGAGTTCTCCATGTACCACTCGCCCCTGGCCGGGCCGGAGTAGACGCCCCAGTGGATGAACATGCCCAGCCTGGCGTCCTGCAGCCACTGGATCTTCTCGTCGGACTGCTGCTCGATGCCCAGATCCGACTTGGGGATGCGCAGCGGGAGCAGGGGCAGCGGCTGGGAGGCGGCAGCGGCGGATGCGGAGGCAGCGGCGGCGTGCGCGGGTTTGGCCAGCGCCGGTGAGACGGCTGCTGCAACCGTTGCGGCGGCCATGCCGGTCAGCACTCTGCGGCGACTGATCGGTTCGGACAAGGTTCTCTCCTGACTGGTCACAGAATCGCACGGACAGTGGTGCGGTTCAGGTAGGAGCAGGCGTAAGGAAGGGCACCCCGGCGGTGGATCGTATGCCACCACACCACCCATGGACATAGGATGAATTAGCGGGTGCAGACAGGGGTGCTGTCCATAGCTGCGGCGCAACTGCCCGAATTTGCACACCGATTGCAGGCCTTCTTGATCGTCGAGTTGCATGACATGGGATGTATTTACCTCGGGGTAACTATTGACGAGTGCATGCCCGGTGCCTACTGTCCTGCGTCGGAACCGAACAGATTCCAACATTCGGAAGCCCTGTCGTTGGGAGCCAAGTGCCCATGCTCAGACGTGCGTTCACTCCTGTGCTCGTCCTCCTCCTGGGCGTCGTCACGCTTCTGGCCGTCGGGGGGCCGGCCCAGGCCGCCCCGGTCACCGTGACCAACGGGACGCAGTTCACCGACACCACGGGATCCGTGGTGCACGCCCACGGCGGCGGGGTGATCAAGGTCGGTTCCTACTACTACTGGTTCGGCGAGAACCGCAACGCCGACAACACCTTCAAGGCCGTCTCCGCCTACCGCTCGACCGACCTGAAGACCTGGGAGTTCCGTCGCAACGTCCTGACCCGGGCCAGCGACCCGGAGCTGGCGGTCGCCAACATCGAGCGCCCGAAGGTGATCTACAACAGCACCACCGGCAAGTTCGTGATGTGGATGCACAAGGAGAACGGCAGCGACTACAGCCAGTCCCGCGCCGCCGTCGCCGTCTCCGACACCGTCGACGGCGATTACGCCTGGCGTGGCAGCTTCAGGCCGCCGTCCGGCACCACGTCCCGGGACATGACCCTGTTCAAGGACGACGACGGCACGGCGTACCAGATCACCTCCGCGGCCGGCAATGCAGACCTGCACATCTACAGGCTCACCGCTGACTACACCGGCTACGACACCCTGGTCGCCAACCCCTGGCCCGGCAATTACCGTGAGGCACCCGCGCTGTTCAAGCGCGACGGCGTCTACTTCATGCTCACGTCCGGCACCAGCGGCTGGAATCCCAACCAGCAGAAGTACGCCACCGCCACCAGCCTCGCCGGTCCCTGGACCGCCGTGGCCGACGTCGGTGACGCCACCGCCTATGGGTCGCAGACCGCGTTCGTGCTGCCCGTCCAGGGTGCGGCGGGCACCTCGTACCTCTACCTGGGCGACCGCTGGGGCAACTCCATGGGCGGCACCGTCAACGACTCCCAGTACGTCTGGCTGCCGCTGACCTTCCCGACCCGGACCACCATGAACCTGCCCTGGTACCCGCAGACCGCCATCGACACCGCCGCCGGCACGGTCACCGGCGTCGGCGGCGGCCCGTACTACAACCTCATCGCCCGGCACAGTGGCAAGTGCCTGGACGTCACCGACAACTCGGCCGCCGACAGCGCGTTCGCTCTCCAGTACACCTGCAACGGCGGTCTCAACCAGCAGTGGCGCCTGCAGGACGCGGGCGACGGGTACGTGCGCATCCTCGCCCAGCACAGCGGTAAGTGCCTCGATGTGGCGAACGCATCCACGGCCGACGGCGCGTACGTCAACCAGTACCACTGCACCACGGGCACCAACCAGCAGTGGCGGTTCCAGGACCAGCCAGGCGGCTACTACAGCCTCATCGCCCGGCACAGTGGCAAGTGCCTGGACGTGGCGAACGCCTCCACTGCCGACGGCGCCCGCCTCATCCAGTGGCCCTGCGGTACCGGTACCAACCAGCAGTTCCAGCGGCCCGCGGTGTGAGACGGGCGTGCCCGGCGGACATTCGGTGTCCACCCGGCATCCACTTCAGGCGAGGCTGGGCCTGGCTCGGGGGCACGATCCGGCGCACGGCCGGCCGCACCCAGCGAAGGAGATACAGATGAAGGGCATGCTCAGGGCATGCAGGGTCCCGTGGTGGGGGCGTGGGAGGCGTGCGGGGGTGCTCGCCGCGGTGGCCGCCCTGCTGGCGGCGCTGCTGACGGGGTTGGGCACGGCCGGGACGGCGCAGGCGGCCACTGTGGATACGAACGCGTGGTACGTGCTGGTCAACCGGGGCAGCGGCAAGGCGCTGGATGTGTCCGGTGCGAGCAGCGCCGACGGGGCGGCCGTCCAGCAGTGGACCCGCCATGACGGCGCCAATCAGCGGTTCCGGTTCGTCGACTCGGGCGATGGCTACTACCGGTTGAAGGCACAGCATTCGGGCAAGGTGCTGGATGTCTACAACTACTCGACCGCCGACCATGCGGACATCGTCCAGTGGGGTGACACAGGCGGCACCAACCAGCAGTTCCGGCTGGCGGACTCCACGGACGGTTATGTGCGGCTGATCAGCCGAAACAGCGGCAAGGCCGTCGAGGTGGACAACGCCTCCACCGCCGACGGCGGCAAGGTCGTGCAGTTCACCGACTGGGGCGGGGCCAACCAGCAGTGGCAACTGGTCCGCGTCGACAGCGGCAGCGGCACGCTGCCATCGACGTTCCGCTGGTCCTCCAGCGGAGTTCTGGCCGGGCCGAAGCCGGACGCCCAGCACCCGGACGTGGCGGCGATCAAGGACTTCTCGGTGGTGCGGTACAACAACCAGTGGCTGACCTTGGCGACCACCGCCGGCCCTTCCGGCTGGGGCCTGGTGCAGTTCAACTTCGACGACTGGTCCCAGGCCGCCTCCGCACCGCACACCTACCTCGACACCTCGCCCATGGGCCCCGGCTACCGGGCCGCACCGCAGGTGTTCTACTTCGCGCCGCAGAACCTGTGGTACATGGTCTACCAGACCGGTCCGCCCACCTACTCCACCAGCACCGACCCCGCCGACCCGCACTCCTGGTCCGCGCCGCGCACCTTCATCTCCCAGGAGCCGCCGATCGTCACCCAGAACAAGGGCGACGGCACCTGGATCGACTTCTGGGTCATCTGCGACACGGCCGACTGCCACCTTTTCTTCAGTGACGACAACGGTCACATCTACCGCGCCCAGACCGACCTGGCGAACTTCCCGAACGGATTCGGAAACACCCAGATGGTGATGTCGGACACCAAGAACAACCTGTTCGAGGCGTCCAACGTGTACAAGGTCGCCGGCAGCGACCAGTACCTGCTGCTCCAGGAAGCCATCAGCAACACCTCGGGCCGGCGCTACTTCCGCTCCTTCACATCCACCAGCCTCAGCGGCGGGTGGACCCCTCTGGCCGCCACGGAGAACGAACCCTTCGCCGGCCGCAGCAACGTCACCTTCCCAGGCGGTGCCTGGACCGAGGACATCAGCCACGGCGAGATGATCCGCGCCGGCAACGACCAGAACCTGACCATCAATCCGTGCCGACTGCAGTACGTCTACCAGGGCATGGACCCCAGAGCCGGGGGCGACTACATCCGCCTGCCCTGGCGGATGGGCCTGCTCACCCAGACCAACTCCACCTGCTGACCATCTGAACCATCACCGAGCCCGGGCAGTACCTGCCGCTCGGCGAGTGGTTCATGTACCGCTACTGCGGCTCGCAGACCGGCAACATCGTCAACTACATCCCTGGCAGCAACAACGACGGCCTGGCCACCAAGGACAACAACGCCAAGAATGCCAAGGTCCTGATCGGCAACACCGGCAACGTCACCGTCAACCTCTCCGGCCTGAACACCACGTCGGTGGTGGAGAGCGGCAAGGTCCGCGCCGTCGTCCAGCGTGTCCCGTACAACAACGGCGCCGCGGTGGCCGGACCCGAGACGATCTCCGACACCACCCTGTCCGTCAGCAACAACGCCGCCTCGGTCACCCTCCCGTACACCAACGCCAAGGACGGCTACACCATCACCCTGCTCCCGCCGTCCGATACCACCGTCTCCACGGTCGCCGTCAGCGAGAACAGCGGCCAGTGCCTGGACGACACCAACCTGAGCACGTTCACCCTGATCCCCGTCAGCGCGCTCGGCAACAGCAAGGACTACCAGCTGGCCGCCGTCCACAGCGGCAAGTGCGTCGAAGTCAGCAATGTCTCCACCACGGCCGGCGCCCTGATCCACCAGTGGACGTGCGACCCGGCGAGCGCCCTCGCCACCAAGAAGAACCAGGTCTGGCGGCTGGTCGGCAACGACTGACGGAAGACGGATCCAGCAGGCCCGCGCTGCGTGGCCGTCCCAGAGCCGGACGGCCACGCAAGGGCGTGCAACTACACGGCGTTAAGGCTGATGCCCCTACTGAGCGGCGCTCACCCGCGAAGCGACCTTACGGCGCACGGCACATGGCGGCTCTCGGAGCGATCTTGAGGAGCCAACCGGACGATGTGTGCTGCCCCTCGCCCGGCCATACTCGCTCCGTGAGTGGAAAATGCCAGCTCAGCGCACCCGACCGCGAGGTTTCAGCGGTACAGGCGGAAGCTCCGGCGCCGCCAACCGATCCCCGTCGTACCCCTTCACCTCCCCAAATCTCGACCCGCTCATCCACTCCTCCCGGGCCTGTTTGATATCGTCCTGGGTGCGTCCGACGAAGTTCCACCACATATCGAGCTCCCTCGGTATTTCCGCAGGTCAGCGACCTCCGGGACCGCTGCTGGTCAGCAAAAGGTCAGCATCGGTCGCGAGGAGTCGGTTCGCGTGGCACAAGGTTCGTTGCCCCGGGGGATGGGTTCGTTCTTCAAGGAGTGCGAGCATCCGCGCTCACGGTGGGCGAAGTGCCCCCACCTCTACAAGATCCGGTACCGGTCGGCCGCCGGTAATCAGTTGGAGGAGACGGGGTTCGCCACCCAGGACGACGCCATCGAGCGTTTGACGGAGATCTACAAAGACAAGAAGACCGCAAGGCAGTCGCAGCCGAAGGCGGAGCGCATCCGGAAGTACGGGGCGATGCGCCTCGAGGAATACGCTGAGGAGTGGAAGGCCGGGCAAAGGCACCTGGCTGTGGGCTCCCTTCGGCACCTCGACTCCCTCCTGGAGCACCACATCTATCCGGCGCTCGGCAGACGGCGGATGAACTCGTTCGACCACAAGGTGGTCGACGGCTTCATTCGCACGATGGAGCGCAACGGCGTTGGTCTGGCCACGCAGTCCAACGCCTTCGACAAGTTGCGTGCGATCCTCCTCGACGCCCATCGGCTCGGGCTCTTCTCCGACAACCCTGTGGCTGGTGTCAAGGAACCGCAGTACGACCCCGCGCGGGCTGTCATCCCGTCGCCCGAGCAACTGCGCGGCATACGTACTGCAGGGGATGACGCGTTCATGTTGATCGTCGACATGATGAGTGGCTGCGGCCTGCGGAACGGCGAAGCGTACGCGGTGAATATCAACAACATCGTGGCCGACGACGTGTATCGGGTCTCCGAGCAGGTTGTCTTGGCCTCCCGGCAGTACGGGCCGCTCAAGCACCGGAAGCCGGGGGAGTATCGCGATGTTCCCCTGCCGGCCCAGGTCAGGGAGACGATCGAGTGGTACGTCGACAAGCATGGAATGGTCGATGGCTACCTGCTCCGTCAGCCCAGCGACCCCACCAGGCCGTATCCGCACTACGCGGTGGACAATCAGTGGAAGCGGATCAAGGCGTCGGGCACGGTGGACATCCCAGAAGGCATGGTGGTCTACGGGAATCGCCACTTCTTCGCGTCCAACTGCCTTACGCACGGCATCCCCATCACGGACGTCGCTGAGTGGATGGGTCACAAGAGCATCGAAGTCACGTTCAAGATCTACCGGCACCTCATGCCCGGCTCGATCAGCTCCGCCGCCCAGATCCTCAACCTCGGCCTGGCCGCTTGAGCGAAGAGCCGCAGTTGACCGGAAGCTCCGTCGAGATGCAGTGCTGGACCAGGCGCTCACCTGCTCACCCTGGGCCGTCCCGGCGTGATCCAGCGGCACGCCTGTGTAAGAGGCTGCCTGGTGATCTCGTCCCGCATTTCGCAGGTCGCTGATTCAGGTCTGCGGCCAGCTGGTTCCTCTGATGTCGACGTCGAGTAGGTCGAGGCGGTGGAGTTGGACGCCGCGGGTGATCGGAATGGTGGGTGGATCGGTCACGTTGCCGATGCACAGGTTGAGTTCGGCGAGGTGGTAGAGAATCCGGCTGATGGGGCGTGCCCGGAGGTTGTCCGGGTAGAGGCCGGTCACGGTCTGCCCGGTGCCCAGAGCGCGTCTGGCCTGCCGCTCGATCAGGCAGAAGACCAGCAGAGCCAGGCAGGTCACCTGGATCAGCGCCACCGCACGGCAGTTGTGCTGGACGAAGACGGGGGTGACCGCGAGGGGGCCCGGGAAGTCCGCGTAGCGGCGCTCGACGGCGCCCTGGCCCTTGTAGTAGATCAGGACCTGTGCGGGGGTGGCCCGTTCGGACGGGAGCGTGGTGATCAGCGCGTAGGCGTCCGCCCGCCGCGTGGGGCCAGCTTGTCCCTCCCTCGCCCCGGCCTTCGCCAGAGGTTTCGTGGCGACGGCCTGCTGCCCGGCGGCGTTGGCGGTGGAATGCGTCAGGACGCGCTGCACCGTGAGCATTTCGTCGCGCTGGCGGGACCCGGTCGTGGACGTCCTGCAGGGTGCGGTAGACCTCCTGCCGCCCGGGCGGCTTGCCCTCTTCCCGCTGCGGCACCCAGTCCACGGCCTGGGCCCCAGTTGCTTCCAGCGCCGCGTAGACCTCGTCCTTGACCTTGTCCGCCCGGGGGCGCCACGAAGTCGCATCCCGTGGCCAGCAGGGCGGCGACTTTCGGGTACGTCTCCAGCTTGGAGTCGATGACCATCAGGGACTTCTCCTCGCCGGCGAGGGCCTTGAGGTCCTTCATCTCCTCCCACGACCTGACAGACCTCAGCCGCCCTGCCGCCGAAGACCCGCGCGTGGACGGGAATGCCGCCGTCCGCGGTGCCGGCGAGCCCGGCCTGGTCCTGCTTCAGCTCGAAGCGTCGGTCCCCGGGGATGCCCGTGCTGGATCATCGGTTAGCCCTCGTCTTGGTCCTCCTCCAGGTACGCGCCGCAGGAACACGCTGGTCATGTCCCAGTGCAGCCGGGAGACATCGACGCCGAACTTGGCGATCGGACCGACCGTGCTCGCGATCCGCTCCAGCCTGTGCGAGGAGGGACCGGAAGGATGTGCCGTCAGGGGCGGCGTCCGGGCGCGACTGCTGGGGTCCGCGGGCGGAGATGCCATTGCGATGTACAGCCAGGTTCGGCGTTCGGGTGGACGGCTGACAGTTACGCGGCGAGCGCGAGGTTGAGGTTGAGGATCTGGGCGGCTGAGCTGATCGAGCCGGGCATGAGGTGCCGGTAGATCTTGAACGTGACGTCGATGCTCTTGTGACCCATCCACTCAGCGACGTCCGTGATGGGGATGCCATGCGTGAGGCAGTTGGACGCGAAGAAGTGCCGGAAGCTGTAAATCACCATTCCCTTAGGGATGTCGACTTCACCCCTCTCCTTGATGCGTCGCCATTGGTTGCTGAGACTGTAGTACGGGAACGTTCGGGAGGCATCGCTCGGGTGGCGTAGCAGGTAGCCGTCTGTGGTGCCGTGCTTGGCCGCGTACCCCTCAATAGTTTCCCTGACCAAGGCCGGTAGAGGTACGTCGCGGTACTCGTTCGGTTTGCGGTGTTTGAGGGGTGAATAATGGCCGGTGGTCTGATTGACCTGCTCGGTGACCCGGTAGACGTCGTCGGCCACAATATTGCGGAGGTTGACTGCGGCGGCCTCGCCATTACGCAGACCACAGCCGCTCATCAGGTCCGTGATCAGCCGAAAGCAGTCGTCGCCGGCGGCGCGTATCTTCCGCAACTGGTCCGCTGATGGGATCACCGCGCGCCTGGGCTCGTAGAGCGGCGCCTTGACGCCCGCAAGGGGACTTTCGTCGAACAGCCCCAGTCGGTGGGCGTCGAGCAAGATGGCCTTGAGTTTGTCGAAAGCGTTGGACTGCGAGGCCGGGCCGACACCGTTGCGTTCCATGGCCTGTATGAAGTTCCCAACGACCTTGTGGTCGAAGGTGTTCATCCGTCGACTTCCCAGCAACGGGAAAAGATGCTGCTGTAACAGGGAGTCAAGATGGCGTACTGAGGCTGGACTCAGGTTGCGCTGGCTGGCCTTCCATCCAGTGGCGTACTCCTCGAAGCGCATTGCCCCGTACTTCTGGATGCGCTCCGTCTTCGACTGAGACCTAGGGGCTATCTTCTTCTCGTTGTAGATCTCTGCCAAACGCACTACGGCGTTGTCCTGGGTCGTGAACCCCGACTCCTGCACCTGCCGGCCAGCGGCTGACCGGTATCGGATCTTGTAGAGGTGGGGACACTTCGACCACCGCGAGCGCGGATGCTCACAATCCTTGAAGAACGAGCCCATCCCGCGAATCAACGAACGAGACACTGATAAAGAAGTCCAATCAGAAGGGGAATTGGCGGCCTGAATCGCGTTGTGGCGACTCGCAGATCCGATTCGTCGCTAGATTTTCCTTTTTACATGCCGCTTTGCTGTCGAACCCAAGCTTCGATCTCCGACGCTCTGAATCGAATCTTTGCGTTGGTGCCTGCTCCGAACCTATAGGGAGTGAGTCCTGAGCGGGCAGCGTTCCGATATATCCAGGAGGTCGATACATTCAGATATTTTGCCACTTCCCGCACGCTCATAAACTGCGCTGACATAGCCCCTCCGGAAACCTCGTAACCAATGCGGTCGCCTTGCGACTTGTTGGTCGCTGCGTTGAAGGTTCTATGGTGCGGACGATCCCCGGTTTCGGTAACCGGGGAGTGCGTGCTATGTTGCGAGCCGCTTGGTATGGAATCCGTCCACTCTGATGGCACGCCCTGCGACCTGATGAGTTGATACTTTCCGCTGCATCGGTTATTTAAGTGGCCATGTGGCGTGCGTTGTACTGGTCGATGCCGGTTCCAGCTGGAGGACTCTGCTTGTATCGCGCCCCGTTGGGTATTGGAAATCGACTCCCCTGTTGTTTTCGCAGTGACCTGGTGAACGGCGGATCGAGGCTCCGAGCATGTCTTCGTCTGCTGGTGGTACACGGCCTCACCCGCTTCTGACCGGCGGCAACGGGCGAAATCGCCCGATGCGAAGCCGGATTGGTCCGCACCTGGTCCGGATCTTGGTATGTGGTGCCAGCGGGGGGGGGCTTCCCGCGGTACTACATGGCACAGGTTGTAGAGACCGTCCAGGGGCGTCTACGCCAGTGCAGCACAGGCATGAAATAGCAGGTCAGGTCTCCCTCATCCCGGAGGGACCGCCCAGTTGGTGATGCGTGTGTGATAGGCGGGTGATGCGGCGAGGCGCCGGTCTCCGCCCTGGCGGAACCAGCCCAGCACCCGGCCCGCCGCCGAGGCGCCCCGGGTGGCCCGCAGCGGGT
>NZ_JBFAWH010000034.1:0-72825 GCF_040680235.1 Streptomyces sp. NPDC052101
AAACACGACCGACTCAGCACCCTCATCAACACCAGACCACTGCCCCGCACAAACATGGATGCATTACCACACTGCAGATGAAAACGACCTCTAAGTGAGTATTTGAGTACCTGAGAAGTGCAGGACAAGACAGCTATGGAGCGGTTGGAGAGTGCCGCATGGGAGGCTGCGAGAGCCGTTGTCAGAGGCAGTTGGCAAGATCGTGGCTATGAATGGCACTCCTGTCACTCCGCCGCGGCCGCTCGATGTTGCCGCGGTTTTTCCTCAACTGGTCCCGCTGGCACGCACGGCGACCCGGTTGCATCCCCGCCCCGGGGCACCGACGTGGTGGGACAGCTCGGTCAGCGGGCCTCTGCTGTGGCCCGCCGACGAGCCGTGGCCCCATTGCGAGGGCCCTCATGTGGTGGACGGGATGAACCCGGCCCTGTCCCCAGCTGATGTACGGCTGGAACGACAAATCCGTGCCGCCTCGCGCGGCAGGAGCCTGACCCCGCAGGAACGAGAGACCCTTGAGCGAATCCGGCCCCCTCGGACATATCCGGTGAGGGTGGCGGTCCAGCCGTACGACGGTTCCATAGCGATGCTGCCCGTCGCGCAGCTGTACGCACGGGATGTGCCCGATCTGCGCACCCCTGAAGGGGCGGACCTGCTGCAGGTTCTGTGGTGCCCCTTCGACCATCCGATCATGCCGAGGACCGTGCTGGTCTGGCGGTCGGCAGCGACTGTCACCGACATCCTCACCGCGCCCCCCGAACCACCCGCGATGCAGTTCGCCTCCTACCTGCCCGAGCCGTGCCTGCTCCACCCGGAACAGGTCACTGAATACCCCGACCATCTGGAGCTGAGCGCGGAACTGCAGGAGCAGCTCAGGCAGTGGAGTCTGCCGCAGGCAGCCGAGGAGGACATGGACCCGTGGACGTACTACGACTGCGTGCTGTCCAGTGCGCCTGGTTGGAAGGTCGGCGGCTGGCCCGCCTGGGACTCCACTGACCCCGTCCCGCGGCCCTGCCCCGAATGCGGCACTGGGATGGAAGTCCTGCTGACCATCGCCACGTTCGAAGAAGGGGACGACGATGGACGCAGCTGGTCCTCGTCCGAGGACCCAGCTGCTGAACCGTCCTCCGGATCGGAGCACTTCGATCCCAACCAGCCCACCGCGGTCCAGATCGGCAGCGGCTACAGGCAGCAGCTCTACGTCTGCCCGGCGGCACCCGAGCATCCGCACATCGAATTGATGACGTAGCCCGTCGCCCTCTTGTGGGTTGAGAAGCCCGGCTTGTTGTTGGCCACCGGGAGCGTGCAGACATGCTGATGCGCGGTGGAGGTCGGCCGGCCATCGGTCGTGAGCAGCAGGTGGTAGCGGCCCGGACCGGTCATACGAGCCGGATACCTCTCGCCCGGCCCGGCTCACGGACGATCGCCTGCTTCGTCTCCAGCTCGACGAGCTGGTAGCGGCAGTGGCTGAGCCGGCCGACGCCTGATCGGATTCCTGCGCGAGCGCGGCCTGCTTGTCTCGCTGGAACGGGTCCACCACGACCAAGCCGCGGTCCAGCGGCTTCTGGCCGCCCTTCCCGACGGTCTGCGCACATCGTCACCATCACTGAAACGGCCGAAGACCCCGGCACCATGCCCGTTCGTCTCCCCTACCACACCCCGGCCGTCAGGTAGAGCAGGTCAGGCGGTGACCGTGAAGCCGTGCCGTCGGCCGAGCTCGGTCAGGGACAGCTGATCGGGGACGCCGTCCGCCGCGGCGCCTTCGTAGCCGAGGCGCCGCTGCCACGCCGCGTACGCCGTGATGGTGAGGCACTCGAAGTCGCCGGCGTTGTTGATGCTGTCGAGCAGGCCCTCGGCATGCAGCGCCCCCTCGACGAGGCGGACGCCGTCGAGGTAGGGCGGGTGGTCTTGCGCGGCACCCCGGTCGGAGCGGGTCAGGGTGATGAGGCGGCCGAGGTCGATGCTGGGCTCGCCGTCTGTGTCGAGCGCCAGGATCTCCGTCGCGCGGGCGATGATCCGGCCGCGCTGTGCTTTGCGCTTGTCGCCGGGGCAGTGTGGGTGCCCGCCCCAGGCGTCGCCGCCCACACCGTGCCAGGTCAGGCCGGGCTGGGTCGTGCTGTCCACGACGTGCAGCGGCCAGCCGAAGGTGGAGTTCCCCCATGCGTAGATGTGCGCCACCCCCTCCACCTGGGCGGCGGTGAGCGGGGTGTCCGGGTGGCCTTCGGTCTCCACGCTGGCGTAGTACGGGTTGCCCAGATGCTGCGCGAAGGCGTAGTCGACGCCGGTCTCGACGTACTGCTCGATCCGGCCCATGGTGCTGACCCAGAAGTCGGAGCTGACCGGCTTGGCGGGATTGTTGAAGTAGCCGTAGGGGCTGTTGTTGCCATCCTGGACGTGCAGGACCAGGCCTCGGTGTTCGAGGACGCCGTTCTTGTGGGCGTTGACGACGGGCCGCCAGGCGGCGCCGGGCATGCGTGCCATAGGTTCTCCAGGGCATGGCCGAGGCTCCGGCCGGGGCGGCACCGGAGCGGAAGAGGGCGGGACGCCTCGGTCCGAGCGTCCAGCGGGGTGCAGTTCAGAATCTGCATGCCTTGGCCGCGGACCCTGTGGACGACACGGACCGCATTCGGGTGGATGGAGCCGGGCCCGTCACACAGTCCCGCAGCGGACGCCGACGACGCCCGTGCACCGGGTCCACGCAGGACCACTCGATGCACGTCCCTACCTGATCCACCCCAGCCGGTACAGCCATCCAGCACCCCCGGCACCCCGGCACCCCGGCACCCCGGCACCCTCAACGGTGCGACTAGGTCGCTGAGACAGAAGCCCGAACGACTCGGTTCGTTGAGAAAACGACTCGATCGAGTGCGACAGGACATTCGGGCAACAGGTGATGATCAAGTGGGTCCAGAATGTCGTCGAGTTCCGAGAACGCCTCGTCGGCGTGTCGTGGTGTGACGAAGACCAATAGATGGCCCTGAGGGCCTCGGTCAATCGAACCTGATCGAGGCTGCCCGGGGGGTAGGTCCACCAGCAGGCCCAGAACGAGTGCCCGGGCCTGCCGACGGGCCTCGACCCTGGCGAATCGGCCCGCCACACGGGTCATCAGACCGTCGAATATCGACTGCCAGAGCGCAGGGTCGATGCTGTGGCTGACGGCCACCGGCTGATCTTGTGGAGTGCACACCCCCCGGTGATCGACTGCGGCCGTCCCTGTCAGCGGACCTGACCGACCAACAAAATCACGAACGATGGCTGAAATACCGGGCAGCCAACGCACCGAGGCAGCGAATATCCATGGCGGCGCAGGTCGCAGGCACCAGACCCGACGCTGCCCCGCCCCCACTGGCGGTGAACGGCCATCGCGCGGGCGCGTCCCAGTTGTGGTGACCGCCCAGCCTCAGCCCGCGGACGCCGTGGGGGGTGCCGATGCCGGTGGGCGGGTCGTATCCCGGGCCCGCGCAGAAGGTGCCGGCGCAGCCGGTGACGATGTCGTTGAAGTTCTGGGGGCGGGCGTAGGGGTAGGAGTTGGGGAAGGTGCCTGGCGCGGGATTGCCGGCCAGGGCATACATGCCAGCGACCAGCGCGGTGGACAGGCTGGTGCCTCCGAGGACCAGCCAGCCGGTGGCGTTGTTGGGAGGGGGGTAAGTGTCGTAGACGGCCAGGCCGGTGGCGTCGTCCGCGACCGCGGAGACATCGGCGGTGGTGCGGCTGTTGGGGCAGAAGGTGTCGTGCTGGAAGGACGGCTTGGGTTCGAATGCAGAGCAGCCGGAGCCGCTACCCGCCCAGGCAGTTTCGGGGAGGAGGTGCCCCATGGAGTCCCTGGGCAGCGTGGTACCGCCCACCGAGGTGACATAGGGCGAGGCGGAAGGGTAGAACGTCTGGCCTCCGGCGTTGCCCGAAGCGAAGGCGAAGACGACGCCGGGGAGGTTGCGGAGGAGGGTGTCGCCGTAGGTCTCGCCCGGGAACTCGGGGACGGTCCAGCTGTTGGATACGAACTTGGCGCCCTCGGCAGCACCTTGGAGGGTCGCCTGAAACAGGTTGCCGAGGTTGTTGTCGTCGGCTTCGACGACCAGGATCCTGCAGTGCTGGCAGGCCGCGCTGACCGCGTCCACGTCCAGTGACTCCTCGAGCGCCCAAGTGCGATCGGTGGCTGTGGGGAGGTCGGTACCGCCACGTTGGTTGATCACACGCAGGCAACCATTGGCCTTCGTGCACGTCGGCAGGTTGAACTGGCGGTGGTAGACGGCCAGATCACTTTCCAGGTTCGGGTCATGGAAGGGGATGGTGATGGCGACGGTCCGGCCTGCCCCGGTAGGGGGCAGGTGGTAGGCGAGGTGAATATCCCGCGGCCCGAAGCCGCCCGGCTGCTGGCCCGGCTGCAGGGCGCGCCTCGCGGGCACATCGGTACGGACCATCGCCTGGCAGAACGCCCGGTGAGGGTCGTGAGTGTCCGGGCAGACACGCCGGGCTGTCGGGCGCCCTTCGGCCGGACCGGCCGCGCGTGAGGGCCGGGGCCCGTCGCTGGCTGGCGAGGTCTGTGACTGAGCCGTCGTAGAACCGGCGACCAGACTCGCCAGAACCACAGCAGCCGCGGTCAGCGACTTGATCAAGCGCACCCGCATGACGCTCCTTCAGGACAGGGCAAGCACAACCCCACCCCGAGCGTCACTGTGAGCACAGGTGCACCTCATTCCGGCCGACCGACACGTGATTGCGCAACGGACGGGCTAGCAGCTCCGCTGCGACAGCCCGCATCCCCCACATCGGCAGGCCAAACGGTCGGCACCGGGCCTGTGGGTCTGCGGAACGAACGCGTCGACCACACCCTTGCCGGCCTGCAGGCGGATCTCCTCGCGCCGGGCGGTGACATAGGCGCGGACCGTCTGATAGGAGATGCCGACGGCGTCGTGCTCGTCCAGCAACCGGTCGTAGATCCGCTTGACCGTGTGCCGCTGCTTCCGCGGAGCGGTCAGGTCCGCCTTCAGGATGGCGTCGATCACCGGCTTGTAGGGGTCCAGCCGCGTCGCCCGCGGCCTCATCTTCTTCCGCGGCTCCGGCAGGGCCGAGACCAAAGCCCTCTGCACGGTCTCGTAGCCGATGCCGTACTTCCGCATGAGCGCGCGCGTCGACATGCCGGTCCTGGCGTCACGACGGATCGCCGCGTACACATCGGCCTTGGACTTCGGTAGCACCCGGGCCCCCTCGTCGTGCAGAGCGCATCCAGGGTCCCGAAGCAAGCATCGAGGTGTTCTCGAAACTCGGGTTCTGGTCCAACTTCTGGATGCTGTTGGTGATCTCTAGGCCGTCAGCTTTTGGCAGAGCTGCTGGAAGTGGCCGGGTGGTCGTGAGGGAGATGCCGGTGCAGTGCCGGGCGGGAAGCATTCGCTGAGGCGAATGATGTCGGCTCCGGCAGCGGTGAGCACATGCTGGACGTGTGTCTTTGCCAGGCCGTGGTAGCGGCGATGCCGCAGGCCGTCAGCGTGGACAGTTTCTGAGACGAACAACACCGACGGCGCCGCCGCCGGCCTGAGCATCCGGGCCACCACCGCCTACGGCGACATCACCGCCCGCAGCCTCTGACAAGGAACGCCGGCTGTGCACAGGAACGACGCCGGCCGCTTCCAGCACGCGCGCCCCGTGGCCGTACGCCGCCACGTCGGCCGGCGAATCGACCACGAGCGTGGCCAGGCCCAAGTCCGCCAGGCGCGGCAGGGATTCGGCCACCTCGTGGTAGCCGCCGGCCGGCCTGGGTGCGCGGATCGTACGGTGCCGGGCCGAGGTCCTGTTCTCGGTGAAGAGTCTGTGCCGGACTACTTCGTACACGCCTTCGTCAGTTCTCCCGCCGAGTCCTTGACCGGGCCGAGGTCCGGGCTCTCGTCATCGCGGACGCAGCTCGCAGCCCGCTTCGGCCTCGGGGACAGCTGTGCCGAGAACGTCGAGCAGTCCGGCTTGAGCGCGAGCACCCCCGTGAACCCCTGCGGCGAAATCGATGTGCACCATCTCGTACCACTTCGTACCACCTCGTACCACCTCGTCCAACAAGGTCTGTCAGGGAATCCGAATCACCCCGCTGGCCCTTCCATCAGGAACCGCGATCGTGGCGTCCGTCGTCGGGTGACGACGGACGCCACGTGCGGTCACGCGTCGAGTGTGATGGCGGCAGGGATGGCCGCGGCCAACTGCTGCGCCATGGCCTGCGGGTTCTCGAGCGGCGCCGAATGGGCGCCCTCGATGTTGCGGGCCACGAACGTGCCCCTGGTCAGCGCGGACCAGCCCTCCATCGTGCTCTTGGGCAGCACCGGGTCGGCCGTGGCCGACACCGCCGTGATCGGGATGTCCAGCGGACCCCTGCGGTCGGCGTCCAGCATCAGCTGATACCGGTTCCACATCGCGGAGTCGTTCCGCAGGTTCTCCAGGTAGCCGGCGAAGACCTCTTCGTGGGCGAGGATCTCGTCGGGCAGCACACCCCGGAAGAACTCGATCAAGGTCTCCGGCGCCGCCGTGTCCCACAGCGTCGACACCTCCAGGAACTGCTTGAGCGTCTCCGGCGCCTCGCTGAACGGCGGCGGCGCACAGGCGACGACGAGAGACAGTTCCGGTCCGCCCACCCTGCTGCCCAGCCGGTGAGCGATCTCCCATGCCCCGCATGCGCCCTGGCTGTGTCCGTACAGGACGGTCGGCACGTCGAGACGGTCGGACATCTCCGCCACGACCCGGTCGACGAGGGTGTCGACATCGCTCACCGGAGCCTCCCCGTTGCGTCCCTCACGGCCGGGGACCCGGATACCGAGCAGTTCCACGTCCTCGGGAAGGTGCGGGATGAGCGGGACGTGGGAGGTGGTCGTGCCCCCCATTCCCGCCATGCACAGGATCCGTGCCCTGGGCTTTCGCGCCGGCTTGAGCACCCGCACCAACGCGTCGTTCGCGGGCTCGGCGACGGGCTGCCGCCCGGTGAGTCGGTCGACCAGGTGGTGCGCGATGCCCGCACAACTGCCGTGCCGGAACAGCACGTCCGTGCTGAGCGGCAGGCCGCTTCGCCTGGCGAGCCGGGCGCGCAGGCCGACCGCCATCAGCGAGTCCATCCCGAGCTGCTGGAGCGGCTGTTCGACTGGGACCTCCGCCACCCCGAGAGCAGCCGCGGCCTCGACGCGGACCAGTTCGAGCACCGCGTCGAACTGCGCCTCCCGTCCCAGGCCCGCCAGCCGCTCCGCGAGTCCGCTCTCCTGGCGCTCGCCGGTCATCACCGCGCGCGCCTCCGGGACGCCCAGCAGCAGCGGACGCCGCCCGGCGACGCAGAGCGTGGGGGTGAAGCGGGCCCAGTCGATGTCGGCCACCCCCAGCGCCACCCGATCCGTTCCGAGCACCAGGTCCAGTGCGCTCAGTGCGCGGTCCGGTGGCATCAGCCGCAGACCCCGTGCCCGGAACTGCTCCGCGGCCTCCTCCGTCACCATGCCTCCGTCGGCCCAGCCACCCCAGTGCACCACGGTGGCCGTGCGGCCGCCCGCCACCCGGTGACGGGCGAGGGCATCCAGCGCGGCGTCACCCGCCGCGTTGGTCGTTCCGCCGCCTGCACCCCACAGACCGGTACCACTGCCGTAGAGCAGGAACGCGTCCAGTGGCCGGTCGCCGAGCAGTTCGTGCAGGTGCCAGGCGCCGGACACCTTCGCGGAGAGTTCCTCGGCGGCCCGGGCACCGTCGAGCTCTGCCAGGAGTGCCGTCCCGGAGACTCCCGCGAGATGCGCGACGACCGTCAGCGGCGGGCCGTCGGCGTCGATCCGGTCGATCAGGTCGGCGACCTGCCTCCTGTCACCGACGTCGCAGGCCGCCGTCACGACCTGCGCCCCGGTCGCCTCGAGTTCCTGGCGGAACTGTGCGGAGACCTCGTCGGAGCGGGAGGCGAGCACGACGCGTCGCGTGCCGCGTTCCACCAGCCGACGGGCGAGCCGGCGGCCGAGGGCTCCCGTGCCGCCGGTGATCAGGGCGGTGCCGCTCGTCGTCCACGGCGCCCGCGGTGCGAGCGTGGTGCGACGCAGCCTTCGCACATAACGGCCGTCGGCGCGGAGCGCGATCTGGTCCTCGTCGTCACCGGCGAGAACGGCGCGGACGAGCTGCCCGGCCCAGTCGGGGTGCGGCAGTTCGGGCAGGTCCGCGGTACCGCCCCAGCCTTCGGGGCGTTCCAGTGCCGCGACCCGGCCCAGCCCGCTGATCAGAGCCTGCTCGGGACGTGTGACCGGATCTGCCTCGTCCACACCGACAGCGCCCCGGGTGACCAGCCACACCGGAGTCCTCGGGTGACGTGTTCCGAGTTCCTGCAGCAGTCGTACGGTGCGGAGGAAGCCCTGCCGTGCGCCGGCGTCCTCGTCCAGTGGCGTCAGGATGATCACACCCTGCAACGCCGCCGGCAGGGAGGCCAGGCCGTCAGGATGCGTGCCGGCCCGGTGGGTGTCGGCTCCTGCCTCTCGCAGGGCCGTCACCAGCTCCGCAGCGGGTGACGCGGGGTCCCCGAGGACGGCCCAGACCCCGTCCGCCGGTGCCGGGTCGGGCTCGCTGGGCTGCCAGGTCTCCTCGTACAGCCAGTCGGCGATCTCGGCGTGGTCGTCGCGGCCCTCGTACCAGCGCCGGAGCAACGGCAGCAGGTCCACGACGCTGTCCCGGTGCTGTCCGGACGCTCCGAGCAACTCGGCGAGCGAGTCCACCTCGCCCGCACCGACGGCGTCCCAGAACCGCTGGTCGGTCGTCCTGCGGCGAGCGGGCTCCTTCCAGTGGCGCTGCCGCTGGAACGCGTAGCCGGGCAGACCGACCAAGCGGCCGTCGGGCACGGCCGCCGACCAATCGATCTCGACACCGTGCACGTGCAGGGCGCCGAGGGTGCGCCGGAGCCGGTCCAGGCCGCCCCGTTCGCGTTCCATGGCCGCCAGGACCACCGCGTCCTGCTCCGCGCCGCCATCGGCCAGCGGCATGGCCAGCACGGGGTGCGGGCTGATCTCGACGAACACCGTGTATCCGTCGGCGAGCAGCTCCTGCTGTGCGAGGTCGAGCCGTACGGGTTCGCGCAGATTCCGGCACCAGTAGCCGGCGTCCAGCTCCTCACCCGCGGCCCGGCGGCCCAGCACCGTGGAGTACAGCGGGATGTCGGACGGGCGGGGACGCAGCGAGGCGAGCTTCTCCCGGAGGCCGGGCAGCAGCGCGTCCATGTGCGAACTGTGGGACGCACAGGCGGCGTTCAGCAAGCCGCACATCACGTCCTGGTCGTCCCACGCGTAGAGCAGCTCCTCCACGGTCGTGCGGTCCCCCGAGATGACCGTGGATCCCGGTGTGTTCACCACGGCGACCGAGACGGCGTCCCCGTACGGAGCCAGTGTCGCCTCGACTTCGGAGACGGGGAGTTCCACCGTGGCCATCTCACCGTCGGAGGACAGCGCGGCGAGGGCCGTGCTGCGTTCGGCCACGATCCTGGCGCCCTCCTCCAGCGTCAGGGCCCCGGCGACCACGGCGGCGGCGATCTCGCCCTGGCTGTGTCCGACCACGGCCTGCGCTTCCAGGCCCAGATCCCGCATGGCTGCCGCCAGGCCGAGATACATGGTGAACAGCACCGGCTGGGCGATGTCCAGGCGGTCCCACGCGATGCGGTCCTCGTCCTGGAGCAGCTCGCGGACCGACCAGCCGGTCCAGGGGCGCAACGCCTCGTCGCAGCGGTCGACCGTGTCGGCGAAGGCCGGGCTCTCGGAGAGCAGGCGCTGGGCCATGCCCGGCCACTGCGAACCCTGGCCGGGGAAGACGAACACGACCTTGCCCGGCCGTGCGGTGCCAAGGGTGACCGACGGGTCCGGCCGGTCGGCCGCCAGGGCGGTCAGTCCTTCGACGACCGCGGGCAGATCAGCTCCGGCCACCGACGCGCGCTCGGCGAAGTGCCTGCGGTGCCGCGTGGTGGTCCGGGCCAGGTCGGCGAGGGTGGTGTCGGGGTGTTCGGTGAGCCAGTCGGCCCACCGCCGGGCCTGGTCCCTCAAGGCCTGCGGGGTCCGTCCGGAGACGACCACCGGCGCCACGGCCTGTGCCGGGGCGGCCTGTGCCGGGGCGGCCTGTGCGGCCGGCTGCGGTGGCTGTTCCAGCACCAGGTGCGCGTTGGTCCCTCCGACGCCGAACGCCGACACTCCGGCGCGTCGGGTGCCCGGCCAGGCCCGGGTGTCGTCGCTGATCCGCAGGACCGCCGGGTCCAGGCCGAGTTCGGGGTTGACGCGCCGGAAGTTGACCGTGGGGACGAGTTCCCCGTGGTAGACGCAGAGTGCTGCCTTGACCAGTCCCGCCAGGCCCGCGGCGACGTCGGTGTGACCGATGTTGGACTTCACCGAGCCGACCGTGCAGGGCTCGTCGCGGTCGGGGGTGAAGACCTCCTGCAGGGCCTGGATCTCGATCGGATCGCCCATGGCGGTGGCGGTGCCGTGAGCCTCGACGTAGCCGATGTCGGCGGACGACAGTCCGGCGTCGGCGAGGGCGTCGGTGATGACGGTGGCCTGGCCGTTCACGCTGGGTGCGGTGAAGCCGACCTTGTCGGACCCGTCGTTGTTGATGGCGCTGCCGCGGACGACCGCGTAGATGCGGTCCCCGGCCTCGACCGCGTCGGACAGGCGGCGCAACACCACAGCCACCACGCCGTTGGCGAGGACCGTGCCCGCGCCGTCGGCGTCGAAGGGCCGGCAGTGCCCGTCCGGCGAGGCCACGAAGCCTTCCTGGTACTGGTAGCCCTGTTCCAGGGGGAAGGTGAACGCGGAGGCGCCGACGAGTGCCACGTCGGATTCCCCGCGCAGCAGGCTCTGCCGGGCCAGGTGCGTGGCCACGAGCCCCGTGGAACACGCCGTCTGCACCGTCAGCGCGGGACCGCGCAGATTCAGCAGGTGCGCCAGGCGGGTCGCGAGGAAGTCGTTCTTGTTCCCGATCGCCGAACGGAAGACCTCCGATACGTCCTCGGGATCGCCCTGGTCGTAGCCGCCGAAGCCGACTCCGCCGAAGACTCCGATGCGGCCGGGGTCGGCACCGGGCACGATGCCGGCGTCCTCCAGGCCCTGCCAGGCCGTCTCCAGGAAGAGCCGGTGCTGCGGATCCATGTTCTCGGCATCGGACGGAGAGCAGCGGAAGAACTCGGCGTCGAAGAGATCGGCGTCCTCCACATAGCCCTTGGCCAAGACGTACCCGGGGTCCTCCAGTACGTTCCTGGGCACGCCGGCGTCGAGCAGTTCCTGGTCGGTGAAGCGGCGGATCGACTCCACACCGCCGCGCAGGTTCGCCCAGAACTCCTCGGCGTCGTTCGCGCCCGGCAGACGCAGGGCCATGCCCACGATCGCCACGGCGTCCTCGTCCGTACGCTCCCGGGGCGCCGCCGCGGTGACCGCGCGTGTGGTGTCGCCGCGCAGGAACGCGGTGAGCTGCCGGATCGTGGAGTAGCGGAACAGCGTCGAGAGGGGGAACTCGCGGTCCAGGGCGGTGCGGATCAGCTCGTGGACCTGCAGGGCTCCCATCGACGTGCCGCCCAGTTCGAAGAAGCCCCGGTCCGGGTCGACCTCGTCCGGCCCCAGCACCTGCGACCATGCCGAGACCACTGTCTCCCACACCCGGTCGCCTCCTGCGGCCGGTTGCACGGGCCCGGGCTGCGGCGCCGGCAGGGCGGCCAGGGCCAGCCGGTCGATCTTGCGGTTCGGCGTCAGCGGCAGACTCTCCTGCCGTATCCACCGCGCGGGCAGCATCGACACGGGCAGCCGCGACGCGGCGTGCTCGGCCAGGACCCGCTGGTCGGCGTCCCCGGAGTAGTACACCCACAGGGCAGCGGGACCGGCGTCCGCACGTACGACCGCAGCAGCCTCCCGCACGCCGGTGCACTCGGAGACCACGGACTCGATCTCGCCGAGTTCGATCCGGTGTCCGGCCAGCTTCACCTGGTTGTCCACGCGGCCGCAGTACTCCAGCGAACCGTCCTCGCGGTAGCGGACCACGTCCCCCGTGCGGTACATCCGCCCCGCACCCTCGAGCGGGTCCACCACGAACCGCTCCTCCGTCAGCGCGGCCCGGTTCAAGTAGCCTCGCGCGACACCACGCCCGCCGATCCACAACTCACCACGGCAGCCTCGCGGTACCGGCTGCCGCTGCCGGTCGAGGACGGCCAGCCGGGTGCCGGGCACGGGCGATCCCAGCGACACCGGCCCGGGCTCGACCCGCCAGGTCGTCGCGTAGATCGTGGTCTCCGTAGGCCCGTACCCGTTGATCACGTCGCCGCCGCAGGTGCGCATCAACCGGTCGGCGAGGCCTCGATCGAGCGCTTCGCCACCGACGATGAGCAGCCGCAGCCCGCTGAGCAGCTCACGGCCGCCCGCGTCCGCAAGCAGCATCCTGGCCAGCGACGGGGTGCACTGCAGGTGCGTCGGCCGGTACGTCCGGTAGTCGGCCCAGCCGCCGACCTCTCCGTTGGTGACCACCACTCGGTATCCCCTGGTCAGGGTCCACAGCAGTTCGAGACAGGAGATGTCGAAGGAGACGCTGGTGACGGCGAGCCAGCTGTCGTCGGCGCCACCGCCGACGCGTTCGTCCATCGCCGCGCAGAAGGCGGTGAACTGCGCGTGCTCGACCACCACGCCCTTCGGGGTGCCCGTCGAGCCCGAGGTGTAGATGACAAGGGCGGGGTCGGACGGTTCCGGCAGGGCCGGCACAGTGCTGTCCGGCCGTCCGGGTCGCCCGGGGTCGGTGCTCTCCTCGACGGACAGCACCCGCAGGCCGGCCGGCAGTACGTCCGCCAGGGAGCCGCTCGAGATCACCACCTCGATGCCGCTGTCGGACACCACATGGTCCAGACGCGCCTTCGGGTACTCCGGGTCCAGCGGAACGTAGGCGCCCCCGGCGAACCAGGTGCCGAGCATCGCCACCGGCAGATCGACCGTGCGGGGAAGGCAGAGACCGACCAGATCACCGCGTACGACGCCCAGTCCGGCGAGCTCGCGGGCGAGCGCGAGGGCTCTCGTCGTCACCTCCTGGTAGGTCAGCTCGCCCTCGTCAGCCACGACGGCCACCGCGTCGGGCGTCCGCGCCGCCTGATCCAGGATCCGCCGGCAGGCGTTCTCCCCGGCAGGCCTGGCCCCGACGTCACCGCCGTGCTCGGCGAGCCAGCCGCGCTCCGCGGCGCAGAGCAGTTCGGTCTCCCGGACCGGACCGGCGGGGTCGGCGGCCAGCGAGGCCAGCAGGGTCTCGAAGTTGGCGGCCATACGGCGGGCCGAGTCCCGGTCCAGCACGTGGGACTGGAACTCCAGCTCCCCGCGCAGCACATCACCGTCGGCGGTCAACGTGAGGCCCAGCTCGAACTTCGACGCGCCCTGGACGTTGCCCGACACGCTTCCCGTCGTGGGAAGCCGCCAGGCCGCCTCGCCCGTTCCGATCGCGGGGAAGGCCGTGCCGCCGTAGTTGAACACCGCCCGGAACAGCGGGTTCTCCTCACCGGTCCGGTCACCGCCGGCGATGCGCACGACCTCGGTCAGCGGGACGCTCTGGTGCTCGAACACCCCCCGCACACGGGTGTGCGTGCGGGCGAGGACGTCCTCGAAGGACACCTCCCCGGTCAGGTCGCATCGCAGCGGCAGGGTGTTCGCCAGGAACCCGAAGGTCTCCGCGACCTGCGGCAGTTCCCTCGCCGACCAGATCGTGCCGATGCTGAAGTCGTACTGGTCGGTGTAGCGGGCGAGCAGCACCGCGAAGGCACTGACGTACACGGTGTATCCGGTGACGGAGTTGCGGGTGGCCAGCTCGTCCAGGGCGGCCCGAAGCTCTGCGGGCACGGTGAAGTGCACCGCGTCGCCCTCGTCGTCCTCGGCGCCGTCGCGAGCGGGGAGTTCCAGCCGCTGGACACCGTCCAGCTCGGACGCGAAGTAGTCGAGCGACTGCTCGAAGGCGCCCTCCTCGATGGACTGCTTCTCCCATCGTGCGTAGTCACCCAGGTGGTACCGGACTTCGGGGAGCTGGAGGGTGTCCTGCCCGGCCAGGGCCCGGTATGTCTCGTACAGCTCGTTCAGCAGAAGGGACAGCGACCAGCCGTCGGTGATGGCGTGGTGCAGGGTGAGGCACAGGGTCCACACATCGCCGGAGTCCACCAGCAGGCAGCGGAACAGGGTCTCGGCGTCCAGCTCGAACGGGGTCCGTTCCTCCGCACGGAGCGTCCGGTCCAGTTCACCGGCGTCGGTGATCCGTTCGTGCCGCAGCGGAACGGTGAAGTCCTGGTGCACCACCTGGACCAGGTCGCCGTCCCGGACCTCCAGTCCGGTGCGCAGCGCCTCGTGACGTCCCATCACCGCGCGCAGGGCCCGGCCGAACGTCTCCGGACACAGCGGGGTCCGCACCTCTAGCCGGAACACGGCGTTGTACTGAGCGGATTCCGGGCGCATCCGCTCCAGGAACCACAGCCGACGCTGGCCCTCGGTCGCCGGATGGACGTCGCGCCGCTCGGCGCGTTCCATCGACGGACCAGGAGGCGGCAGCTCGGAGAAGGCATGGGCCAGCAGATGGTCCACGACCGCCTGAGGCGTGGGGTGTTCGAAGGCGAGCGTGGACGGCAGCGGTGTGCCAGTCACCTCGCTGAGCCGGTTGCGCAGCTGCAGCGCCATCATCGAGTCCAGCCCGCGGTCCTGGAACCGCTCGTCCACGGGCAGGGGTTCACCGAGTCCGAGAACGCCGCGGACGACGTCCTGCACGGCCTCCATCACGGTGAGGGCACGGGCCGACTCGGGCAGTGCCGCCAGCCGGGACGCCAGGTCCGCGGGGGGTGCCTGCCGTTCCTGCCGGATACGGGCTCCGCCGTCGATCCAGTAGCTCTGCCGCTGGAAGGCGTAGCCGGGCAGGTCGACCCGGCGGCCGGGCCCGTCGATGACCCGGGTCCAGTCCACCGTACGGCCGTGGACGTGCAGTTCGCCGAGGCCGCGCACGATCTGTTCGAGGCCGCCGTGATCGCGGCGCAGGCTGCCCAGGACCACTCCGCCCCGGTCGGCGGTGAACGTGGTCAGCGGGATGGCCAGCAGCGGATGCGGGCTGACCTCGGTGAACACGCCGAAGCCGTCGGCGCTCAGCGCGTCCAGCGCCAGGTCCATGCGCACCGGCTCACGCAGGTTGCGGCACCAGTACCGGGCGTCCAGGGCCTCCCCGCCGATCGGCGCACCGGTCACCGAGGAGTACATCGGCACGGTCGTCGCGCGGGGGCGCAGTCCGCTCAGCGCCGCTTCCACCTCGGGCAGCATGGGGTCGACCAGGCTGCAGTGTCCGGCCCGGTCCGCCTTGATCCGGCGGGAGAACACATCGCGGTCCGCCAGCTTCGCGAGCAGGCCGCCCACCGCATCCGCCGCGCCGGACACCGCCACGGAACCCGGGGTGTTCACCGCGGCCACCGACAGCGATCCGCCGTACCCGGCGAGCAGTTCCTCCACCTCGGGCAGCGGCAGGCCGAGCAGGGCCATGCCGCCCGAGCCGCTCTCGATGCGCTGGAACGCCTGGCTGCGGACGGTGACCACCCTGGCGCCCTCCTCCAGGGTCAGCGCTCCGGCGACCACGGCGGCGGGCACCTCGCCCTGGCTGTGTCCGACCACGGCCTCCGGTTCCAGACCGACGGACCGCCACACCGCCGCCAGGCCGAGCGCGACCGTGAACAGCGCGGGCTGGATCACCTCGACGTCGTCCAGGCTCCGCCCGCTCGCCTCGGGGTCCTCCAGCAGCTCGCGCATCGACCAGCCGGTCCAGGGGCGCAACGCCTCGTCGCAGCGGTCGACCGTGTCGGCGAAGGCCGGGCTCTCGGTGAGCAGGCGCTGGGCCATGCCCGGCCACTGCGAACCGTGGCCGGCGAAGACGAACACGACCTTGCCATGCTCCTGGGCGACCCCGGTGCACACCGCGTCGTCGCCGTGTCCGTCCCCGAGCGCGGTCAGCCCGCGCACCGCCTCGTCCAGGTCATGGGCGAGGACGGCGGCCCGGTGCTCGAAGTGCTGGCGGTGCTGTGTGGAGGTCCGGGCCAGGTCGGCGAGGGGGGTGTCCGGGTGCCGGGTGAGCCAGTCGGCCCACTGCCTGGCCTGGTCCCTCAAGGCCTGCGGGGTCCGTCCGGAGACGACCACGGGTGCCGCGGCCTGTGCCGGGGCGGGGTGCGTGGGCGGCTGCGGCGGCTGTTCCAGGACCATGTGGGCGTTGGTACCTCCGATGCCGAACGAGGAGACGCCGGCGCGTCGGGTGCCCGGCCAGGTCCGGGTGTCGTCGCTGATCCGCAGGATTGCCGGGTCCAGGCCCAGTTCGGGGTCGACGCGTTCGAAGTTCACCGTGGGTACCAGTTCTCCGTGGTAGACGCAGAGCGCCGCCTTGACCAGCCCTGCCAGGCCCGCGGCCACGTCGACATGGCCGATGTTGGACTTCACCGAGCCGACCGCGCAGGGCTCGTCGCGGTCGGAGGAGAAGACCTCCTGCAGGGCCTGGACCTCGATGAGGTCGCCCATCGCGGTGGCGGTGCCGTGAGCCTCGACGTAGCCGATGTCGGCGGACGACAGTCGGGCGTCGGCGAGGGCGTCGGCGATGACGGTGGCCTGGCCGCTGACGCTGGGTGCGGTGAAGCCGACCTTGTCGGACCCGTCGTTGTTGATGGCGCTGCCGCGGACGACCGCGTAGATGCGGTCCCCGGCCTCGACCGCGTCGGACAGCCGCCGCATCACCACAGCGACCACGCCGTTGCCCACCACGGTGCCCTGGCGGTCGGCGTCGAACGCACGGCAGGAGCCGTCCGGTGAGAAGACGAAGCCTTCCTGGTGGTAGTAGCCGTACTCCAGCGGGAACGTGAGAGCGGAGGCGCCGACCAGTGCCACGTCGGATTCCCCGCGCAGCAGGCTCTGCCTGGCCAGATGGGCTACCACCAGCCCGGTGGAACACGCCGTCTGCACCGTCAGCGCGGGACCGCGCAGATTCAGCTTGTGCGCCACCCTCGTGGACACGAAGTCGGACTTGTTACCGAGGAGGTTGCGGTAGAACTCGTGCAGTTCGGTGATCTCGTCGCCGCGCACCGTTCCGCTGTTGTAGCCGCCGAATCCGGCACCCGCGAAAACTCCGATGCGGCCGGGGTAGGAACCCGGCTTGATGCCGGCGTTCTCCAGGCCCTTCCAGGCCGTCTCCAGGAAGAGCCGGTGCTGCGGATCCATGTTCTCCGCTTCGGACCGCGAGTAGCCGAAGAACTCGGCGTCGAAGAGATCGGCGTCCTCCACATAACCCTTGGCCGGGACGAACGCGGGATCCTCCAGTACGTTCCTGGGTACGCCGGCGTCGAGCAGTTCCTGGTCGGTGAAGCGGCGGATCGACTCCACACCGCCCCGCAGGTTCGCCCAGAACTCCTCGGCGTCGTTCGCGCCCGGCAGACGCAGCGCCACGCCGACGATCGCCACGGCGTCCTCGTCCGGACGTTCCTCGGCCGGCGCCGGCGCCGCGGTCACCGTACGGGTGGAGTCGCCCCGCAGGAACGTGGTCAGCTCCCGCACGGTGGAGTGGCGGAACAGCGTGGAGAGCGGGAACTCGCGGTCCAGGCCGGTGCGGATCAGCTCGTGGACCCGCACCGCTGTCAACGACGTTCCGCCCAGGTCGAAGAAGCCGCTGTCCGGGTCCACCTCGGCCGGCTCCAGCTCCAGCACCTGCGACCAGGCCGAGAGCACCGTCTCCCACACCCGGTCGTCACGGGCGGCCGGAGCGGAGGGCTCCGGCCGTGACGTGGGCAGCGCGGTCGGCTCCGGCGTCACGGTGTCGCCGTGCCGCCGGAACCAGCCCTCGTCCTCGGCGTGGAGCAAGGACAGTCGGCTGACCGGCAGATCGCCGTCCCGGACGAAGGAGTTCAGCAGGGTCTCGAAGTTCGCGACCATGCGGTGTGCGGATTCCTGGTCCAGTAGGTGCGACTGGAACTCCAGCTCCCCGCGCAGTCCCTCCGCGGCGGGTGCGAGGCTCATGGTCAGCTCGAACTTGGCGGTTCCCGCGACGTTGCCGGTGAAGGACCCGGCGAACGGCTGCCATGTGCCGTCGTCCGGCTCCGCGCCCAGGCCGTAGTTGAACACCGCCCGGAAGAGCGGGTTCTCCTCGCCGTTGCGCTCGGCGTCGGCGACCTTGACCACTTCGGACAGGGGAACGTTCTGGTGCTCCATCACGCCGAGCACGCGCGACTTCATCGCCGACAGCAGCTCGGGCACGTTCGGGTCGCCGGACAGATCACAGCGCAGCGGCAGGGTGTTGGCGAGGAATCCCACGATCTCCGCCGACCCGGCCAGACCGCGCCCGGACCACACCGTGCCGATGCTGAAGTCCCGCTGGTCGCTGTACCGGGAGAGCAGCACCGCGAACGCGCCGGCCAGCACCGTGTAGAGCGTGACCCCCGCATCGGAGGCGAGGGCCTCCAGCTCGCCCCGAAGGGCGTCGGGCACGGCGAAATTGACTCTACCCGCACCGAAGTCCAGGTCGCTCGGGGGAAGTTCCAGACGCGGGGCCCCGGCCAGTTCGCTGCGGAAGAAGCCGAGTCCCGCCTCGAAGGCGCCCTGCTCGAGGGAGTCCCGCTCCCAGGCGGCGTAGTCGCCGAGGTGCGCGAGCGACTCGTTCCCGCTGTCGGGAATGCGGCCCGTGCGGAACTCCCCGTACGCGGCGAACAGCTCATGCAGCATCATGACCAGCGACCAGGCGTCGACGATCGCGTGGTGCAGGGTGAAGGAGACCACCTGCTCGTCCGCGCCGGTCAGCACCAGGCAGCGGAACAACACCGGGCCGGACAGGTCGAAGGGCGTCTCGGCCTCGCCGCGGATCCGGTCGGCCAGTTCCTCGGAACCGGCCACGTCCTCGAAGCGCAGCGGGGTGGAGAACTCCTCGTGCACCACCTGGACCAGCTCACCGTCGCGGCTCTCCAGGCCGGTGCGCAGTGCCTCGTGCCGCCGCACCACGTGGTCGACGGCGGAGGCGAACGCCGCGCGGTCCAACGGCTCGGCGACCCGGACCGGCATCGTCACGTTGTACTCGGCCGTGCCGGGACGCATCTGCTCCAGGAACCACAGCCTGCGCTGCCCCTCGGTCGCCGGATGGAGATCGCGTCGCTCCACGCGTTCCACGCGCGCACGACCCGTGTCGTCCCCCTGGCCTCGAAGGCAGTCGTTGAGGTACTCCGCCAGGCCGGCGGGCGTCGGGTGATCGAAGACGGCCGTCGCGGGCAGGGACAGTCCGGTCTCGGCGGACAGCCTCCGCCTCAGTTCCACCGCCATCAGGGAGTCCAGCCCGAGGTCGGTGAACGCCGCCTCGGGGTGGATCCCGTCGGAGCGGCCCAAGGTCACGGCCGCCTCGCGCCGCACGAGATCGGTCAGCGCGCTGATGCGCTGCGGCTCCGGCAGACCGGACCAACCGGTGTCGACGCTGTCCGCCCGGGTGTCCGCCAGCCTGCGCATCCGGGTCCTGCCCCGCAGCAGCGGCGAGCGGGCGTCCTCGGCGCCGGACAGATCGATCCGCAGGGGAACAAGATGCGCTCGCCGGCTGGTCAACGCGGTGTCGAGAGCGCCCAGCGCCTGCGGGCCGGTCAGCGCGGTCACTCCCTGCCTGCGCATCCTTGCCAGTTCCGCCTGGCCGAGGTGCGCGGTCAGCCCCGTACCGGCCTGCTCCCACAGTCCCCAGGACAGGGTCAGTCCGGGAAGTCCCCGCCGGCGTCGTTCGAGCACGACCGCGTCCGCGAAGGCGTTCGCCGCGGCGTAGCCGCTCTGCCCGGCGCTGCCAAGGACACCCGCGGCGGACGAAAACACCACGAACCAGGTGAGCGGACGGTCTGCGGTCAGCTCGTGCAGCCACCATGCCGCGCGGGCCTTCGGCGCCCAGACCCGTTCCAGACGCTCCGGGGTCTGGTCCGTGAGCAGCCCGTCGTCGAGTACACCGGCCAGATGCCACACGCCGCTGAGATCGGTGACGGACTCCACGAGTCCGGCCACCTGGTCGCGGCTGGTGACATCGCAGGCCACCACGCTCACACGGTCGGCCCCGGCGGCGGTCAACTCGGCGACCAGCTCGTCGACGCCCTCCGCCGCCTGACCGCGGCGGGAAGCCAGCACCAGCTTGCGCACGCCCCATGTGTCCACCAGGTGCAGTGCGACCTGCCGTCCCAGTTCACCGGTGCCGCCGGTGATCAGCACCGTGCCCTGGGCCGCGTCACGGGTGTCGGCGGCGGATGCCGCTCCATCGTCCGCGGATGCCGTGTCGCGCGGGGAGAACCGGACCAGCCGGGGGACGCGTAGCGTTCCGCCGCGGACCACCAGTTCCGGCTCGGGGACGGTCAGCGACGCCCGTACCGTGTCCGGATCGGCGTCGGTGTCCACGTCCACCAGCCGCACCGGATGTCCCTCGGCGCGCGCCGCACGCAGCAGACCCCACAGGGGTGCCGAGGCCAGGTCGACGGTCTCGCCCTCGTCCACGGACATGGCCTGACGGGTCACCCAGACCAGTTCGGTGCCGACCAGCCGTGGATCGGCCAGCAGGTCACGCGCACGGAGCAGTGCCGCCGCGGTGAACTCCTCCGGCATACCGGAGGGTTGCGTGGCATCGACCACGATGCGGGAGGGAACCGGCCCGGTCTCCAGGTCCAGCGTGGGCAGTCCGAGCGCGGCCGCGAGGGGGCCACCGGTGATCACGGTGTCCGTCGGCCCGGCGGCGGGCGACGCGCACTCCTGGAACTCCAGCCGGTACAGGTGCCGTTCCGCCGCGGTGCGCAGGCTCTCCGCGTCGGCTTCCCGGAGGCGAAGGCCCGCGGTGACGACCAGGTCACCGTTCTCGTCCGTCACCCACAGCTCGGCCTGCTCGCGCGTGCTGTCGAGGCGTACGCGCACCCGCACGACCGACGCCCCGGTCGCGTACAGCCGGGCGTCGCTCCACTCGAACGGCAGCAGGACGCGCTTCCCGCGGTGCGGAACGGAATTGCCGCCCCGAGCGGAGTCGCGGTGCTGGGTGATCTCGTCGTCGGCTTCCTCTGCGGTGAGGATCGTGTGGAGCGCGGCGTCCAGGAGGGCGGGGTGGATCCCGAACCCTTCGGGCCGCAGGCTCTCGGGAAGGCGAAGGACGGCGTAGAGCTCGTCGCCCTCACGCCACAGCTCGCTGAGGCCCCGGAATGCGGGGCCGTAGTAGAGGCCGCGCTCGCGGAAGCGCTCGTAGAACCCGTCCAGGGACACGTGCTCCGCGGACTCGACCACCGCTGCCCAGTCGACGGGTTCGGGGGCGCGCACGGGCGCGCCCTGGGTGAGTTGGGCGATCGCGTGGGTGGTCCAGGGCGTGTCGGGGTGGCTGTCGGGGTCGGGATGGGAGTGGACGGTGGCCTGGCGGCGCCCGTTGCCGTCGATGTCGGTGACGGCGATCTGAAGGCGCAGCGGCCCGGTCTCGGGCAGCACCAGGGGGGTGGCGAGGGTCAGGGTGTCCACCGTGCCGGCTCCGACCCGCTCGGCGGCGGTGAGGACCATGTCCAGGATCCCGGTGCCCGGCAGCAGCGCTGTGCCGAACACACGGTGGTCGCCCAGCCAGCCCTGCCCGCCGGCGGTGGCGTCGATCGTGCCGGTGAGGATGAGTCCGTCGCCGGAGGCCAGCGGTGTCGACAGCGTCAGCCACGGGTGGTCCACCCCGTCCACGCCCCAGCCCGAGGCATCCGCCGGAGTGGTGACGGGGGCGGCGTGCCAGTAGCGCTGACGGTCGAAGGCATAGGTGGGCAACTCGCTCGCCGGCGACGCCCGGGGGACCAGCTGGTGCCACGGCCAGGCGTCTGCGTGGGCGAGACCGGCGCGGACCCAGGAGGAGAGGACGTCGGTGGTGTCGGCCCGGTCCCGGTGGGCGGTGGCCAAGGCGATTCCCCCGTGGTGCCGGGTGATCTCATCGAGGACCATGGCCATGACGGGGTGGGGACTGATCTCGATCCAGGTGTGGTGGCCGTCGGCGGTGGCCGCCTGGCCGGCCTGGTCGAACCGTACGGGCCGGCGCAGGTTGGCGCACCAGTAGTCCGCGTCCAGCTCGCCGTCCTGGACCGTGCGGCCGAGGACGGTGGAGTACATCGGGATCCGTCCGGACCGGGACCGCAGGCCGGCCAGTTCCTCGGCCAGAGCGGGCAGGAGCGGGTCCATGTGGGCGCTGTGGGAGGCGTAGTCCACCTGCACCCGGCGGGCGAACACCGCCTCGGTCCGCAGCTGGGCCAGCAGGGTGTCCAGGGCGTCGCTGTCCCCGGAGATCACCGTGGACGTGGGGGTGTTGACCGCGGCGATCGACAGGCCGGTGCCCGCCAGGCGCTCGGTGATCCACTCATGGCCGCGTTCGACGACGGCCATGCCTCCCTGGCCCCGGCAGGTGGCCACGGCCCGGGAGCGGACGGCGACGACTTTCGCGCCCTGCTCGACGGTGAGGATGCCCGCCACCACGGCGGCGGCGACTTCGCCCTGCGAATGCCCGATCACGGCCTGCGGGGTGATGCCCATGGACTCCCACCAGGCGGCCAGGCCCAGGCTCATCGCGAACAGCGCCGGCTGCACCTCCTCCACGCCGGAGAGGGGGCGCTGCCCGGTGAGGACCTCGGTGACCGACCACCCCGTCCAGGGCAGGAGGGCCGCGTCGCAGGCGGCGACGGTCTCGGCGAACACCGGGGAGTGCTCACACAGCACCCGGCCCATGCCCTCCCACTGCGACCCCTGCCCCGGGAACACCCACACACCGCCGGAGCCGGCCCCGTGGAGGGCCTCTTGGCCGAGTCCCTCGACGGGGGCGATCACGCCGGCCGCGTCGGTGCCCTCGGCGAGAGCTTCCAGTCGGCTGATGGCCTCGTCGCGGGTGGTGGCCAGGACGGCGCCCCGGTGGCCGAACCAGCCGCGGTGCCACAGCGCGGTGGACGCCACCCGGTCCAGCGAGACCTCCGGGTGCTTGCGCCACCACGCGGCCCAGCTCCGGGCCTGTGCCCGCACCACATCCGCGTCCCGGCCCGACACCACTACCGGGAACACACCATCCGCCACCGGCTGCTCAGTGACGGCCTCGACGGCGGGGGACTCCTCGAGAACGAGGTGGGCGTTGGTCCCGGACAGGCCGAACGACGAGACACCCGCGCGCCGCACCCGGGTCTCGTCCCGCGGCCAGGAGCGCGCCTCGCCCAGCAGCTCCAGCCCGCTGCCCTCCCATGCGATGTGCTCGCTGGGCTGCTCGGCGTGCAAGGTCGCGGGCAGCTGCTCGTGCTGCAGCGCGAGCACCATCTTGATCACCCCGGCCACGCCCGAGGCGGCCTGGGCATGACCGATGTTCGACTTCGACGACCCCAGGTACACCGGCCGCTCCGCGGAACGCCCCGGCCCGAAGACCGCCGCCAGAGCGCCCGCCTCGATCGGGTCGCCGAGCGGGGTCCCGGTGCCGTGCGCCTCGATCGCGTCCACGTCCGACGGGGACAGCCCCGCACGCGACAGCGCCTGCTCGATCACCCGCTGCTGCGAGGGCCCGTTCGGGGCGGTCAGCCCCTGGGACCGGCCGTCCTGGTTCACCGCCGACCCGCGGATCACCGCGAGTACCCGATCCCCGGCGGCCTGCGCGGCCGACAGGCGCTTCAGGACGAGCACGCCGCAGCCCTCGGACCACCCGGCACCGTCCGCGTCGGCGGAGAAGCTCTTGCACCGCCCGTCCGCAGCCGTGCCCCGCAGCCGGGAGAACTCCACGAACAACGACGGCGTCGACATCACCGTCACACCACCGGCGAGCGCGACATCGCACTCCCCCTGGCGCAGCGCCGTCACCGCCAGGTGCAGCGCCACCAGCGACGACGAACACGCCGTGTCCACCGTCACCGCCGGACCCTGCAACCCCAGCGCATACGACACCCGGCCCGACAGCACGCTGCCCGCGCTGCCCATCGAGCCGTACGCGTCGAGCGCGCTCAGGTCCCGCCTGTGGAAACGGTCGTAGTCCGACCCCATCGCACCGAGGTACACGCCGGTGTTGCTGCCCTCAAGGGCTTCGGGGCGGAACCCGGCGCGCTCGAGAGCCTCCCACGAGGCTTCCAGCACAAGCCGCTGCTGCGGATCCATCGCCTGCGCCTCGAGCGGCGGAATTCCGAAGAACCCCGCGTCGAACTGCTCGACGTCCCGCAGGAATCCGCCCGTACGCGTATAGCTCTTGCCCACGGCGTCCGGGTCCGGGTCGTACACGTCCCAGTCGTCCCACCGGGACGGGAACCCCTCGATCGCGTCCCCGCCCGAGGACAGCAGCTCCCAGAACTCCTCCGGGGTGCCCACCCCGCCCGGCAGCCGGCACGCCATCGACACGATCGCGACCGGATCGTCGTCCTCGTCCGCAGCCCGGACCACGGCCGCGGCGGACAGCGCCGCCTGTGACAGGTCCATCCGTTCCAGGAGGAACTCCGCCATGGCGGACGGGGTCGGGTAGTCGAACGCCAGCGTCGCGGGCAGGGGAACATCGGTCTCCTGCGAGACCCGGCGCCGCAGTTCCACGGCCATCAGCGAATCGAGGCCGAGGTCCCTGAGCACCTGCTGTGCTGAGACCGCACCCTCGTCCGGTAGGCCGAGCACGCTCGCCGCCGCCGACCGCACCAGCAGCGTCACCGACTCCCGCCGCTGGTCGGGGGAGAGCGCCGCGAGCCTGCCGCGCAGGCCCGACGGGGTCTCACTCGCGTTCGCCCGACGCAGGCGTGTCCTGACCATGGCGCGCAGCAGTGCCGGCACCTCGTCCTGGCCACGGTGCAGCGAGGCCAGCCCGAGCCGCACGGGAACCAGATGCCCCGGCGAGTCCGTCGCCAGCGCCGCGTCCAGGGTCCGAAGCCCCTCGTCCACGGACAGCGGCTCGACGCCCATGCGCCGGATCCGGGTCAGCTCGGCCTGGCCGAGATGCGCGGTCAGCCCCGTCCCGGCCTGCTCCCACAGACCCCAGGACAGACTCCTGGCGGGCAGGCCCGCGTGCACACGCCATACGGCGAAGGCGTCCAGGAACGCGTTGCCCGCGGCGTACGTGCTCTGACCGGCACTGCCGAGCACTCCGGCGAGCGAGGAGAACATGACGAACTCGGACAGCGCGTGGTCTCGGGTGAGTTCGTGCAGATGCAGCGCGGCGTCCAGCTTCGGAGCGAGTACGCGGTCCAGCCGCTCCGCGTTCTGATCCGGCAGCAGGCCGTCGTCCAGGACTCCGGCCAGGTGCCACACCGAGTCCAGATCGTCGATGGAACCGATCAGACCGGCGAGGGCTTCCCTGTCGGTGACGTCACAGGTCACGATCCGTACGCTGTCGGCCCCCGCCTCCGTGAGTTCGGCGGCGAGGTCGGCGGCTCCCGGGGCCTGGTCACCCTGACGCGAGGTCAGCACGAGACGCCGGACCCCACGGGTGCGCACCAGATGCCGGGCCAGCTCCCTGCCCAGCTCACCGGTTCCGCCGGTGAGCAGTGCCGTGCCCCGCGACGCCGGTCCCGCGGTGACGTCTTCCGGCTCCGCCTCGACCGCGACCAGCCGTGCGACCCGGATCTCGCCTTCCCGTACGGCGATCTCGGGCTCGTCCGCCACGGACACGGCCCGGGCGAGCGCGGCCTCGTCCTCGGCTGCGGAGCCGACGTCCACCAGGCGCAGCGATCGCTGCGGGTACTCGGCGCGCGCGGCACGGACCAGACCCCACAGGGCGGCCTGGACGAGGCCGTCCGCGCTCTGCCCCGGATCGGCCGCCACGGCCTGGCGGGTCACCCAGACCAGCTCCGTCCCGTCCAGCCGGGAGTCGGCCAGCAGGCTCTGCGCCTCGTGCAGTGCGGCCGTGGTGGCCGCACGTACCGCGTCCGCCAGGTCGCCTGGGTCCCGCGCGGTGTCCGCGGTGTGGTCGAGGACGAGCCGTGCCGGGGGCTCCTTGCCGGCGTCGAGCCGGGTGTGCAGCGCGTCCACGCCGGTGACGGACCGTCCGCCGGCCATGGGCGCGAGGTCACCGGAGCCGCCGAGGACCCAGGTCTCGGCGAGTACCTCACGGATCGTCCGGGGAGGCTGGAACTCGACGCGGTAGAGGTGGCCGGGGGTGCGCTGCCGCAGCTGCTGTGCGGTCGCCGTCCGCAGGACGAGCGCGTCCGCGTGGGCCACCGGCTCGCCGTGGGCGTCGGCCATCCACACCCGGACCGTGTCGGAGGACCCGGTCTCCCGCTCGATCCTTACGCGGAGTTCGGTCGCACCGGTGGCGTACACCTCCGTACCGGCCCACTCGAAGGGCAGCGACACCCGGTCCGTGTCGGAGTCCAGTGCTGAGATCGCGTGCAGCGCCGCGTCCAGCAGGGCCGGATGCACCGCGAAGCCGCCCGCCGCCGCGTTCTCGGCCTCGGCCTCGGGCAGGCGGGCCACGGCGTACACGGTGTCGCCGCTGCGGGAGAGCTCCACCAGGCCGCGGAAGGCGGGTCCGTAGTCGATGCCGCGTTCCCGCAGCCGGTCGTAGAACCCCTCCAGGTCCACCGGTGTGCTGCCCGCCACCGGCCAGTCGCGCAGTTCCCGGAACCCGTCGTCGGTGGCGCAGAGGGCTTGGTGCGTCAGTCGGGCAGTGGCGTGGGTGGTCCAGGGGGTGTCGGGGTGGGTGCCGGGGTCGGGGTGGGTGTGCACGGAGGCCTGGCGCCGGCCGTCGCCGTCGATGCCGGTGACGGCGACCTGGACTCGCAGCCCGCCGGTTTCGGGGAGGACGAGGGGAGCCGTCAGGGTGAGGGTGTCGATCCCGGTGGCGCCCACGCGTTCGGCGGCGGTGAGGACCATGTCGAGGATCGCGGTGCCGGGCAGGACCACGGTGTCGAACACATGGTGGTCGTTCAGCCAGCGCTGTCCGGGGGCGGTGGCGTCGATCCTTCCGGTGAGGACCAGCCCGTCCTCGCCGACGAGCGGGGTGGCGAGCGTGAGCCACGGGTGGTCCAGGCCGTCGACGCCCCACGCCGACGGATCGACGGTGCCGGTGGGCGCGGCGTGCCAGTGGCGCCGACGGTCGAAGGCGTAGGTGGGCAGCGTGGCTTCCACGGGTGTGCGCGGGACGGCCCGCTCCCACGGCCATGCGGTGCCCCGGGTCATTCCGGCGCGGACCCATGAGGTGAGGATGTCGGTGGTGTCGGCGTGGTGGCGGTGAGCGGTGGCGTGACTGGTTCCGCCGTGCTGCTGGGTGATGTCGTCGAGGGCCATGGCCATGACGGGGTGGGGGCTGATCTCGACCCAGGTGTGGTGGCCGTCGGCGGCGGCCGCCTGGCTGGCCTGGTCGAAGCGGACGGGCCGGCGCAGGTTGGCGCACCAGTAGTCCGCGTTCATCTCGGTGCCGTGGATCTTGCGGCCGTGGACGGTGGAGTAGAGGGGAGTGTGTCCGGACCGGGGCTCCAGGTCGGCGAGTTTCTCGGCGATGCCGGGCAGGAGCGCGTCCATGTGGGCGCTGTGGGAGGCGTAGTCGACCTGGACGCGCCGGGCGAACACGCCCTCGGCGTGCAGGTCGGCCAGGAGCGCGTCCAGGGCGTCGTTGTCGCCGGATACGACGGTGGAGGTGGGGGTGTTGACGGCGGCGACGGACAGGGTGGTGCCCGTGAGGCGTTCGGTGATCCAGTCGTGGGCGCGTTCGACAACGGCCATACCGCCCTGGCCGTCGCGGGTGGCGACGGCTCGGGAACGGGTGGCGACGATGCGTGCGCCCTGTTCGACGGTCAGGATGCCGGCAACGACTGCGGCGGCGACTTCGCCCTGGGAGTGTCCGATCACCGCCTCGGGGGTGATGCCCATGGACTTCCACCATGCGGCCAGTCCCAGGCTCATGGTGAAGAGTGCCGGCTGGACTTCCTCGACGCCGGTCAGGGGGCGACGGCCGGTGAGGAGGTCCGTGACCGATGTCCCGGTCCAGGGCAGGAGGGCCGCGTCGCAGGCGGCCACCGCTTCGGCGAAGGCGGGGGACTGCTCGTAGAGGGCCTGGCCCATGCCCTCCCATTGCGAGCCCTGGCCCGGGAACACCCACACACTGCCGTCACCGGTCTGCAGGATGTCCTCGCCCGCAGCTTCGAGGGGGGCGATGACGCCGGTGGCATCGGTGCCTTCGGCGAGGGCTTCGAGGCGCTCGATGGCCTCTTCCCGGGTGGTGGCGAGGACGGCGCCGCGGCGGTCGAACCAACTGCGGTGCCACAGTGCGGTGGACGCGACCCGGTCCAGGGGTATGTCGGGGTGGTTGCGCCACCAGTGGGCCCAGCGCCGGGCCTGCGCCCGCACCACACCGGCGTCCCGGCCCGAGACCACCACCGGGAACACGCCCGCGGCGGCGGGCCCGGCGGAGTCCGCGGGCTCCGGTGCCAGCTCCGGGCGCGCCGGGGCTTCTTCGAGGATCAGGTGGGCGTTGGTCCCGGACAGGCCGAACGACGACACACCCGCTCGCCGTACCCGGGATTCCTCCTGCGGCCAGGAGCGGGCCTCGCCCAGCAGGGCGAGCCCGCTGCCGTCCCACTCGATGTGCTCGCTGGGCCGCTCGGAGTACAAGGACGGGGGCAGCTGCTCGTGCTGCAGCGCGAGCACCATCTTGATGACACCGGCCACACCGGCGGCGGCCTGGGCGTGCCCGATGTTCGACTTCGACGAGCCCAGCCACACCGGTCGTTCCGTGGGGCGGCCCGGCCCGAAGACCTCACTGAGCGCCCCGGCCTCGACCGGGTCGCCGAGGGGGGTTCCGGTGCCGTGGGCCTCGATCGCGTCCACGTCCGACGGGGACAGCCCGGCGCGCGACAGGGCCTCATGGATGACGCGCTGCTGCGAGGGCCCGTTCGGGGCGGTGAGCCCCTGGGACCGGCCGTCCTGGTTGACCGCCGACCCGCGGATCACGGCCAGCACCCGGTCGCCGTCGGCCTGCGCGGCCGACAGGCGCTTGAGGACGAGGACTCCGCAGCCCTCGGACCACCCGGCACCGTCCGCGTCGGCGGAGAAGCTCTTGCACCGCCCGTCCGCAGCGGTGCCCCGCAGCCGGGAGAACTCCACGAAGACCGAGGGCGTCGACATCACCGTCACACCACCGGCGAGCGCCACGTCGCACTCCCGCTGGCGCAGCGCCGTCACCGCCAGGTGCAGCGCCACCAGCGACGACGAACACGCCGTGTCCACCGTCACCGCCGGGCCCCGCAGCCCCAGCGAGTACGACACCCGGCCCGACAGCACGCTGCTCGCCCGGCCGGTGTTGACGTACCCGTCCTGGTCGCCGAGACCGTGCCCCAGGCTGCCGTAGTCGCCGTTCATCGTGCCCAGGTACACACCCGTGTTGCTGTTCTCCAGGGCCTCGGAGCGGATGCCGGCGCGCTCCAGGGCCTCCCAGGAGGTCTCCAGGACCACCCGCTGCTGCGGGTCCATGCCCCGCGCCTCACGCGGCGGGATCCCGAAGAACGCGGCGTCGAACTCCTCGACGTCCCGCAGGAACCCGCCCTCGCGCGCATAGCTCTTGCCGACGGCCTCCGGATCCGGGTCGTACACGTCCCAGTCGTCCCACCGGGACGGGAACCCCTCGATCGCGTCCCCGCCCGAGGACAGCAGCTCCCAGAAGTCCTCCGGAGTCCCCACGCCGCCCGGCAGCCGGCACGCCATCGACACGATCGCGACCGGTTCGGTCAGTTGGGCCTCCAGATCGGTCGCCCGCCGCTTCAGCTCCCGGATAGCGGGCAGGGCGAGTTCCAACCGATTCTGTTCAGGCATCAGGAATTCCTTCCAGGAAGTGCAAGGTATGGAAGCTTCTAGAGTTCGAGGAGGGCCTCGAGCTCGGCGCCGATCTCGGCGACCGACCGGGCCGGCGCCGGTGCCTCCGGGTCCGCAGGGGACCCCGGTTCCGGTGCTGTCGCGGCCTCCGGGCGCGTGATCCCCATGCGTCGCATCAGCAGATCCGCGATGTCGGCCGGTGTCGGGTGGTCGAAGGCGAGGCTCGCGGGCAACGGGACCTCGGCGGCGTTCGCGAGTCGGCGCCGCAGCTCCACGGCCATCAGCGAGTCGAGGCCGAGGTCCTTCAGCACGGCCTTGCTCCTGAGCGCTCCGGGACCGGGCAGCCCCAGGACGACGGCGACCTCTTCCAGTACCAGCCTGGTGACCGAGACGGCCTGCTCGTCGGGCGTCCGCCCGCTCAGGCGCTCGCGCAGCGAACCGCCTGCGGGGGTGTCGCCGGCCCGGCGGAGCGAGGGCCGGACGAGACCGCGCAGCAGCGCCGGAGGCTCCCCTTCCAACGCGGCGAGGTCGAGCCGGACCGGGACGAGGTTGCCGTCCGGCGAGCGCAGCGCGCGGTCCAGCAGCCGCAGGGCCTTGTCGACGGGCAGCGGAGCGATTCCCTGCCTGCGCAGACGCCCCAGCTCCGCTTCGGTGAGGTGGGCCGTCATGCCCGAGCCCGCCTGCTCCCACAGCCCCCAGGCCAGACTGGTCCCGCCGCTGCGGGCCGCGAGGGCGTCCAGGCAGGCGTTGGCCGCCGCGTAGGCGCCCTGTCCGGCGGAACCGAAGGTCGCCGCGACCGAGGAGAACAGGACGAACGCCGACAGGCCCAGTCCGGCGGTGAGTTCCGCCAGGTGCGCGGCTCCGTCCAGCTTGGGGGCCAGTACCCCGCGCAGTCGCCGCTGGTCGTAGTCGACCAGCAGGCCGTCGTCGAGCACGCCCGCGAGGTGCAGTACGGCCGACCAGTCGTCCGCCGTGGAGAGGACGTCGGCCACCTGGGTCCGGTCGGTGACGTCGCAGGCCAGCAGCCGGACCGAGCGTGCACCGGCTCCGGTCAGTTCCGCGATCAGGCCCGTGGCTTCCGGATGCTCGGGGCCGCTGCGCGAGGTCAGGACCAGGTCGCGGACCCCGTGCTCGGTCACCAGGTGCCGGGCGACGGCCCTGCCGAGTTCGCCGGTTCCGCCGGTGATCAGCACCGTTCCGTCGGCCACCGCGGCGGTGGGCGCACCGGGGGCGCCCACCGCGGTCAGCCGGGGGGCCAGGATCGCCCCGTCCCTGACGGCGAGTTCCGGTTCGCCGGTCACGGACAGCGCCGACAGCAGGGTCGCGGCGTCGATCCGGTCGCAGTCGACGATCCGGAGGGCGGCCTCCGGGTGCTCGCGCCGCGCCGCCCGCAGCAGACCCCACAGGGGTGCCCCCGCGAGGCCGCGCACCTGGTCCTCGGGGCGGGCGGCGACGCTGTCCCTGGTGATCCACACCAGCTCTGCGTCCTTGCGGGGCAGCAGCCGGTGCAGCAGGTCCAGCGCGTGCGCGGTCGCCTCGTGGGCGGCGGCGACGCTGTCGGGGTAGCCGGTGGCGTCGACCAGGATCCGGCGCGGGCCGTCCCCGGTGACCGCCTCGGCCGGTGCGACCCCGAGGGCCTCGGACACCGGACCACGGCCCAGGACCCGCACCGGCTCGGTCACCGGGGGCACGTCCGGCACGGGCCGGAAGACCACACGGTAGAGATCGGGCACGGACAGGGCGGCGCGCAACTGGTCGGCGCTGACTGGACGCAGCCCCAGGGCGCCGATGTACGCCACCGGAGCCCCGGCGCTGTCGGTGATCGCGGCCCGGATCCCGTCGTCCCGGACATCGACCCGGACGCGCAGCTCGGTGGCGCCCGTGGCGTACAGGCGCACATCGGTGAACTGGAACGGGAGCTGGGCCTCCACGGATGCCGGGACCACCGCGCGCATCACCTGCAGCGCCGCGTCGAGCAGCGCCGGGTGCACACCGAAGCCACCCGCCTCACCGACCGGGAGCCGGACCGTGCCCGAGGCGGTCCGGTCCTGCCCGCGCAGTTCGGCCACACCGTGGAAGGCGGCGCCGTAGTCGACGCCCTGGGCGGCGAAGCCCTCGTAGAAGCCGGAGAGGTCCACCGCGGGCAGCTCGGGCATCGACCAGTCGACGGGCTCCGCACCGAACGCGTCCACGAGCACCCCCTCGGCGTGGGTGCTCCAGGCACCCGTGCCGTCCACCTTGCTGTGCACGGTCACCGGTCGCCGTCCGTCTTCGGCGGGGCCGACCCTGACCTGTACGTGTGCCGTGTCCTCCAGCACCATCGGCCGTGCCAGGGTCAGTTCGCCGACACCGGCGGCACCGGCCTGGCCGGTCGCGGCCAGGACCAGGTCCAGCAGCGCGGTGCCGGGGACGACCACGGTGCCGAAGACCACGTGGTCGGCCAGCCAGGGCTGGGACGAGACCGAGACACGGCCCGACAACACCCAGCCCCCGTCGGCCAGTTCGGTACTCGCGGTCAGCCAGGGGTGCCCGGCGCCGCCAGCGTGTCCCGTGCTGCAGGCATGGACGGCGCTCGGGGTGTCCAGCCAGAACCGCTGCCGCTGGAAGGCGTAGGTGGGAAGGCCGACGCGGCGACGTCGGCCGCCGTACAAGGCGGGCCAGTCGACCTCCGCACCCGCCGTGTGCGCCCGGGCGACCGCCAGGGCCAGCGCCTCGGGTCCGGGCCGGTCCGGCCGCTGGGTCGCGACCACGACGGCCTCGCGCTCCAGGCAGTCCCCGATCATGGCGGCGGGCGTTCCGTCCGGGCCGATGTCGAGGAACCGGGTGACGCCTTCGGCGAGTGCGGTGCGGATCCCGTCGGCGAACCGGACCGGCTGCCGGACCTGCCGCACCCAGTGGCCGGCGTCGCAGGCGGTGGCGATCCGCCCGGTCAGGTTCGTCACCAGCGGGATCCGTGGCGGGTGGAAGGTGAGCTTCTCGGCCACGCTCCGGAACTCGTCGAGCATGCCGTCCATGTGCGCGGAGTGGAAGGCGTGCGACACGTCGAGCCGCTTGGTGCGGCGCCCGGGGAAGCGTGCGGCCACCTCGTCCACGGCATCCGCGTCACCGGCGACAACCACGGACCGCGGCCCGTTGACCGCGGCGAGAGAGACCCGCCCGCCGCACAGCAGCGGGGCGATCTCGTGCTCGGTGGCCTGGACGGCGAGCATCACGCCGGTGTCCGGCCGGGCCTGCATCAGCCGGGCCCGGGCCGCTACCAGCGCGCAGGCGTCCTCCAGGCCGAGCACGCCCGCCACGTGCGCGGCGGCGAGTTCACCGACGGAGTGACCGAGCACCAGATCGGGCTTCAGGCCCCAGCTCTCCAGGAGCCGGAACAGCGCCACCTCGAACGCGAACAGCGCGGGCTGGGTGAACTCGGTACGCCGCAGCGCGTCCGGGTCGTCGATGATCTCGGCGACCGGAAGGCGCAGGTGCTGGTCGAGTGCGGCGCAGATCTCGTCCCATGCGGCGGCGAACACCGGGTACGCCTCGCGCAGTTCGGCTCCCATGCCCGCACGCTGGGTGCCCTGCCCGGCGAAGACGAATGCCGTCCGGCCGTCGTCCGCCGACCCTTGCACCACCGACGCCGAGGGCGTTCCCTCGGTGATCGCCCGCAGTCCGGCGAGCAGATCCGCGGTGTCCCGGCCGACGACGACGGCGCGTTCCGGGAAGGAGGTGCGCGAGGTGGCCAGGGAGAACCCCAGGTCGGCGGGTTCCGTGCCGGGGTCCGTCCCGACGTGGACGGCCAGCCGGGACGCCTGCTCGCGCAGGGCTTGTGGGCTCCGCGCGGACAGGGGCCAGGCAAGCACGTCGGGACGCGGGCCCGCCACGGGCTCCTCGGCCTCGGAGGCCTGCTCCAGGATCAGGTGGGCGTTGGTGCCGCTGATGCCGAAGGACGAGACGCCCGCTCGCCGCGGGCCGTCACCGTCCCAGGCGACGGCGTCCGTGACCAGCCGCAGGGAGCCCGTCGACCAGTCGACGTGGCGGGAGGGGGTGTCGGCGTGCAGGGTGCGCGGCACCACCCCGTTGTTCATGGCCAGCACCATCTTGATCACGCCGGCCACGCCCGCCGCCGCCTGGGTGTGTCCGATGTTGGACTTCACCGAGCCCAGCCACACCGGCCTGCCGGAGGCGCCGTACGTGGCCTGCAGGGCGTGTGCCTCGATGGGATCGCCCAGCGTCGTGCCGGTGCCGTGGGCCTCCACGACGTCCACGTCGGAGGCTTCGAGCCCCGCCGCGGCCAGGGCCTTGCGGATGACCTGCTGCTGGGCTCGGCCGTTGGGCGCGGTGAGACCGTTGGAGGTGCCGTCCTGGTTGACCGCCGACCCGCGGATCACGGCCAGGACGGGATGCCCGTTGCGCCGCGCGTCCGACAACCGCTCCAGGAGCAGCAGCCCGCTGCCCTCGGACAGTGCAGTGCCGGATGCGTCGTCCGAGAACGCGCGGCACCGGCCGCCCGGGTCGAGGCCGCGCTGACGGCTGAACCCGACGAACAGCCGCGGCGTGGCCATCACGGTGGCACCGCCGGCGACGGCCATCGCGCACTCACCCCTCGACAGGGCCTGTGCGGCGAGGTGGACGGCCACCAGCGAGGCCGAGCACGCGGTGTCCACGGTGACCGAGGGCCCTTCCAGGCCGAGTGCGTAGGAGACACGGCCGGAGACCACGCTGGCGGCACTTCCGGTGAGCCCGAACCCCTCGGAGCCGTGGGGAGTGCCCAGAAAGGCGTAGTCCTGGCCGTTGGTACCCAGGTAGATGCCGGTGTCGCTGCCGCGCAGCGTGCCCGGGGCGATGCCGGCCCGTTCCAGCAGCTCCCAGGACCCCTCCAGAAGGATCCGCTGCTGCGGATCCATGGTCAGCGCCTCCCGGGGGCTGATCCCGAAGAACTCCGGGTCGAACTCGGCTGCGGCCACGAACCCGCCCTGGCGGACGTAGCTCGTGCCGGGGTGGTCCGGATCCGGGTGGTACAGCGCGGACTGGTCCCAGCCCCGGTTCTCGGGGAACGGGGTGATGGCGTCCCCACCGTCGGCGAGCAGCCGCCAGAAGCCCTCCGGATCGCGTACTCCGCCGGGGAACCGGCAACTCATGGCGACGATGGCGATGGGCTCCGCCGAACCGTCAGGGGCGGGTTCCGCTGCGCCGCCGGCCAGATCGCCGACGGCCGGGTCGGCGGGGGTCAAGTCGGCGGCGGCCGGGGCGAGTGCGTCGGGAAGGGAGCCGTCCAGAAGGAACTCGTCGAGGATGTGGTCGGCGAGCCGCGCGGGGGTGGGGTGGTCGAAGATCAGCGTGGCGGGCAGCCGCAACCCGGTGGCGGCCCCCAGCCGGTTGCGCAGTTCGACCCCGAGGACCGAGTCGAAGGCGAGTTCCTTGAAGGTGCGCTCGACGTCCACCGCGTCGGCCGCCGCGTGCCCGAGCACGAGGGCGGTCTGCGCCCTGACCTCCTCCCGTACGGCGTGCGGCCGGCTGTCCGCGGGCAGTTCGGCCAGGCGCTGCCGGAAGGGGGCCGCAGGCACGGACGACGCCTCCGCGCCATCGGGCAGATCGCCGAGCAGGGCGCTCGGACGGGTCGCCGTGAACACCGTGCGGAACCGGTCCCAGTGCACGTCCGCCACGGTCACGCAGGGATCCGGGGCCGCCACGGCCCGGTCCAGGGCCAGCAGGGCCAGGTCCGGCGCCATCGGGGGTACGCCGTGGCGGTCGAGGACCTCCCGCACCGGCCCCTGTGCCATGCCGTCGCCGTCCCAGGGACCCCACGCCACGGAGGTCGCGGGCAGTCCCTGGGCGTGCCGGAGCGCGGCCAGACCGTCCAGGTACGCGTTGCCGGGCGCGTAGTTGCCCTGTCCCGGGACGCCGACGGTCGCGCCCCATGAGGAGAAGAGCACGAACGCGTCCAGTCCGGTGGTGAGTTCGTGCAGGTTCCACGCGCCCTGGGCCTTCACCCGCAGCGCCGCGTCGACCTGGTCGAGGGTGAGGTCCTCGACGAGTCCGTCGTGCAGTGCCCCGGCAGCGTGCACCACGGCTCCGGGCCGGGTCCGCTCGACGAGCTTCCGGAGCGCCTCCCGGTCGGCGACGTCGCAGGCGACGATCTCGACCCCGGCCCCGAGCCGGCGGATGTCCGCGGCGAGCGCCTCGGCCGCGGGGGCGTCCGGTCCGCTCCGGCTGACCAGCACCAGGTGTTCGGCGCCCTGCCCGGCCAGCCGGCGGGCGACCGCGGCGCCGAGCGCGCCCGTGCCGCCGGTGATCAGAACCGTCCCCTGGGGACTCCAGTCGCGGGCCGGGCCGCCGACGGCGCGCACCAGGCGGCGGCCGTACGCGACGGAACCCCGGATCGCCACCTGGTCCTCGCCGTGCCCGCCGGTGAGCGTCCCGGCCAGTACCTCGGCGTCGTAAGCGGGGGACACGTCGATCAGACCGCCCCAGCGCGCGGAGTGCTCCAGGGCGACGACCCTGCCCAGCCCCCACACCAGGCTCATGTCCGGCGCGACCGCTTCGTCCGCGACCGCGACGGCTTCGCGCGTGACGCACCACAGCGGGGCGGTCACCCCCGCGTCCCCCAGTGCCTGTACGGCGGTCAGCGTCGTGGCGTAGCCGGCGGGAACGCTCAGGTACGCGGGGTGCGGACCGTCCTCGGCGGCCGGCAGACAGAGCACGCCGTCGTAGGTCGCGCCCCGCAGACGGGCGGCCAGGGCGTCCCGGTCGACGCCGGGTTCGACCTCCATGACGGTGACGTGCAGCCCCTGCCCGGTCAGGGCCTGGACCACGGAGTGCGCCCACGCGTCGCCGGCGGGCACCAGGGCCAGCCAGACACCTTCGCGGACCGCGGCTCCGCGGACCTCCTTCCAGCCGATCCGATACTGCCAGTCGTCCAGGACGGAATCCGAGGTGCGCCGCCGATGCCAGGAGGCCAGGGCGGGCAGCACGGGAGCGAGGGCGTCCCGGTCGAGGCCCAGGGTCCGGGCCACCTCGTCGACGTCCTGCCGGCCCACCGCGTCCCAGAACGGCGCGTCCGCGGTCGACCCGCCGCCCGCCGCCTCGGCGTCGATCCAGTACCGCTGGTGCCGGAAGGGGTACGTCGGCAGGTCCACGGCGTTCGCCCGCCCGAAGGCGCGGCTCCAGTCGACGTCCACCCCGCTGGTGTACGCCTCGGCCAGAGCCGTCAGGAACCGGTCGCCCTCCCGCCTGCGCAGCGTGCCGACGGTCTGCACGTCGGCGCTCTCCTCCACGCCCATGGTGAGCACGGGGTGCGGAGTGCATTCGATGAAGACCCGGTGGCCCTCGGCGGCCAGCTCGCGTACGCACGCGTCGAGTTCGACCGTGGAGCGCAGGTTCCGGTACCAGTAGCCCGCGTCCAGGGTGGCGGTGTCGATCCGGCCGATGTCGACGGTGGAGAAGAAGCCCTCCACGCCGGGACGCGGTCGGATCCCCGCCAGGGCGGTGAGGATGTCCTCGCGGATCGCCTCCACCTGTGCCGAGTGCGAGGCGTAGTCCACCGGGACCCGCTTGGCCCGGATCCCCTCGGAGTCGCAGTGCGCGACCAGCTCCGCGAGAGCCTGCGGATCGCCGGAGACCACGGTGCTCCCGGGCCCGTTGGCCGCGGCCACCGACAGCCGGCCCGGCCACCGCTCGGTCAGCCGCTGCGCGTCGGACCGCGAGCACACCAGCGCGACCATGCCGCCCCGGCCCGCCAGACCCCGGCGGATGGCCTGGGCTCGCAGCGCCACCACGGCTGCCGCGTCCGCGAGCGACAGCGCTCCGGACGCGCACGCCGAGGCGATCTCACCCTGCGAGTGCCCGAGCAGGACCGTCGGCTCGACGCCGAAGTGGTTCCACAGCCGGGCCAGCGACACCATCATCGCCCACAGGGCGGGCTGTACGACGTCCACGCGTTCCAGGGCGTCGGCGTCCCCGATCACCTCGCTGAGCTTCCAGTCCACGTACGGTTCGAGAGCCCTCTCGCACTCGGCGAACCGCTCGGCGAAGACCGGGGACGACGCGAGCAACTCGGCGGCCATTCCCGGCCACTGGGCACCCTGCCCGGCGAACATCAGGACCGGGTTGCGCCCGCCGCCGGATCCGACGACCAGGTTCGGCGCCTGGGCTCCCGACGCGAGCGCCTCCAGCCCGCCGATCAGCTCCGCGTCGTCCCGCCCCAGGACGACGGCCCGGTGCTCGTGGTCGGCACGGGTGGTGGCCAGGGAGAAGCCGACGTCGGCGAGGGAGAGGCCGGGGTGCGCGGCGAGGTGGGCGCGCAGTCGGCGGGCCTGTTCCCGCAGGGCGGGTGCGGAGCGTGCCGACAGCACCCAGGGAAGGCGCGTCCGCCCGGCGGGCTCCGGGGCCTCGGGGGTCCGCTCCGGCGGGCCGGCCAGTGCGAGGTGGGCGTTGGTGCCGCCGTAGCCGAAGCTGCTGACGCCGGCCAGGCGCGGCCCCTGCGGCCACGGCTGCCGCTCGGTGACCACGGCCAGGTTCGCCGCGGCGAAGTCGATGTCCGGGTTCGGACGCCGGAAGTGCAGGCTGGCGGGCAGCTCGCCGTGGAACAGCGCCAGGGAGGTCTTGAGCACTCCGAGCACTCCGGCGGCCGGTTCGAGGTGGCCGAAGTTGGTCTTGGCCGAGCCGATCCGCAGCGGGTCCTTCCGGTCCCGGCCGAACACACGGCCCAGCGCCGCCGCCTCGATCGGATCGCCCCGGCGGGTCCCGGTGCCGTGGGCCTCCACGTACGACACCAGGCTCGGGGCGGTTCCCGCCTCCAGCCAGGCCGAGCGCAGCACTTCGGCCTGTGTCTCGGCGCCGGGGGTGGCCAGGCCGTCGGTGGTGCCGTCGTTGTTCACGGCGCTGCCCCGGATCACCGCGTAGATCCGGTCACCGTGCTCCCGGGCGTCCGCGAGCCTGCGCAGGACGACCACGCCGCAGCCTTCGCCCCGGACGTATCCATTGGCGTCGGCGTCGAAGGCGCGGCACTGTCCCTCGGGGTTCTGCGTGCCGAACTTGTCCATCGCCACAGTGGTGTGGGGGTGGAGGATGAGGCTGATGCCGCCGGCCAGCGCCAGGTTCGACTCCCCCGACCGCAGGCTTCGGACCGCCTGGTGCACGGCGACCAGGGAGGAACTGCAGCCGGTGCCGATGGACATCACGGGACCGCACAGGCCGAGGGCGTACGCGATGCGGGCCGGAATGATCGAGGTGTCCGTGCCGATGGCCGTGTGGGTGCGGATCTCGCCGGCGGAGGCCCCGGTCGCGAGGTGGTACTCCTGCCACATGGTCCCGAAGAACACCCCGGTGGCCGACCGGGCGAGCCGGTCGGTACGGATGCGGGCGTCCTCGACGGCGGCCCAGGCGACCTCGAGCGCCAGCCGCTGCTGCGGGTCCATCTGGTGGGCCTCGGTGGGCGAGATGCCGAAGAACTCGGCGTCGAATCCTGCGACGTCGTCGAGGAACCCGCCCCAGCGGGTCGTCATCTTGCCCGGTGCCGAGGGGTCGACGTCATGCCAGTCGTCGGCTCTCCACCGCTGCGGGGGGACCTCGCTGACGGCGTCGATCCCGTCCAGCAGGCCCTGCCAGAGGGCTTCCGGGGAGTCGATTCCACCGGGGAGGCGGCAGCCGAGTCCGATAATGGCAATGTCGTCAGCGTTCATCACGCATCCTCAATTCGCGCAGGTGAAGGGCACGGCGGTCCGCAGAGGAGGCCGACGGCGGGAGCAGATTCGAGGGGAGATGCGCCGACAGGGCGCCGGAGTCAGGACGGTCGGTCCGCGGGCGGCGCGGGCGCTTCCCGCCCACGCAGCCTGCTGTTTCGGTCGCTCACGAACCGACCGTCCGGATCACTCCGCGTTCCCGTCGAGGCTGATCGCCTGGGAAGGGCACAGCCGTACGCATTCCTCGACGCTGTCCCACAACTCCTTGGGCGGATGCGGAGAGAGCAGCACGACGGTCCCGTCCTCCGCGTCCTGATCGAACACCTGAGGCTCGGTCAGGGTGCACATGCCCGCACCACAGCACCTGTTCCGGTCGACATCAACGCGCATCGCCGCTACCAGCCGACGGGAAGACGCTTCACGCCGTACATCGACGCCAGGTGGACCGTCTCGATCTCGTCGGGCGCCACGGCCAGATGCAGACCGGGGAACTCACGGATCAACTGGCTGAACGCCACGCGCATCTCGATCCTGGCGAGCTGCTGCCCCACGCACTGGTGCACGCCGTAGCCGAAGGCGAGGTGCCTTCCGGCGTTGCGGCTCAGGTCGAGCACATCCGGATTGTCGAAGAACTCGGGGTCCCGGTTGGCCGTGGACAGCGCCACCGTCACGACCTCGCCCGCACGGATCTGCCGACCCTCCAGCTCGATGTCCTCGGTGGCTCCCCGGACGATCCCGAACTGGACGATGCTCAGGTAGCGCATCATCTCCTCGACCGCGCCGTTGATCAGCTCCGGCTTCGCCCGCAGCAGCGCCAGTTGCTCCGGACGGGACAGCAGCAGATAGGTGCCGAGGCCCAGCATCTTGGCGGTGGTCTCGTGTCCCGCTGTGAGGAGGAGCATCGCCGAACCCGCGGCCTCCTCATCCGTGAGATCGGATGCGGCCACCCTGCTGAGCAGGTCGTCCTCCGGCTTGCTGCGCTTCTTGTGGATCAGCTCGGTGAGGAACTCCGCCATCAGGGTGAAGGATTCGAAGGCCTCGTCCATCGAGCGCTCGTGGTCGAGCATGGTTTCCGAATGCCGCTGGAAGAACTCGTGATCCTCGTAGGGGACACCCAGCAGTTCACAGATCACCAGTGAAGGAATCGACAGGGCGAATTCCTGCACCAGATCCACCGGAGATCCCTTTTCCCGCATCGCCGCGATCCGGTTCGCGGTGATCCGCTCCACCTGTGGTTCCAGATTCTTCATCCGCCGTACGGTGAATTCGCCGGTGAACAGCTTCCGGAAACGGGTGTGCTCCGGCGGATCCATGAAGATGAAAACTCCCGGCCGTGTCGGCTGGGGGACCCACTCCCCGACCGCCATCCTGCGGTGTTCACCGCGTGAGCTGAACCGCGGATCGCTCAGCACGGCCCGCGCCGCGGCATGCCCGGTGACCAGCCATCCGGTGCTGCCGTCCGGATAGGCCAGCCGGCTCACCGGGTGCTCGTCACGCAGCTCGGTCAGCTTCGGGGGAGGGCTGAACGGGCAGGTGCGCTCGGTGGGAAATTCCACTGGTTTCAGATCGGTGCTGGTCACGTCGACTCCGTGGTTGTCAGGGCCTGTTCGTCCGGCCGGCGGAACCCCCGCTCGGAGGAGATTCGTTCACGCCCGGCCACGGAAGCGAATTCCCTGCGACTTCGGGAAGAACCGCGGGCCGGCGTGACTCGATCGTGCCAGACAACCCGGATCTCGATCCGTTTTTCATGTCGTGTGCAGCTTTCTCGCGATTGCGGCACGACCACGTCTTGAGCGTTCTCTTAGGACTCCTGTCGCAATGACCCGCACACCGATGCGGATGGGGGGAGACGACGACGGCCGCCCGGGAGAAGTCCAGGGCGGCCGAGCTGCGCAGTCTTGTCAGGAGTACCTGGCGCCAGGGCTGTTGCTCGCACCGACCAGTACGGCCGAGTTGCCAGGTGCCTGTACACCCTCAAGCAGGTCCTGATGGGCCTGGCCGATTTCCTCGAAGGTGTACGTGTGTCCCAGGTGCGGGTCCAGGAGACCCATGTCGACTAGACGGGTTACGGCGTGACACTCGCGCGGATTGGCGAAATGAGATCCCTGAAGCCGCTTCTGCCTCATCCACAGATATCTGAGGTCGACGTCAACGTTGAAGCCGGATGTGGCCCCGCAGATCACGATCATTCCGCCCGTACCGCACACGTAGACCGACGTGGGGATCGTGTCGCTGCCAGGATGCTCGAAAACTATCTTGGGCGATGTCTTTTCGCCGAGGATGTCCCAGATCTCCCGCCCGAAGGCCCGGAGTTCGGCAGTCCACCGCTTGTGCTCTTCACTGCCGGCCGGAGGCACGCGTCCCCAGTGGCTGTACTTGGTTCGGTCGATCACCCCTGTGGCACCCAGGTCGAGGCAGTACTTGGCCTTCTCCGGCGAAGACACGACGGCTATGGGCCTGCCTCCCATTTGCCGGGTCAGGGATATGGCCATGGAGCCGAGGCCGCCGGAACCACCCCAGATGAGGACTCCGTCCCCAGGTTGAACCGTGTTGGGTGCCCAGCCATTGAGCTGCCGGTACGCGGTCGCACCGGTCAGCAGAAATCCCGCGGATTCTGCCCAGCTCAACCTGGCAGGCCTGGGTAGACACTGAAACTCGGCTACCAGGGCGAACTGGGCGAACGAGCCCCAATTCGATTCGTACCCCCACGCTTTCAGTGATGCCGCGAGCATGGGATCGACGCCGAGCCTGATGTCAGGATCGTCCTCGTCCCATAGGCCGGCCGAGACGATGACCTCATCGCCCACCTTGACTTGCCGTACACCGGCTCCCAATTTCCAGACAATTCCGGAGGCATCTGATCCGCCGACGTGAAAGGGCTCTGGGCTGCCTTGTCGCTGACGTGCCGCCACCACATCAACGGGATGCCCCTTGGCGGCCCAGACGTTGTTGTAATTGATACCGGCGGCCATGACCGCAACGAGAACGAACCCGGGGGGAACCTCAGGTGTGTCGACGACTTCCGTCCGGAAGGCCGTTGCCGGATCCCCGTACCGTTCCGGGCGGATTACCGACGCGTACATCGAACTGGGGACAGTCCCGATCGGGGGCAGGTCTCCCACCTCGTAAAGAGTGCTGGTCGTCGAGGAGTCCAATGAAACCTCCGGTGTCGAGTGGTCGGCTGATCCCAGGGCCCTGTCGTGTGCCGCACGACGTCATCTCCTGAGAACAGATGCTCAGGGAGCCCGCATGATCGCGAGAGGATGTCGCCGGTAACCCCGACAGCGTGCGGTGTGCCTCTCGCATCTGACTCGATCCCTGTGTGCGAGCCAGCAGTAGATCTTCGGTTTCCTGATCGGGGCTGACCGCACCCGGAGGCGCCGCTCTCCGCTCGTGCCGGTCAGATACCGCAGGCATTCGTCACCGGGACGGCCTCGGCGGGGACCGCGTTCTCCAGCATGTAGCCCCGTCCCCACACGGTCCGGATGGACAGGTCGATGGGCAGGAGCCGGCGGCGGAGCCGCATGATGTGCAGATCGAGCGAGTTCCTGTTCAGTGTGGGCGTCCGCCTGGCGAAGCACTGCACGAACTCGGTGCGGTGCACAACGTCGCCGAAGCGGTCTATGAGCAGCCGCATCAGCCCGGTCTGCGTGGTGGAGACGGTGATGGAGTGATGGCCGAAGCTCAGGGTTCCGGTCGAGTCGATCGTTGGTGCCCGGTAGCTGTCGAAACGGTTCTGCAAGGCTTTGACCCGGGCCTCCAGGTCGTCCCGGGACACCGGGGGGCGTACCCAGTCCTCCACCGGGTCGTTGCTGGTCGGCGGCTGCGCACCTGCCTCCACGACGAGTAGTCGCGGCACCCCTTCTTTCCGGCAGCGGGTCCTCAGATCCGCCTGCGCCGGCCATCGGACGAAGACGACGTCGGAATTTCGACCGCCCACAGCACGTCCTCCTTGTATACCCCACGTACGTCCCGGTACGTGCCACGAAAGCCCATGGCCCTGTCGTCACGGACGAGCCTCGGTCGAGTCGTGCTTCGAGAGCGCGTGGTTCCTTGCGAGGCTGCCTGTGGCCCTGCGGCCCTGGCGCCGCACAGGGGCCGGGGCGCGTGTCGCTGGGACGCCAGCCGCCGTGAGCTGTGGCCGGCGGTCACACCTCAGGACGCCGGCGTCGCCTCACGCAGGCTGCGGGGCCGCATGTCGGTCCAGCTCTCCTCGACGTATGCGAGGCTCTCCGCCCGCCCCGCGGGTCCGGCCACGACGTGCCAGCCGTCGGGCACGTCGGCGAACGTGGGCCACAGCGAGTGCTGCTCCTCGTCGTTGACCACCACATAGAACTCGCCGTTCTCGTCGTCGAACGGGTTCACTGTCATTTGTCCTCCATTGCTTTCAGGTCCGGTTCGTGGCGGAAGCCGGCTCAGCGTGCCGATTTCGGGATCTCGTTGACGTTCCGGCCGAGCTCGACGACGTCCGTGCCGGCCGCCAGTTGCGCCTCGACGGGCGTGCGCGGCGAGCCGTCATCACCGCTGGACGGCGAGCGTCGGTTCAGGGAGCGCGGCGCGGTCGACCTTGCCGCGGGCGGTCATCGGCATGCGTGCGATGACCACGATGTCGTCCGGCACCATGTGGTCGGGCAGTTCGGCCGCCAGGTCCTGCCGCAGCGCTGCCGGCAGCTTCGACACCCGGCGGGAGACTGCGGGCGCGTTGGCGAGCTGCCTGGCCCGGGTGTCCATGGGCCGGTACACACCGCCGTAGCAGTGCGTGCCCCCCGCGGGCACGATCACCGCTTCGAACCAGTCGGGTGCCTCGGCCGACCAGGTGCACAGGACGGCGCAGCCGTGCTCCTCGCCCCAGGTCTCCAGCGCGTGCGGGTCGAGCGGCGTCCCTTCCGCTGCGGCGGGAACCCCGCACTCGGCCGCCTCGCTCACCAGCCTGGCGTTCGGTATCCGGGCCAGCCGGAGGCGGCCGCCGTGCCGGGCCAGCTCAGCCTCCAGGCCGGACAGCTGGTGCACGTCCGAGCCCCAGGTGACCGTGCGGACGTCCGCGAGGTGCGTCGGCCGGCTCGACTGCTTGTGCAGGACGACTTCGTAGCGGTGACGGGTGAGTTCGTTCCCGTTCACGCCCGGCTTCAGCCGGACGTCCACGGCCACGACGTCGCGACGGGCGTCGGCCCACTCGGTGAAGAAGCCCGGATCGAGGACGAGTTCCGTCTCGCCGACCACGGCGCGTTCGACCGCCGCCCGCACGGCGGACGGCTCGTCATCGGGGTGCTGAGCGTGGTGGACGGCCGTCAGGAACTCCCGCAGGGTGCCGTAGTTCCGGACGTCGCCGATGACGATCCGGCCGCCCGGGGCGAGCCGGTCGAGGGCGATGTCCAGGACACCGGAGAGGTAGGCGGCGTCGGGGAAGTACTGCACGACCGAGTTGAGGAGGACAGTGTCGAAGTACTCCGCCGGCAGTCCGTCGGCGACGTCGGCGGGCTGACATCGCAGCGTCACCCTGTCCTTCAGCCGCGGATCCGCGCCGACCTGGGCGCCGAGGCGCTCGATGACCGGCTCCGAGAAGTCGGTGCCCCAGTAGACCTCGGCCTCCAGGGCCAGTGGCCCGAGCAGGAGGCCGGAGCCGACCCCGATCTCCAGCACCCGGCGCGCCTCCAGACCGCGCACCCGCTCTACCGTGGACCCGCGCCACTGGCGCATCTCGGACAGAGGGATGGGTTCGCGCGTGTACGAGCTGTTCCATCCGGTGAAGTCGTCGCCGATCCCGGTGGGATCCGGCGCGGTGTCGCCGTACATCGAGTCGTAGATCGCCCGCCACTTCTCGACGTGCTCGGTCACATCCGCGTCCGGCACCTCGGGTACTACGTACGCCACCAGGCGCCGCTCCCCGAACTGGTCCTCGCGGGCGACCACGGCCGCCTGCGCCACGCCGTCCCGCTTCCGTAGCGCGGCCTCGACCTCTCCGGGTTCGACGCGGAGGCCGCAGAGGTTCACCTGGTCGTCGGCGCGGCCCAGGAACTCGAGCTGTCCGTCATGGTTCCACCGGACCAGGTCGCCGGTGCGGTACATCCGGTCGCCCGGGCGTCCGAACGGGTCGGCGACGAACCGCTCGCTCGTCGCACGGGGACGGTTCGCGTAGCCGCGAGCCACCCCGTCGCCGCCGATGTACAGCTCCCCCACCACGCCCTGCGGCACCTGCCGCAGCCGGCCGTCGAGGACGAACAGGCGGCTGCCCGCCATGGGTTTGCCGATCGGCAGCGGGTCCTTGCAGCGGTCAGGCGAGGCCATCAGGTACGTGGCCGCGAAGACGGTGGTCTCGGTGGGGCCGTACCCGTTCACGACGGTGGGCGTACCGTCGCCGTCCTTCAGACGGCGTACGGCGGCCGGCGACAGGACATCGCCGCCGACCCACAGCGCGGTCACCTCCCGCTCGGCCACGAGCGCCGCGAGCCGGGCCGCGTCGAGCGTCCCGGGTGGTGCGAGCAAAGCCGTCCCGCCCTGCAGCAGCGGCACCCACAGTTCGTACGCGGACGCGTCGAGGGTTTGCGGGGAGTGCACGAGGACCCGCTCGTGGGCGCCGTCGGTCCAGCACGGGTGGTCCGCGAGGGCGAGCACGTTCCGGTGGCTGACCTCCACGCCGTTCGGTGTCCCCGTCGAGCCGGGGGTGTACATGACGTAGGCAAGGTGGTCGCCGCCGAGGCCATCGAGGTCCGGCGGCAACGCCGGATGACCGTCCAGGGCCTCCTCGGCCAGCCGTTCGTCGACGACGACGGCCGGGTCGAGGTCGGCGAGCAGGAGGTCGATCCGTGCGCGCGGAACGGTGGGGTCGACCGCCACGTAGCAGGCACCCGCCTTCAGCGTGCCCAGTACCGCCGCGACCATCAGCGGGGACCGTTCCATGAGCAGCGCCACCCGGCGGTGCGGGCCGGCGCCTTGCGCGCGAAGGTGGTGGGCGATGCGGTTGGCCCAGAGGTCGAGTTCGCGGTACGTCCAGCTGTCGGCGCCGTCGGCCGCCACGAGCGCGACGGCGTCCGGCCGTTCGGCGGCGACGGCGGCGAAGCGCCCGGGGATCGTCCCGGTGGCGCGGTCGGTGAACCACATGCGCTGTTGCGCGTACGAGAGGGGCGCCATGCTCCTGTTACCTTTCGGTCATCCTGCGCAGGGGTTTCCGGACGGAGGTCGATAGCACCGCTCCACCGCCGGGTGAGCTGGGCAATGGTCGGTGCGGCGAAGAGGGTGCGGATCAGGATCTCGGCACCCATGTCGGAGCGGACCCGAGCCGCGAGCCGGGTGGCCGGCAGCGAGTGTCCGCTGGGGGCGAAGAAACACCGCCGCCAGAACCCATGCACACTCCCCGAAGAAACTCTCGATCGTCACTGGCCCGCGTCGGAGGGCAGCTCGGTCGTCCGGTGCGCAGCTCCCCCGCATGGCCGGCGGAAACCGCCGTCACTCGTGAGCCCACCCTAGGAAGGGATTCCTGAGTCATCCGACCGCCTGAAAGATGTTGGCCAGACCCGACCGGGCGCCGCGGACACGGCCGACCCGGCCGCTGCTCCGGGGCCGTCGGGCAGGAGGAAGCACACGTGTGAAGGGTGGTCACGGCCTGCGGGCGGTCAGCTGGTGCCCCGGCTGGCAACGTTCGTCCCGTCGCGACGCCCGGCACGCTCTCTCGCCGCACCGGCCGAAAGCGCACGTACGCCCAACGAGGACTTCCGGCCGGCACTCCCCCAGCCACGGCCGGGGGGACCCCCAGAGCACGCACCGGACGCCGCTCCTTGACGGGCAAACGTTGCCTGCCGGGGCACCGGCCCCCACGTCGGCCCCTCTGGGGCGGCCGGCCGGCGGACGTCGACGGCGTACCGGTCCTCGGGGAGCGCGTACTGGAGCCCTTCGACGGTGTCCGCCGGCGGGGTCTGCGCGCCGCGGTGGCGGATCGTGCCGGGGTGGTGGCCACGAAGGCGTACTCCTCGCCCGGCCGAGCGCTGACGATCGCCCCGGCGCTCCACCGCTCCAGCCGCCACTCGCCCATCCGCATACCGCTCTTGTCCGGCTGGAGGTGCCCGTTATGGGCGTGCACCAGGGCGGGGCCGCTCGGCGAGGGGCGAGCAGGTTGGCGGCCATCATGGAATACCGCAGGCCCAGCAGCCGTCCCAGGCGGGCGGATGAGGTGTCGGCCATCCAGAAGTGGCAGCACAGCAGCCCGGTGGCGGTTCGCGTGTACGGGCGCGCCCGGTGCCAGTCGTCCCGCGACGGCTCCGCCCTCAGGCGTGGCGTCTGTGCGTCGAGCAGGGCCGTCAGGTTGCGGTCGTCGTCGCCGAGCAGGCGATTTCGGAGCCGGTCATCTCCAGCGGGCCGTCGAAACCGGCGAAGCGCACCTGTTCCGAAGCGGGCCGACCGTCGATGTACGCACCATCGTGATTCGCTGCGGGCCGAGCGCACCGCCACCCATGTATTACCGAACTCTTTCGCGAAACACCTGAGGGGCGCCGGAAGGACAAACGATGCAGTTTCAAACGGCGCGCTATCGAGAGGAGACCGATGAGGCGGATACGGACGCTGACCACGGTCGAGGATCCCGTCGTCCGCCTGGTGTGCTTCCCGCACTCCGGGGGCTCGGCGACCGCCTTCCACGACTGGGCGGCCGCGCTGCCGCCCAGGGTGGAACTGGTGGCCGTCCAGTACCCCGGACACGGCAACCGGTTCGCCGAGCAACTCGTGGACGACGTGGCCGAGATGGCTGGCCGCGCCGTGGCGGAACTGCTCCGGCTGCCCTCCCTCGACCAAGTGCTGTTCGGGCACAGCGTGGGCGCCCTGGTGGCCTACGAGACCGCCATGCTGCTGCGGGACATGGGCCAGGAGCCGCAGAGGCTGTGTGTCTCCGCCTGCCTCCCCCCGGGACACATGAAGAACCGGGACATCCACCTGGCGGCCGACGACGAGTTCTGGGCGGCGCTCCGCGCGCTGGGGGGCATCGACCCCGGGATCGCCGGGAACGCGGAGATGCGTGAGCTGTTCACGCCGACGTTGCGCTCGGACCTCCGGGCCCACGCACAGTACCGGCCCGGCGCTGGGACCACGACACTGGCGTGCCCGTTGAGCTGCTACCACGGCGACGGCGACCCGCTGGTGGACGAGAAGCAGATGACCGAGTGGGCCGGTGTCACCTCGGGCGCGTTCACGCTGCGGGTGCGGCCGGGCGGGCACTTCCACGTGTCCACCGACGTCGCCGGACTGGTCTCGGACGTGCTGGACCGGGAGGCGGTCTGAACGGCGTCACGCAACGGTACGGCCTCGTGCCGCTCACCGGCCGGCACACTCCGCGAGCTGCCGGCCGGCGGGTGCGGGTTGGGCGACGGGCCTGCGCCCGTGCTCAGACGCCGGCCGCCAGGGCCTCGCGGATGGCCGCCGCCAGTTCCGCCGGACGGCTGCTCGGCATGTCATGGCCGCCCGGCAGCGACACGACCCGGAACGGCCCGGTGGTGAGCGCCGACCAGGCGTCGATCTGGGCGCGTTGGACGGTGTGGTCGTCGCGGCCGAACACGGCCACCGTCGGAACCGGGACCGGTTCGTTGGCCCCGCCCTCGTACAGCTCCAGCTCGTAGGAGTCGACCAGTTCGTAGTCGGCGCGCAGGGCGGGCTCGACGATGTCGAGCAGTTCCTCGTTGGCGAGGAGCTGCGACGGGAGGTACCCGTCCGTCACGACCTGCTGGAGGAAGTCCGGCCGCGGCAACGCCCAGGTGGGCTCGCGGCGGACGCTCCCAGGAGCCGGGTGCGAGGAGACGACCAGCGCCCGCACCCGGGCGGGGTCCAGGCGCCGTGCCACCTCGTAGGCGATCGCCGAGCCGGCGCAGTGCCCGTACAGCACCACCGGCCGTCCCTCGGCGTGCTGGAGCAGTTCGCCGGCAAGCTTGTCGGCGAGTTCGGGCATGACGGTCTCCACTGGATCCCCGAGCCGGGACTCCCGGCCCGGGAGGCGTACTCCGAAGGCGTCGAACGCGTCAGAAAGTTCGATGCACAGCTGACGCACCGAGGTCACGCCGGCGCCCGCATGCGGAAAGGCGTACAACGCGCACTCTTTGAGGCCATCGTGAGGGACACCGACGAACCAGCGACTTTTCGTGTTTGTTCCCATGCAGGCAAGGATGACCAGTGGCCGCGGCCCACGGGCGTCAACCCTGACTGACCTCTGAAAGATCCTCGGACAACGGCCGCTCGCCACGGCAAGACTGACACCCGGTCGGACCCCTCGACCGGGTGAGCGCGGACCCCCGCTCGTGCCGACGAGAATCCGCCGCCGGTGCGGTATGCAAGCCGTGGCCGGCAACAGGGAAGCAGTGAACGCCAGCTGAAGACGCAGAGCACCGAGAGAGAACGCAGGAGCAAGTGGTGAACAACTTCGGATCGGTCGGGGTGGCGAGCCCGGACCATGCCGGCCACGACGGCCCGGACCTTGAGCTGCTGCGCGCCCACGTGCGGGTTCAGTGGGCCGACGCACTGGAGCACGACCGCTTCGGCGACGACGAGGACTTCTTCGAGGCCGGCGGGAATTCCCTGCTGGTCGCCGGCATCATGGCCAAGCTCGGGGCCCTGGCCGGCACGCGCCTGTCGCTCCGGCTCTTCTTCGACCACCCGACGGTGAACGAACTGACCGGCGCGCTGACGGCCCATGGGGCTTTCCGGGCGCCGGCCCGGTGAGCGCCCCGCCGGCGTCCGTTCCGGGCGCCCCCTGGAGCGGGTGGAACAAGACAGCGCGTCCGTTCCGCGACGACGCCACGATCCCCGGGCTGGTCGCCGAGGCCGCCCGGCGGTACCCGGACCGCCCGGCGATCGTGACCTCCGACAAGCAGGTCCTCACCCACGGCGAACTGGACCGCCACTCCAACCGGCTGGCGCGGCTGCTGCGCGAGCTGGGACTTGGCCGGGGCTCCACCGTGGGCGTCTACGGCGAGCGCGACGCGTCGGCCCTCGTCGGACTGCTCGCGGTGCTCAAGTGCGGTGCCTCCTACGTCCCGCTCGACCCGTCATGGCCCGCGTCCCGTGTGGTCGGGCTGCTCGACCAGCTTGGCGTGGCGGCCGTGCTGACCGACCGCGTACACCTGCCCTCCGTACAGGAGTTCCGGTGGGAGGTGCCGTCGCTTCGCCATGTGCTGTGCCCCGACATCCCGGAGGAGTTCTCCTGGTCGGCCACTTTCCGGCGCGAGCAGGTCGAGGACCTCTTCGACTACGTGTCGGGCTCCCCCGACCCGCTCGAAGCGGCCGGCTTCAACATGCGCCGCTCGGAACGGCCCTTCAACGAGGACGACGTCCGGGGCTACCAGGACCACGTGGCGCGGTTCGTACGGGCCGCGACGTCCGCCGAACGGCCCTCGGTCCTGGAGATCGGGTGCGGGTCCGGCCTGATCGTCGAGGCCCTGGCGCCATGGGCGTCCCGCTACGTCGTCGTCGACCCGTCATCGGTGTCCGTGGCCCGGAGCCAGGAGACCGGGGTCCGCGCCGGAGGCGAGGTCGACGGCGTGGTGTGCTTCGCCGATGAGGCCGCCGAGCGGGTACACGGCCCGTTCGACGTCGTCGTGCTGGCCAGTACGGTGCAGTTCCTGCCGGACCTCGACCACCTGACCGGCGTCCTCGACTCGCTTCTCGGGCTGCTCGCCGACGACGGCGTCATCGTCCTCGCCGACCTCATCGACCCCGGGCTCAGCACCTGCTCCGGCCTTCGGGTGCCGCCCCGCTTCGTCGAGCGCCTCCCCGAACTCCTGCCCGGGGTGGCCCACGCGAGCGTCCAGCGTCGCCGGGCCGAGGAGTTCACAGGCGAACTGGCCGAGCGGTACGACGCCGTCATCCGCGTCGAGCCGTCCCGGGACCGCGCAGCGCCGGGCCGCGAGCCGCTGTGGACGGGCCATCATGTCGGCCTCCGCCCGGCCGCCCCCCTCGCCATCGGTCCGACGGCCGAGGACGTCTGCTACACCATCTTCACGTCCGGCTCTACCGGTGCGCCCAAGGGAGTCGTCGTCACCCACCGGTCGGCGGTGAACCTCATCGACTGGATGAACCGCGCCTATGGGGTCGGGCCCGCCGACGAGATCCTTTTCGTCACGTCCTTCTGCTTCGACCTCTCGGTCTACGACATCTTCGGCGTGCTGGCCGCCGGCGCGACCGTACGGCTGGCGTCGGCGGCGGAACTCGCCGAGCCGGACGCCCTGGTGGACCTGCTCGAACGGGAGGCCATCACCATCTGGGACTCGGCGCCCGCCGCCCTGGCCATGGTCATGCCCTTCGTCCAGGCCCGCGAGCCCGCCGGGCGCGACGCGCTCCGCCTGGTCCTTCTCAGCGGCGACTGGATCCCGGTTCCGCTGCCGGACCAGATCCGGGCCGCGTTCCCGAACGCCGAGGTGGTGGCGCTGGGCGGCGCCACGGAGTGTACCGTCTGGTCGAACCACTACCGGGTGAGCGACGTCGACCCCGCGTGGCCGAGCATCCCCTACGGGAAACCGATGCAGAACGCCCGCTACTACGTGCTCGACGGCGACCTGCGGCCCTGCCCCCTCGGCGAGGAGGGCGATCTGTACATCGCCGGCACATGCGTGGCCTTGGGCTACGCCGTGGCCGCCCGTCTCACCGCCACCAAGTTCCTGCCCGACCCGGGAGCCCTGCGCCCCGGCGAGCGCATGTACCGCACCGGTGACCGTGCCCGCTGGCTGCCGAGCGGCGACCTGGAGTTCCTGGGCCGCCTCGACGACCAAGTCAAGGTGCGCGGCTACCGGATCGAACTGGGCGAGGTGCAGAGCGCCCTCCTCCAGTGCCCGGGCGTCCGGGCCGCCTCGGTGGTGGCGCCCACGGGGCCGGGCGGGCGAACGCTGGCCGCCTTCTACGTGCCGACGGCCGAGCCGCTTTCGAAGGCCGAGGTCGTACGCGCCCTGCGGACCATCCTGCCGTCGTACATGATCCCCACGCGCGTCGTCGCGCTCGACGAGCTGCCCCTGACCAGCACGGGCAAGGTCGACCGGGCGGCCCTTCTGCGCCGACTGTGAACCCCCGGGCGGTCCCGGCCCCCATCCCTCGACCCCATGTCCCCGATTCCCGACAACCCGATGGAAAGGGACAACGATGACGGCGGGACCTCCTGGATGGTCCAGACCGCCGAGCGCCGGATCAACCGCCCGCGAGGTCAACTCGCCGGTGTCTTCCAGGAGTTGGAGTACTCCCTCGGCCTGGACGACCAAGGACCGCTGGTCCTGCTGACCGGCTGCCAGACGGCCGCCGCGCTGCGGCGCACCGGCCGCACCCGGCTGACGACCCGGCTTCGCCATCGCAAGGTCCGCGGCGCCGGGGCCGGGGTCCCGCCGGTATTCCTCCAGGATTGAACGCTGAGGAATCGTGGCTGGTCGGGCGCCTTCAGCCGCTGTAGCCACCTGTTCGTCGTGCTCGCACAGCACGCGCATCGCGGTCGCGGGCGAGGGGTGTTGGCCCTTCTTCTTGCCGGTGGTGGTGGGTCTCGCAGATGGGCGCATGCTGCAGGCGCAGGCGAGAGACGACGATCCCATGCACCGACGAACCATCCTCGGCGGCGCGGTCGCCACGATGGCGGCCCCCGTCCTGGCCGCCGCGCCCGACACACACGACCCGACCAGCGGCCAGGCCGCCGCGCTGCGACTGAGCACGTCGGCATATCGGCGGCTGGACGGATCGACGCCATCCCGGTACCTGTCCGAGCCCGTAAAGACCCACCTGCGGCTGATCCAGACCATCACCCACCAGGCCACGGACAGCGACCGATCACGTCTCACCGCCGTCGTCAGCGAGGCCGCGAGCCTCGCCGGATGGCTCGCCCGGTACATGGGCGACAACGGCTCCGCCCGCACCTGGTACGGAACAGCGATCAAAGCGGCCCGTTCCGCCGGCGACCCGCTGCTGACCGCCTACCAGGCCGGATCGCTCGCCCAGTTCGAGGCCCACGCCGGGAACGGCGTCCAGGCCCTCAACCTCACGACCCGGGCACGACGCGCGCTCGGCGACCGCCGCCCCGCCGTCGCCGACGCCTGGCTGTCCAACGTGGAGGCTCTTGCCCACGCGGCAGCCGGAGACCAGCGCCGCGCCGACCGCGCCCTGACCTCATCGCGGGCAGCCGTTGCCACCATCCCCACCGAGGAACCGCCGCCCTGGCCGTGGGTGTTCACCTTTGCCGAAACCAAGGTGTCCGCCGCCCGCGTCGCCTGCGGCGCACGTCTGGGACTGCCCGACCGGGTACTCAGTGAAGACACAGAAGCCCTGGCCACCGGACACGCCGAACAGCGGGCGCTGCTCGTCCTGGACATCGCGGCCGGACATCTTGCCGGCGGACGGGTAGAGGCAGCGTTCGCCCTCGCCAGTCGCGCCCTAGACACCGGACTCAAGTACCGGTCGGGGCGAATCGTGGAACGTGCCCGGGACGTGCGCCGTACCCTCACGACGACCACGGCGCCCAAGGCGGTGCGGGACTTTGACGAGCGCCTACACGGCGTCTACCTGTAGGAGGACAGGCATGCGGGTGGGCATCACCGGTCACCGTGGGCTCAGCACGGAGGTTGAAGAGCGCGTACGCGCCCTGCTCGATGAGGCCGTGAACAGCTTCGACGCCACCGAGCTGGTCGCCGTGTCGTGCATCGCCGACGGACCCGACTCCTGGTTCGCTGAAGCCGTCTTGAGGCACGGCGGCCGCCTGGAGGTAGTCGTGCCGGCCGCCGAGTACCGCGAGAGCCTGCCGGACTGGCACCACCCCGTCGACGACCGGCTCCTGTCCCACGCCGCTGACATCCATGAGACCGGCATGACCGAGTCGACATCGCAAGCACACCAGGCAGGCAGCGAGATCCTCGTCGGCCTGGTGGACGAACTACTCGCCGTATGGGACGGGAAACCAGCGCGGGGTTACGGCGGGACGGCGGACGTCGTGGCCTACGCGGAACAAACCTGCGTCCCCGTGCGGGTGCTGTGGCCGGGAGGCGCCAGCCGCTGGAGATGAACCCCACGGCCCTGTTGCTCGACCTCGCGGCCCGGGCCCAGCGCATGAGCGACCCGGACACGCTGCATGACTTGCTGTCTGTGGGCCACCGCGCCTGCTGCGAGGGCGTTACCGATGTCCAGGCCGGTGTTGACCGAGAGACCTCAAGCCTGTCCGACGCCCAGTTGGCCGAGCGGTGCGCCGCTGCGGGCGCGGCGTGGGAGGAGTGGCTGACGCGCGTGGCACATTCCATCGGCGCACGTATCCGGATCAAAAGCCCTGATACCCCCGACGACTGGGGGAACCAGGGCCAGTATCAGGCGGAACGGCTCAGCCGCACTTCACCTGAGACACATCGTCGTACGCCTGGGCGGTGGAGCTGCCTTCCTCGTTGAGGATCGTTCCTTCAGTCACGGTCTGGAAGTCGTGGGTTCCGTCCCCGTGACAGTCGTAGTCGTAGTCCAGGGAGAGATCTTCCGTGGCCCCGGCGGACTTCTCGTCGTTGGCTACGGTGTCGTACTCGTGGAACCACAGGATCCAGTAGTCCTCCCCGATCTGGGAGAACATGTCGATGTTCGCCTGAGGTGTCAGGCAGGACGTCAGGTTCGAGCTGTAGACGTCGGTGTCGATGTTGTAGATGACCACGTACAGACCGCAGCCCGTGGGCAGCTGCGCCGGGGCGGCCGTGTTCACCGTCCGGGTCTTCGCCCGGGGCTGACCCTTCTTCGTGTAGGGCGTGACGGTGACCTTGTCGACGTGCCCGCCCCGGGCCTCGATCTTCTTCAGTTCCTGCCGCACCTGAGGCGGCAGCGATCCTTTCACCGGTGCGGCCGATGCCGCCCCCGCTGTTCCTACTCCCAGCCCCAATGCCGCAAGGGCGGCAGAGGCAGCTAACACGGTGATCTTGCGCAGACTGTTGCGCATGTGATCTCCCCCATCCGAATGGGATGTAGCGGACGCAGGAGACGCTACGGGCACACAGGCACCCCACAGCTACCGCACACAGGATCCCCGGCAAACGGGCGCAACTCACGCATCATCGCTGGCCGGATCGTCGTCTTCTGGCTCGAACTCGCACTCGTAGGCATCCTGTCCGGGGCCCGTCAGGTTCTCGCGTTCGGGCCACGTCACCTCCGGAGGCGTCAGCCGGTACGGAAGTTCCTTGCGGGGGCGGTCGTCTCCGGCCGCGTTCTTCGTCCGTACTGTCATGCGGCGGTTCCTTTCGTCATCTCACGGCCGCGTTCGTACACGGCACCGGTGTACAGGTTGCGCTGATGCGGCTTCAGCAACGACACCATGTTCTTGACCCGGTCGTCACACCGCCCCGACTGAACGTGCCGGTAGTCGTCCAGCACTCCATGCCAGTCCTCGCAGGCCCCTTCGAGCCGGCCGATCTGTAGCTTCCGCTCGGCAAGCATCGAGAGTTCGAAGCGGACCTGTCCGGTGTGGTAGTTCAGCGACGACGGGTCGTAGGACCCGAACGTCTTCGCCCTCGACTCCGCCTTGTCCATCGCCGCCTCCGCCTTCTTCATCTTCAGCAGCGGCGTCACCAGATCGCCGTCGGCACCCGTGAAATCCGGGCTGTCCGTGAAACCGGCGTCGTACAAGGTGACCGGTCTGCGGAACCTACGTGACGGGGCTCCACAGATCAGTTCAGGGACCGGCCGGCGCGGGACGGTGCCCCCGAGCCATTTCGGGACGGAGGAGTCGTCGTAGCGGACGGCCTGGTGCCGCTCCGCCCCGATGCGTTGGATCTGCCGGATGAATTGGCCCCTGGTCCAGCCGGTCTCTTCGTACAGCGCTGCCAAACGATCACTGGGTGCCGCCATGACGCTCCCCGCAATTCACGGAACTCACGGTGCCGTGCGCTCTCTACCGTACTCACGCTGCGCGTCCTGCAGTTGACTGAACATCACGGTCGCCGGGCAGTCCGTCCCCAGGGCTCCCCCACCCCGGCGGCATCGAGCGGCAGCGGGCCGCAGGTGCACGGCCCTCCCCCGTGCGCCCAGGAAGGCCAAGAGATCCTGACCGCGATCACGGCGGACGAGGAGTTCGCCGCGTTCGAGGCCGCGACGATGGAGTACTCCGACGACTGGCGCTGTGACAGCCGGACTCACCCTGGAATGGAGCCCTGGTGGCACCGAGGGCGCCGTGAACCGCATCAAGAAGATCAAAAGGCAGCTGTACGGACGAGCCGGATTCGAGCTGCTTCGCAAGATGATCCTGCTTCAGTGACCGGGTGCCGACGTCCGGATGATGAGGTGGCACGGTGACCAACCACGATGAGGCGGTGGCCGTCCGACCGTTGACCCTGGCTTGGGTGCGCCGGCACCTGGAGGCCGGCGAACGGATCGTCAGAACCGAGGCGCTGCAGGGCGGCATCACTGCCGAAATGCGGCGGCTGACCATCGGCACGCGGGACGGAGGCACCCGTGACCTGGTGCTGCGGACCTTCGTCAACGTGGAGCACGCCGAGGACTGGCTGAAAAGGGAGGCCGACGCCCTGACCCTGCTCACGGGGACCGGCGTGCCGGCTCCTGGACTGGTCGCGGTTGATCCGACCGCCGCGCATTGCGAGTATCCGTCGCTCCTGATGACACATCTGGCGGGACGGACGTTCCTCGACGATGAGGGATGGGAGACGCGCGTCCCTCTGCTGGCCCGGCAACTCGTGGCGATCCACGCGTTGCGACCCGCTGAGCGGCCCCGGGAGTATGCGGCGTTGACGACCGCCGACACCGTCGTCGTTCCGAAGGGCGCCGACGCGGCGGCATGGGCCGCGGCGATCGACGTGATCCGCCGGCCTGCACCGCCCTATGAGGGGCGATTCCTGCACCGGGACTTCCAACCCGGCAACGTGCTGTTCGACGTGCCACCCCCAAGCCCGGCAGGCGCACGGATCACCGGCGTTGTTGACTGGGCAGCGACCTCCTGGGGCCCGGCGGACCTCGATGTGGCGCACTGCTCCACCAATCTCGCGCTGCTGCACGGCCCGGCGTGGGGTCTGCGGTTCCCTGAGGCGTATGAGGAGGCCGGCGGGGTACTGGCCGCGACTGCGAACGAGCGGCTGTACTGGCGGGTGCGGGACGCGCTGGCGTTCTCAGAAGAAGTGCAGTCGGTGGCGCAACCATGGCGGGAGGCCGGCAGGACAGAGCTGACGACGCGAACCGTGGAGGAGCGGCTGAATTCCTATGTCACCGCCCTGATGTATGCGCTGGGCTGAGCCAAAGCAGCCCGGGATACGGGCACGGCAGCGAGCGCCGGGCCCGGCTGCCACGTCCGGCAGCGGAGCCGAGCCGATCGCACACCCGCACCTGGGCCCCGAGTACGGGCTGGCTCCCGGCCGACAACTCTGCGACGCCTCCGAATCGAACGGCAACACCACTCGCCGTAACAGCTCCCCAAGATCTGTGCCAGAACCGAGAACGGACAGCAGATGTTCACCACTTAGGGAGGCACTGCTGTCCGGCGCTGTTCGATTGCAGCACAGTCACCGGATAGGCCGGAGATCGGGTATCGGGGCCTTCTGTCAGACGGCTAGAAGATGCGGGTACGCATGTGCTGTGTGAGGTTGTCGAGGATCTCGCGCAGCCACGGGCTGCGTACGGCCGGCAGCCGGACCAGGGTGTGCTGGAACGTCCCCGAGTCGGCCCGGAACAGGTGATGGGGGCGCGGCGGGAGCGGGTCGTCACGCAGGACCCCGTCGGGTATGGCGCCCGGCGTGGGAACGGGTAGACACGGCTGGGGGAAGGCCAGCGACAGCCACATCCCGAACGGCAGCGGCACCGGGTACGCCGATGCGGCCGGGCCGGCGGGGGCCCAGGTCTGACCCGTCTGCGGATGTACCGGCACGAGGATGATGTCGACGCCCGCGTCGGGGGCAGGCATTCCCGGTCCCGCCAGCGCGGCGCGCCGCTCCAGCGGACCTGCGGGCAACAGGGCGTCGAGGGTGCGTTGGAACACCTCCTCGGTCGGGCCGCCCGGGACGGCCACCGGCCCGCCTTGCGAGGCTGCCAGCAGGTGGGCGAGCGCCTGGCCGGCTGCCGCCTCCCACTGCGGGCTCCATGACCAGTAGTGGCTCGTCCCCAGCAGCCCTCCCCACGTTGCGACCGGCTCGAACGGGGGCGTGCCTTTCCCCTCCGCCATCAGCTCCTCCCAGGAGAGCGGGGCTGCATCGGCGTCGTTGACGAGGAGGCGACGCACGGCGTTTGGGGCGAGCCACACCGCCTGCCAGAGTGAGCAGTCGTCGATCCTGCTCGCCACGGGCAGGCCGCACGCCTCGCAGACCATGTTGGGGCCGTCGGCCCCGTCGAGGCCGCAGCATGCGCCACCGCGCTTCTCCGGGATCAGTCGGGTGCCGCGGACATCTCCGGGTGCGATGACGATGGCGCCGGGCACGCCGTCGGACAGGGCGTAGACGGGCGCGTAGATGCCGCGGGCCGCCGCCTCGTCCGGATGGATCTCCGCCCACATCCGCCACGGCGGCCCCCAGGGCTCCGGATCCACCGCGAACGTGCCCGACTCCATGAGCACCGGGAGCTGAATCCCATTCCCGTACTTCTGATGGGCATGGGCCGGCAGGGCAACCTCGGACAGCGGGACCGTCAGATGGGCGCCGCACCCCGCACACACGAAAACAAACAAAGATCCTCCGCCTGGGAAATGCAGGCATCGTCGCAACTCGGTGCCAGCCAGCCAACGTGTTTTCGCCCGTCACGGGACCGGAGCGCCGGCACGCACGTAGAGCAGCAGCACCACGAGGGGGTCGACTTCCTCAGCTTTCGCATCCAGCGGCACTGCAAGAGGGGGACGGAAAAGCAGTACGTCTTGACCTTCCGCAGCACCGCCTGCATCGACGTTCTACTCGGACAGGGTGGGCGAACCACTTCCGGCACTCGGCCGCCAAGGCGAGCCTGAACTACCTGGGCTACTACACGTGGCACCGGGGCCTCGTACCTCAGCCACATGCTGAGAGGCCAACGGGTCCCGGCCTGGCAGATCACCGAGCGGTTCGCTCGGGCCTGTGGCGCCGACCCGATCGTCCTGCAGACGCCTCGCGCTGGCGCCTTCAGGCGGCCCAGGTCACCGAGATACTCGAGGACGCCGCCACGTGCGACTGGCAGACACTGTTCCGCCTGGTCCAGGCCATGGGGGGAACGAAGGGAGCACCAGGTCGAACCACCCCCCGTCACAGCCGAGGCCGACCCACCATCCGCTGCGCCACGGCCGCGCCTGATCTTCGGAATCCGCCTGCTTCGAACGGACTTCGTGGTACGGGCACACCGAACCGGAGTGGGCGGGTGTTCAGGTTGCCATGGCGGACTTCGGCACGCCGCGCTGCGGCAGTAGGTCGGCCTGGGCGGCGCGGATGCTGTGCGGGGCCTGGGGGGGCGGCGCCAAGGGTGCGGCGGGCTGTCGCGTGATCATCGTACGGGCGGCGGCGCAATTTCCGCATTTATGGCGGCAGAGCAGCTGATCGCGCCGCCCTCATCCGGTCCGGGTTCGTCGTTGCTTGCGGTATCCGTCCAAGACGTCCTGGCGGAGCAGGTGACCAAAGCCGGCAGACTCCAGGCGCAGCCCCAGCTGAGCCTCATCGATGCCAAGATCGGCTGCGGTGTCAGCCAGGTGCCAGTCGTTGGCGGCAAGCCTGCTGAGAAGGTGACCGCGACGGACCTGGTTCTCCGACAGACGAAACGTCTTGAGGTAGGCGATCCTGCCCCTGTCGTCGGCGATGGCCTCACCGATGTGGTTCTCCTGCTTGGGACGGAACGGCGGCAGGAAGCGGGACAGCGTGAAGCGTCCCATCCGGTAGACCGACTGCCAGGTATACGCGTGCTCCAGCAGGCCGGTCGCCATGGTTGTGTCGTGAAAATGCGTCCAGGCATGTTCCTGGTCGGCAACTGCCGTGCGCAGGTGGGCCAGGGAGCGGATCTGCGCGTCGGGGATGCGGGCCCGGAAGTCCGGCACCGGCGGCATCAGCGTGGCGTAGTGGTGGATGAGTTCGCCGTACAGGTCCTGCAGGAGCGTCGGGTGGAGTGCGCGGTAGTCGTCGGGATGCGGTACCGCGAACGCGGCAGCGAGCGCGTCGGCGACGTAGACCATCACGCCACATTGGTTGGGGTGGATCTCGAAGATGCGCAGTGCGTCGGCGAGTCCGCGTACTTCGGCACCCACATAGGCTTCCTCGACGCGGGGGGAGAGCCCTTGGCGGATTGCACGCTGCGACCACTCCTCCCAGGCGATCGAGGGGCCGCCGAAGTGCAGTGCCAGGTAGCCTTCCAGAGCCAGGTGCATGGGAAGGAACCGCAGCCGGTCCTTGGCCTGGCGGCGGGCCATTCTGCGGTGGAAGCGCAGGCCCATCGTGTCGGCGGGAGCCGAGTTGCCGTCGGTGGAGAGCTGGGTGCCGTAGGCGGCTGCCGGCATGCCGTCACCAGTCCACGTGGCGACGAATCCGTGCGGGATGTAGGAGACATAGGCATGGCGCGGGCCGACCTCGACCAGACCGGCCACATCACCGTAGAGCTGAGGGCGCAGGCGGAGATCGTCGACAGGTTCGTCACGCACGAGCGGCACCAGACGGACGGCACCCCAGACCTGGGAAGGGCGGGTGGCCAGGCCGGTCAGGTCCAGTGTGGTCATCGCGCCTGCTCCTGCTGGTGTCCGCTCAGCATTCGGGCCGCACGGGTGTCCATGTAGGTGATCAGTTCGGCCAGGCCGGTCCGGCCTTCCGCGAACTGGGCGAGTTCCACCAGTGCGGGAAGGTCCTCGGCGTCACGGATGCCCGCGGTGGGCACCGTCGCGGACAGCCGACGCACCTCGAAATCGGCCGCGTCGTAGACAGGGTTGAGATGCACAATGCTGGTGCGACGCTCGGGGTCGAGCCGGGTTCGCCAGATGCGCAGCACTTCGGCGGCCAGGCCGGGAGGTGCGTTGTCCCATCCGTCGGAGACGATCACCAGCCTGGACGGGGTGGTGTCCAGGGCATCGAGGATCCGCCGGCCCACCGGCGTCGGCCCGTACGGGTGGGTCAGCAGTGCGTCGGTCCGCCCGGACGTCCACAGTCCGGTGTAGTTGCCGGCAAGGGCAGCGAGCAGATAGTGGCAGGCCAGTGCCACGGCCAGCGGTCGACGACGCTTGTGAGCGGAACCGAAGGCGGAAAAGCTGTCGTCCAGTACGGCGGTGACCTTGCCCCAGCTCTTCCGGTGGGAGCCGGCCACCCGGTCGGCGGCCGATTCCAAGGCGTGGGTCAGCTCGGCACGTCGGCGCAGGCGGTCCTCGACCGGCAGCGAAAGCACATAGGTCGCCAACCGGGTCAGCGGCATCCCGGCCAGGTCAGCCTGTACCACTGTGGTCCCGTGCCTGTGTGCGGACTCCTGCAACCGCAAGGTCTCCAGGCGGGTCATCCGCGGGGCTATGCGCTTCAGGAACACATCCCGGGGTATGCCGTGCTTGGCGGCGAAGCCCTCGGCAGCGGTATAGGGCAGCTCATACAGGGCTCCCTGCTCGTAGTGCGCGCGACGCCACGTCTCCAAGAGGGGTGTCGCGTAGTGCTTGCGGGTCAGCGGCGCGAATACAAATGCCCCCAGCTCTTCGGTGGCAGGGGCCAGGTGTGCGTGGCGAAGGGCTCGCTTGAGGCCGCTGCGGTACTTCACGGCGTCGAACGCCAGGTCAGGGCGGGCGGACAGCCAGTCGCGCATGATCGCGCGGGTGCGACGGTTGTTCACCCTGGCCCGGCGCAGGACATCGAACAGCCCGTACACACGTTGTGGCGGCAGCGTCGCCAGACGGGACGCGATCAGACGGCCCTCGCTGCGGCGCTGGTCGGCAGTGGCCTCACCGGTGGTCTCCAGCAGCCGCCGGATGACGAGGACTGCGTTGTGGTCGTTGATGTCGAGCGCGAGGACTCCGGCGTACAGGTCACGGTAGTTGCCCAGCATGTACGCATGGAGGAAGTCCAGGGACAGTCGCTGCTCGCCCGCGTCGCTGTGGAATTCACGCTGGCCCGTGGAGGTGATCGCCGCGTTGACGAAGAGCAGCACATCGTCGGCTGCGACGAGGTCCCCGTACGAATCCATCCCGTTCTTTCCTCAAGGGTGCGGATGCCGGCCGGGGAATGGGGGCACGAGCTGCGAATCATTGCTTCAGAGGCAGGTTCCGGAAGTCGCACCGGAGTCCCGCGGCCGGCCCCAGGACCGTAACAGAGCAGGCCACAAGCCCTCTACTGACTTCCCTTACCCGCTGGCACGAGGCGCTCCCGGACGCCGGCTGGACACCGGGCTGGGTCGCGCGAGGCGCGGCGAGGCCGAGCAAAGCGAGCACCGGCAGAGAGATCACGGGCAGAGAGATCACGAGCCCCCTGGTGAAGGCTGCACCACTGACAACGGGTCGCGGGCGAAGGACGGCTCGTGAGGTGGGGGAACGCGGGTCGAGGACGCCGTGCGTGCGACTGCCGCCTGCTAAGCGGAGGGTACGTCGCCTCTGGACGATGACGCCTACGACCGCCTGGTGCGCGGGATCGCCGCGCCAGCGGACCGCGTTGCCCTGCGAGGACGTCGCCGCCCAGATCGTCGCCGACTTGGCGGCGCGGATCCTGGCCTCGGACGACCGGCTCAATCGGATCGACAAGCGGATGGGCGAGGCCTTCCGCAGTCACCCGCAGGCCGAGATCATCGAGTCCCTGCTCGGGATGCGACCAATACTCGGAGCGGAGTTCGTCGTGGCCGCGGGCGATATGTTCGTCTACGCGGACGCCGGGCACCTGGCCTCGGCAGCCGGGCTCATGCCCGTTCCCCGCGACCCGGGCCGGTGGACCGGCAACCTTCACCGGCCCATGCGCTACGGCCGACGCCTGCGCCGGGGGTTCTACCTGTCGGCGCAGACCAGGGCATGTCAGCAGGGTAGCCCCAGCACGCAGCGAGAACCGCGGGCTTCAAGTATCAACGTCTCGGCGCCATCGCCGAGTTCGAGCGCGCCCTGGTGTCCGAGCGGACCAGGAACGGCCTGGAAGCCGCCCGCGCCCGGGGCCGCGCCGTACACGTACAGCGCGGCCCCAGCTCTCGTGTGCGCGCTGGTCCCCGGAGGAATGGGGGACCAGCGGCGCACGGGCGGTCGCACGAACCGCGGACCGCTCTCTCCCGAAAGATCTTCCCGCGCTCCGTCCATGGGCCGCCATCCCCCGCACGGAGGGCGCGCGGTGCCTGCGCCGGGCGCCCGGGGGCGGTTTCGGCCCGGCCGCGGCGGCCAGGGACACCAAGCAATCCCGCGTTTCCCCGGCCTGTGCACCCCACCCGCGCCTGTGCCGGAACACAAGCGGGGCAGCCGTTACCGACCCCGCACGCAGGTCAGTTCCTGATGGCGGCCACATCGCCCTGACAAAGAACGGACGGAGCGGCCTGAGCCACGGGCTACACCACGGTGTTGGGCGCCACGACCGGCTGGACCGACCCCGTGCCCACACTGGAATTACCCACTCCACTGACGGTCGGAGCGACCTGAGTCTCGGGGTGCACCGCGGTGTTGGGCGCCACGCCCGACTGAACCGTCCCCGTGCCAACCGTGGGATTGCCCACTCCACTGACGGATGCGCCGCCATGGTTGACGGACGTGCCGCCATGGCCGTGCGCCGAGGCCGAACCGGCGGCGGCCAGCGCGGCGACGGAAGCACCGCAGACGGCGACGGCGAGCCGGGAAATCGCGAGAGACACGCATACTCCTTATCTAGTGCCCGGCAGGCAACGTCTACCCGTCAAGGAGCGGCGCCAGATGCATGCTCTCGGCGGGCCAGCCGGAAGCCCTCATATGGGCGTACGTGGGCTTCCAGCCGGTGCAGCCAGAGGGCGTGCCGGGCGTCGCGACGGGGCGAACGGTCCCTGTTGGGGCACTAGTTTTCTAGAGGCGAATTGCTTTTTACATATCTCTCAACGAGTTACAAATTCTGAGGTTACTAACGTTACGTCATATGGCTTCCTCCTTCGGCGCAGGTTGACTCGCCGCCAGGAACACCGATGCGGACACCGATGCCGCTTCGTGCGGGGTGATCCGACCAGTACAGGGCCAGTGCGAGGGTGTCGGCCGCGTCCGAGTTCGAGGTCACGGCGCAGTGCGAGGTCGCCGTCTGCGCCTGAGAGACGCTCCTCCGATGAGCGGCCGGCGGATCCGCCCCGGACTCCCCGCCTGCTTCCCGGGTAGGACCAGCCTGGCCGACACAGCTACTGCGCGACGGCTCCTTCCCTGGAAGGCTCCAGGGCATGCCGGAGATCAGCGGGGTAGGAGTAGTTAGGTCAACTGCACCACAGCCAAGGGTGGTTGGATCCTGGCCGCATCTCATCCCTGCTTGATTCCTGACCCGCACTGCGCCACAAACCGCCTCTCCCTACTCAAGGCCGACACGGACCCGCGTTGCATGCAGTGGACTGGGAGGGAGGCCTCGAGTGATCGCTATCGACGGCCCTGAGCGGCACATCCGGCAGACGGGATCAGCCACCAAGAACCGGGCGCAAACCACCTTCACTCGCCTAAAGATCATGTATAGCTTCTACCGGGTCCGCTCACCGAGGCGCACCAGCTGCGGGATGTCCTGCAGCACTTCCCCCGCGCTCGGCGCAGTCGTGGATGGTCAATGCTCCGGCGAGGTCGAGGTCGGCGACAGTGCCGTGTGCCCCGGCGCGGACGAGCAGCACTGCCCCGAGCGCGGTGCTCCAGAACGTCCTGACCTCCACGCTGAGCGGTCGACGGGTCCTCCAGCCGCGACTGTCGATGCGCTGGCTCACGAAGCGCTCGGATTGCCGGAACAGCAACTGGAGGTGCCGGTCGACCACGGGGGCGAGTTCGGGCTTGGAGATCCCGGCGGCGAGTGCTCGCGCGACCGATGGGAGCGAAGGCATGGCCAGTACGGCGCGGGCGATGTTGCGTCGAAATGCCGCCGCATCGGGGGCTTGGCGACCGATGCGTTCAATCCGTCGGGCGTCGTGCAGCAAGCCGAGAAAGGCGGCGTGCACAAGCAGCGAGTCCTTGGAGCCGAAGTAGTAGGTGACCTGATTGGGGAAGACGCCTGCCGCGTTCGCGATCTCCGCGACGCTCACCTCAGCGCCGGGCCGCTCCTTGCAGAGCCGTGCAGTTGCCTCAATCAACCGGCGCCTCGTCGCGCGACCGCGGTCACGCGACCGAGCCGACGTTGATCGAGCTTCGGTTCGCTTCTTCTCCACACCAAAATTGTATGTGATACAACATGGCTCGTTCACTTGTATCGCATACAAGAAAGGCCCAGGACATGCACCGGACTGAAGTCGTCGTGACCGGACTCGGCACGATCACGCCACTCGGTGGAGACGTGGAGTCCACTTGGGACGCCCTGCTTGCCGGCGAGTCCGGTATCCGCGGCGGCGTCCTGCCCGGCCACGAGGACGCCGGCCTTCGCGACACCGTCGCGGGGACGATGGCGATCGACCCCGCCGCGTCGCTGCCGCCGGTGCAGGCCAGGCGGCTCGACCGCTCACAGCAGGCAGCCTTCACCGCGGCGGCCGAAGCCTGGGCCGACGCCGGTGCCCCGCGGGTGGACCCGGACCGGCTCGCATCAGCGATCGGCACGGGCATCGGGGGTGTACGGACGTTGCTGAAGGAAGACGACGTACTGGAGGCGGCCGGGACACGGCGCGTCTCGCCACGCACGGTCCCGATGCTCATGCCCAATGCGGCGGCAGCGCTGATCAGTATCGAATACGGCGCACGGGCCGGGGTCTACACGCCCGTCTCGGCGTGCTCTTCCGGTGCCGAGGCGATCGCGCTGGGGGCCAGGCTCATCCGTGCCGGCGAGGCGGACGTGGTCATCGCGGGTGGAACCGAGGCCGCAATCACCCCGATCACCGTCGCCGGCTTCGTCCAGGCACAAGCACTGTCGCGATACACCGCCGAACCCGCCTCAGCCTCCCGGCCGTTCGCCGCGGACCGCAGCGGATTCGTCCTCAGTGAAGGCGCGGCTGTCGTAGTGCTCGAAAGCGCCGAACACGCCAGCGCCCGAGGCGCGCGCGTCCACGCGGTACTCACGGGCGCCGGCATCGCCGCCGACGCTCACCACATCACGGCGCCCGCTCCCGACGGCTCCGGTCAGATCTCGGCCATGCGGAAGGCCCTCGCGCAAGCCGGCTTGGCGCCCGAGCAGATCAGCCACATCAACGCCCACGCCACCGGAACTCCGGTCGGCGACATCGCCGAGGCGCACGCGATCGGGAAGGTCTTCGGCCGCGCCACCGTGACAGCCCCCAAGGCGGCGCTCGGCCATCTCTTCGGCGCCGCCGGCGCAATCGAGGCGCTCATCGCCGTCCTCAGTGTGAAGCACGGCGTCGTACCGCCGACCCGCAACCTCACCACGGCCGGCGTCGACCCCGACATCGATCTCGATGTCGTCGCAGAGCGACGAGACGTCCCCCAGGAGGCCGTGCTCAGCAACTCCTTCGGCTTCGGTGGGCAGAACGTCTCACTCATCTTCACCGGCGCACGGCACCACGCGTCCCGTACGGTGTCGACCACACCATGACCCACGCGAACGCACCGTTGTCCGTGGAGGGTCGCCGCCGATTGATCGAGCGTTGCAAGACTCGTCCGATCGCGCATGTAGCCGCAGAGATGGTGGATGCTGCCCGGGCCGGGGTGGTGCCGGCGAGGACGGCGCCGATCCGGCAGGCCGCCGCCATCAGGACGGCCGTCTTCAGCCGCGCCATCTCCGTGTACGCGGCCACCGGAGTCACCGGAGTCTGCAGGTCGCCTTCCATCGCGACCTCCCGAGCCGTGCCCTCCACACCTGCCGGCCGGCCTCGGCCTGGATCCGCATCGCCGAAACGATCCGCCGGTGCGGAACGCCGCGCTGCACGCTCACGGCCGGCGCCTCGAACCAGGTGAAGAACAGCGCGTTCCCCGTCACGATCGCCGCCGCAGGGCCGAAGCGGCGGTGCGCCGCCGGGCGGCCGCGCCGGACGTCGTCGCCGTCGATCAGGTCGTCGTGCAGGAGGCTGCCGACGTGTGCGCACTCCAGCCGCCGCAGCAGGCGCGACCTGGGCGACGTCGCCTCCCACGGCGCCGGCGCTGTGAAGAAGAAGCAGCCGCCGCAGCAGCTTTCCGCCTGGCCGGTGCGGATCGCGGGCGACCTCTTTGATTCCCGAGGTCTCATCGGAAAGGGCTGCGAGGCCTCGCAATTCGCTCATGATGAGCCCGCCGGCCTTCGCTCATGATGAGCCCGCCGGCCTTTGGCTGCCGGCCTGAGGGGGTGCCTTTGGAGCTACGGGTGTGCATTGGGGGGTGGGTCGAGGCAGCGGTCCCCATATTCGTCATATCCGTCATATTCGCCCTCCAGACGTGTGGCCGGTCGCACCAAGATCCCTGCGCAGGCTCAGGGGGGCAGGAGGGGCGGGCGGACACAGGGGCGCACGTCAGAGGCGCGAGGAGCACCGGCTCCTCCCTCCCGTGCCTCCATCGGCACATGCCGTTTGCGTTCGGGGGACGACCGCCCGGAAAAGAGCATCGGAGTTGTCGAGGGGAGCCGAGTAGCCCGTACAGTCACAGCTCGCTGCGCCCACGTTGGCACCGTTCGCCAGACAGGTGCTCAGAGCCTCAGAGAGGCCATGAGGACTCTTCGGGCACTCTGGCCCTTTTGAGTCCGTGACTGAGTAGGGCGACGGTGTCGTCGGCCTGGGTGGCGGTGTTCGGATGGCTTCATGACGCTGACTTCCTCCGCCGCTCCCGCGGCGACCGCTTTCCGCCGCCGGTTCAGGGGCCAGGGGCTGTCCGTTGCCGGGGCCGCTGTGGTGTTCCTGCTCGTGGGGTCCGTCACGGGCTGCGCCGCCATGGAGGGTGGTCCCGTCCGTTCCGAGGCGCAGTTTCTGGAGCACGTACGGGACACGGAGGCCGCCGGCGAGGACACGGTTCTCTTCCTGGGCTCGTATCCGGATCACGTGTTCGTGGGAAGGTCCACGGACAGCGCATCCTGCGTGGACGATCTCGGTGTCGACCGGGATGGCATCCACCGGAACCAGCCGTCTGTCTCCTGGGCCCCGGATTTCGAGAACGGCGACGCCGGGTACCGTGCGGCGGTCGCCAACCTTCGCAGGTGGTGGTCCGAGCGGGGATGGAAGGTGACGACGGAGCCGGGGACCGACCCACTCACCGACAAAGCGACCGGCCTGCAAGAGATCCATACCACCGACGACCACGGCGTCGCGCTGTCGCTGAGCCCCGGCCGGCGTACCGGCGAGGGACTGGTCGTCGCCGACGGCGGCTGCGTCCGCCACGACGGCTACTGGGACGCATACGCCTGGAGCAGCTCCTGATGGGTCCGACCGCTCCGGCGACGTGTACACCGCCCGCCTTCTCGCCGACGGTGTGCTGCGCGCCCGCTGGTGACCCCGTCCGCACAGGGCGGGCAGCCGGTGCTGTGCATGGAAGTCGTCCACCCAGGCCAAGCGTCGGGGGTTGAGGAACCTCGGAACGAAGACCGGAGATAAGCCCCTGGAGGGCTTGAGAGCGCTTTGACCTGGGGTTCGGCGGGGGCGGACGGAGCCTTCGGCAGTCGGGTTGATTACTGACTGTCTGGAGGTCCGGGTGCCGGTCGAGTTTCTGACGGATGAGCAAGCCGCGAAGTACGCGGCGTTCGACGGGGCGCCGTCCCGCACGGAGTTGGAGCGGTTCTTCTTCCTGGACGACGCGGACCGGGCGTTGATCGAGCCGAAACGGCGGGCCCACAACCGGCTCGGGTTCGCGGTGCAGATGACCACGGTGCGGTTCCTCGGGGTGTTCCTGGACGATCCGACGGACGTGCCGCGGAGGTGGTCGACTACCTCGCCGAGTAGTTGGGCGTCGTGGACGCGTCGGCGCTGAAGGCGTACGGCGAGCGGGAGAACACCCGGCTCGATCACGTCCGTGAGCTGCGGCGGGTCCTGGAGTACACGGAGTTCGCCGAGGCGGAGGCTGAGCTGCGGGCGTGGGTGGATGCGCGGGCCTGGACGACCGGGGAGGGCCCGAAGGCGCTGTTCGACGCGGCGGCGGGGTGGCTGCGTGAGCGTCGGGTGCTGCTGCCTGGGGTGACGACGCTGGCCCGGCTGGTGGCTGCGGTGAGGGAGGCGGCGAACCAGCGGCTGTGGGACACCCTCTACGGGCTGCTGAGCACTGGTCAGCGGGCGGTGCTGGACTCTCTGCTGACGGTGCCGCCGGGCGCCCGGGTGTCGGAGCTGGACCGGCTGCGCCGGGGTCCGGTGCGGATCTCCGGGACACAGATGAAGTGGGCGTTGGAGCGGGCGGAGGAGATCGCGGCCTTCGGGATGGGCGAGGTGGATGTGTCCGCGATACCGCCTCGGTGGCTGGCGGAGCTGTCGCGGTACGGGGTCGACGGTAAGACGTCGCTGCTCAGGCGGCACGGTGACTCCCAGCGCCTGGCCACGCTGCCGGCCACTGCGGTCTACCTGACGTCCCGGGCGGTCGATGACGCCCTGGACCTATCAGGACGGCATGCAAGACCAGATCGGCGCCCTGGGCCTGGTCCTCAACGCCCTCGTGCTGTTCAACACGCGGTACATGGACGCCGCAGTGAACCAGCTGCGAGCGGATTGTTTCGACGTCCGTGACAAGGACGTGGCCCGCCTCTCGCCGTTCGTCAGGCATCACATCAACATGCTCGGCCGGTACCCCTTCCAGCTTCCCGACCTGCCCGGCGGCCTGCGTCCGCTGCGCGATCCGGACGCCACCGACGAGGAATGACCCGGGTCCTTGCCCGCACCGGCCGGACGGGAGGACCCCGGAGTTATGGCCAGGGGGTACGTCCGGCGGTGCGGCCACTGCGGCATGGAGCTGCAGATCCTGTGTTCCGGGATACACGAGTGGGCTTGGCCATCGGTGTGCTGGCGTTCCCCGGGCGGGTGAGCAGGTCGCGGGGGCTGGTACGTGCGGTCTGAGAGGTGGCCCTGTTCCGGCCGCCGAGCGTGCCGCAATAGTGTGGAGACCGCTTGTGTCACGCAAGAGGTCTGATGGGGGAGAGGCTGTGTCGGAGAACGTCTTGTCGGTCCGGATCGCCGGCGATAGCAGCGATGAGGATGCGTTGCGGTCGTTCGCACGGTGGCTCGAAGAGGAGCCGGAGATCCGCCGTCACGCGGTGATCACCTGGCCGGCCGCCGTACCCGGTGCCGGTGATATGGGCGGCGCGCTCGAGGTGGTGAAGCTGGTGCTCGACTACGGCTTCCAGCTGGCGAACCTCGCTCTGGCCTACACCGCTTGGCGTTCCACCCGGTCGGACGCACCAGCGGTAACAGTCTCCCGGGGCGGGGTGAGCATCACCCTGAGCAGCGGCGACGCCGAGGTTGTCGCCCGCTTGGTGCGCGAGCTGGAGGAAGCCCAACCGGAACAGTGAGAGCGCTTCCCGACCCGAACACCTCTCGCGCCGTGCTGATCGGCACCTGGCGATACACCGATCCAGCCCTGACAAACCTGCCGGCCGTCGCGGAGAACCTCACGGCCCTGGACCGGCTGCTGCGCGACCCCGGCATCTGGGGACTGCCGGAGACTCACTGCACCGTGATAGCTAACCCCGTCACTGCCGCAGAGGCCATGGACCCGATCATCGAAGCTGCCGCGCAGGCCACCGACACCCTGCTCGTCTACTACGCCGGACACGGACTCATCGCCCGTCGCGACGCCGAACTCCACCTCTCCCTTACCGGCTCCCGGCCTAACGCCAGCCACACCGCCCTCCCTTACGCGACAATCCGCGACGAACTCCTCGACACCCGCGCGCGGCGCCAGGTCGTCATTCTCGACTGCTGCTACAGCGGCCGTGCTTTGGGCCGCATGGCCCCGGCCGACGCGGCCACCGTCCTGGCCGACGAAGCCGCCATCGAAGGCACGTACCTGATCGCCGCCGCCGCCGAGACCAGGACGGCCCTGTCCGTCCCCGGTGAACGCCACACCGCCTTCACCGCCGAACTCCTCACCACCCTCGACCTCGGAATCCCTGGCCAAGGTCCTCACCTCGACCTCGACACCCTCTACCGCCACATCGAAACCACTCTCCGCGCCAAACAGCGCCCCCTCCCCCAGCGCCGCATCCGCAACACCGCCGACCGACTCGCCTTCCACAACCGCGCCCACGCCTCGACACGGCCAGCCCCCACCCCGACTGCTTCGGAGCCAGCCCCACCAGCCGACCCGCCCCGTCCTCACCCAGCCGACAGCACTCGCGACACCCCCCACAGGATCCGGCGGCGAGCGTTCATCGCGGGCGCCGTCGCGTTCGCCGGCGCGGGCACGGCCACCGGGGCTGCGCTGTGGCCCCGGGGAAAGAGCGGTGATTCGGTCCGCACCCGAAGACTCACCGACACCGACACCGAGGACGTGGCATTCAGCCCGGTCGGCCAGACACTCGTCACCATCGGAGAAAACAAATCGCAGGCCTGGGACGCGGCCACCGGCAAGATAGTCGCCGAGTCGTCCGATGAGCAGAATGGCCTGACGCTTCTGGTATTCAGCCCCGGCGGCAAAACCTTCGCAACCAGCGGCACGGACATCCGGCTGCGAGACGCGGCCACCGCGGTCCCCATCGCCACCTTCCCCTCCGTCGCGAACAACGACATAGTGCCGTTGGCGTTCAGCCCCGACGGCAAGACGCTGGCATGCGGCGGCGCGGAGGGGTCCTCCGTCGACGACACTGGTGACGCCTGGGACCTGAAGAACAGCTTCCGGCTGCTGGATACATCCACCGGCCGCGTCCGGGCCGCCTCGTCGGAATACCACCTACGCGCCGTAGCCTTCAGCCCGGACGGCAAGACGGTCGCATGCGCCAACAACGGCGGGTGCTGGCTGTGGGACGTTGCCGGTCGCCGTTTCGGCCACGACATCGGCCTGCGCGAGCCTACGCACGCGGTGCTCTTCACTCCGAACGGACGGCTCGTCACCGCAGGCGAGGGCGGCGTGCGGCTGTGGGATGCTGCCTCGCTGCGCGTCAAGGAGACACTCCCCGCAGGAACCACATACGCCGTGGCGCTCAACAGGGACGGCAGGACGATCGCCACCGCCGGACCGGACGGCGTACGACTATGGGACATGAACACCCGCCGCTCCACCGCCACGCTGACCGACAACTTGACGCAGTCCCTGGCATGGAGCCCCGACGGCAGAACCCTCGCTGGCGCCACCGCCCAGAGCAACTTCAAAATCACACACTATGGCACGCCGTACGACAGCGGATGCCTGCTGTGGCAAATCCCCGCAGGGCTCCTGCCCGCCTCCTCCGGAAAACCCCCGACCCACCCAAAGGAGTGACGCCCGCACAAGATCACCACCGTTTCCGGCTGGTGACGATCCTGCCGGCTTATTCGGTCAGAGGTCGTTTTCTCCCGATGTTTCATCCCGGGATGCGGATTTGATCCGGTGATGTCGGGTCGCGCCAGGAGATGGTGGCCTCGCCGGTCAGACGGCGGGCCATGAGGTCGGTCATAGCCAAGTG
>NZ_JBFAWH010000035.1:0-71539 GCF_040680235.1 Streptomyces sp. NPDC052101
CTCGTGCTGGGCCCGGACAACGTTCCGGTGATCGCCGACACGCATCAGGCCGAACGGGACGTACCCCTTGCGGTGCTCTCGGCCATGACACACGGACGCGGCCCCCACACTCCGGCCATACTGGAATCCCTGGCCGCCGCCCTGCGGACCATCGACCCCGACAGCGCCGCAGTCTTCGTGCAGTTTGTCGACTCCTGCCTGGCCGACCCCCAGGCGAAAGAGATGTGGAGGGACTTGATGACCGCGATCCAGTACTTCTGGCGGCACCCGCTCGCGGAACAGGTACGGGAAGAAGGCAGGGAAGAAGGCCGGGAAGAGGGCCTGGAACAGGGCCTGGAACAGGGCCGGGTAGAGACCAAGGCCGAGATGGTGCTCCACATTCTGGAGTGGCGCCGCATCCCGATGCTCGACGCCGACCGCAAGCGAGTGGCGGCGTGCCGGGACCTTGCCCAACTGGAGGTCTGGGCCCGGCGCGCCGTACACGCCACCGATGCGGCGGAGTTGTTCGACACGGAGTGAGCGCCTGGCCGCGCCGGCCGGGGGTGGGATCTGGCCGGCGCGTTGAGCGAGGGGCGTCAGTTGCGCGGCGTCCTCGGCCAGCCCGTGCACGCCGAGCAGGCCCAGCACGGCGGCGCGGATCCGGGACTCGGCTGCTATGAGCGGGACGCCGAGTCCGCAGCCCATGGACATGGCGCAGTAGCCCACCGGGCCTGCGCCTACCTGGTCAAGGTTCTGCACTGCTGTCAGGACGGCCGCGATCCGGCCGCTCAAGCGCGTTCCCCCCGGCAGGCGTCACCCCCCGGACGAGCGGTCACGATTAGGTTTCGGTCAACGTTCAACCTCTTGCGCCTTGATCGTGTAATCGATTCCAATCCTTCCTGCGGCGTGGATGTAATCGTTTCCACGCCGCGGAGAGTCTCAGGAATCCCGCGAGGAGGTGAGCCCGGCGATGGCGGGTATCAAGGACGTCGCCACCGCGGCGGGGGTGTCCGTCGCCACGGTCTCCCGTGTCCTGAACGGGCACCCGTCGGTCAGCGCCGACGCACGGACGCGGGTGCTGGCCGCCGTCGAGGAGCTGGGCTATCGGCCCAACGCCGTCGCCCGGTCGCTGCGCACCGACCAGACCCACACCCTCGGGCTGGTCATCAGCGACGTGCTGAATCCCTACTTCACCGAGCTGGCCCGTTCCGTGGAGGAGGAGGCCCGAGCGCTCGGGTACAGCGTGATCATCGGGAACGCCGACGAGCGGCCCGAACTGCAGGACCACCACGTGCGGAATCTGCTCGACCGGCGGATCGACGGGCTGCTCGTCTCCCCCACCGACGGTGGGTCGCCGCTCATGCTGGACGCCGCTCGCGCCGGGACGCCCATGGTGTTCGTGGACCGGTGGATCCCCGGCGTGGACGTGCCCGTCGTACGGGCCGACGGGCGGGCCGCCGTACGGGATCTGGTCGCGCATCTGTACGCGCTCGGACACCGGCGGCTCGCCATCATCGCCGGGCCCGCCGCCACCACGACCGGCAGCGAGCGGGTCGAGGCGTTCCGGGCCGCCCTCGCCGAGCACGGGCTTTCGCTCCCCGACGCCTACACGGGCCAGGGCGACTTCCAGGCCGAGAGCGGGCGGCGGGTCACCGAGGGGTTCCTGGATCTCGCCGAGCCGCCGGAGGTCGTCTTCGCGGCCGACAACCTCATGGCACTCGGCGCCCTGGACGCCGTACGCGCGCGTGGGCTGCGGGTACCGGACGACATCGCGCTGGCCGCGTTCGACGACATCCCCTGGTTCGTGCACACCGATCCGCCCGTCACCGCGATCGCCCAGCCGACCGGTGAGCTGGGGCGGGCCGCCGTACGGGCCCTGGTCGACCGCATCGAGGGACGGGAGCCGCGGTCCGTCACCCTGCCCGCCCGGCTCGTCGTGCGCCGCTCGTGCGGTGAGCCCGCCGCGCCTTCGGACATCCCCGCCCCGTCCCCCTCCCCAGCGCAAAGGAGCACATCGTGAGCAACCCGGACGAGTTGCTGCGCATCGAGGGCATACGCAAGACCTTCCCCGGTGTGGTCGCGCTCGACGGCGTCGACTTCGATCTGCGCCGGGGCGAGGTCCATGTGCTGCTCGGTGAGAACGGCGCCGGCAAGAGCACGCTCATCAAGATGCTCTCCGGGGCCCATACGCCCGATGCCGGACGGATCCACGCAGGCGGCCGGGAAGTGCGCATTCACGGCGCCCAGGACGCCGAGCGGCTCGGGATCGCCACCATCTACCAGGAGTTCAACCTCGTTCCGGATCTGACCGTCGCCGAGAACATCTTCCTCGGCCGGCAGCCTCGTCGCTTCGGGATGATCGACCGGAAGCGGATGGAGGCCGAGGCGGAGGCCCTGCTCCAGCGTGTCGGCGTTCCGGTCTCCCCACGCGCGCGTGTGCGTGACCTCGGTATCGCGCGACTGCAGATGATCGAGATCGCCAAGGCGCTCAGCCTGGACGCGCGCGTGCTCATCATGGACGAGCCGACCGCCGTACTCACCTCGGAGGAGGTGGAGAAGCTCTTCGGCATCGTGCGGGCGTTGCGGGAGGACGGCGTCGGCATCGTCTTCATCACGCATCACCTGGAGGAGATCGCCGCCCTGGGGGACCGGGTCACCGTGATCCGGGACGGCAGGAGTGTGGGGCAGGTGCCCGCCTCCACCCCCGAGGACGAACTCGTACGGCTCATGGTCGGGCGCTCAATCGAGCAGCAGTATCCGCGGCAACGGGCCGACCGCGGTGCGGCGTTGCTGTCCGTCGAAGGGCTCACCCGGGACCGGGTCTTCCACGACGTGAGCTTCGAGGTGCACGCCGGTGAGGTCGTCGGGATCGCCGGGCTGGTCGGCGCGGGCCGTACCGAGGTGGCGCGGGCCGTGTTCGGTGCCGATCCGTACGACGGCGGGGTCGTGCGGGTCTGCGGCGACCGGCTCCGGCGGCATGACGTGAACGCCGCCATGGCGGCCGGGGTCGGGCTCGTGCCCGAGGACCGCAAGGGGCAGGGGCTCGTGCTGGACGCCTCCGTGGAGGAGAACCTCGGGCTCGTCACCCTGCGGGCCGCCACCCGGGGCGGGCTCGTCGACCGGAAGGCACAGCACGCCGCCGCCGAGCGGATCGCCCGGCAACTCGGTGTGCGCATGGCGGGCCTCGGGCAGCATGTGCGCACCCTGTCCGGCGGCAATCAGCAGAAGGTCGTCATCGGCAAGTGGCTGCTGGCCGACACCAAGGTGCTGATCCTCGACGAGCCGACGCGCGGGATCGACGTCGGCGCCAAGGTCGAGATCTACCAGCTGATCAATGAACTGACCGCCGCCGGGGCCGCCGTACTGATGATCTCCAGCGATCTGCCGGAGGTGCTCGGCATGAGCGACCGGGTGCTGGTCATGGCCCAGGGCCGGATCGCCGGTGAACTCACGGCCGACGAGGCCACCCAGGACGCCGTCATGGCGCTCGCCGTCTCCACCCCCACCAGCGCGACCACCGAGAAGGAGGCCAGCCGTGGCCACTGACACGCTCAACAGCCGGACGGGCGCGAGCGGCGGCCCGGGCGGCCTGCGCCGGCTGCTGCTCGACAACGGCGCGCTCACCGCGCTGATCGTCCTCCTCATCGCCCTGTCGGCGCTGTCCGGTGACTTCCTGACGACGGACAACCTGCTCAACATCGGTGTGCAGGCCGCCGTGACGGCGATCCTCGCCTTCGGTGTGACCTTCGTGATCGTCTCGGCGGGCATCGACCTGTCGGTCGGGTCCGTGGCCGCGCTGTCGGCGACCATGCTGGCTTGGAGCGCCACCCAGCACGGCGTGCCGGTGGCACTGGCGGTCCTCCTCGCCGTCGCCACGGGTGTCGTGGCGGGGCTGGTGAACGGTTTCCTCATCGCCTACGGCAAGTTGCCGCCGTTCATCGCGACGCTGGCCATGCTGTCGGTGGGGCGCGGTCTCGCCCTGGTGATCTCACAGGGGTCGCCGATCGCCTTCCCCGACTCGGTCTCGCACCTCGGTGACACGCTCGGCGGCTGGCTGCCGGTGCCGGTGCTGGTCATGGTGGTCATGGGGCTGATCGCGGCGCTCGTGCTGGGACGGACGTACATCGGGCGCTCGATGTACGCGATCGGCGGCAACGAGGAGGCCGCGCGGCTGTCGGGGCTGCGGGTGAAGCGGCAGAAGCTCGCGATCTACGCGCTGTCCGGGGTGTTCGCGGCGGCCGCCGGCATCGTGCTGGCCTCCCGGCTGTCCTCGGCGCAGCCCCAGGCCGCCGACGGCTACGAGCTGGACGCGATCGCGGCGGTCGTCATCGGCGGCGCCTCGCTCGCGGGCGGCACCGGCAAGGCGTCCGGCACGCTGATCGGCGCGCTGATCCTCGCGGTGCTCAGGAACGGCCTCAACCTCCTTTCCGTGTCGGCCTTCTGGCAGCAGGTCGTGATCGGTGTCGTCATCGCGCTGGCGGTGCTGCTGGACACCGTGCGCCGCAAGGCGGGGGCGGCCCCGGTGACCACGGGCGGTGCTCCCGGCGGCAAGGGCAGGCAGGCGGCGACGTACGGGCTCGCGGCCGTGGTGACCGTGGCGATCGTCGGCGCGACCTCCTTCCTGCACGGCGGCTCGCCGGCCTCGACGACCCCGAGGATGGGCCTGTCGCTGTCCACCCTCAACAACCCCTTCTTCGTGCAGATCCGGGCGGGCGCCCAGGCCGAGGCGAAGCGGCTGGGCGTGGACCTGACCGTCACGGACGCCCAGAACGACGCCTCCCAGCAGGCCAACCAGCTGCAGAACTTCACCAGTTCGAGCCTGGGCGCGATCATCGTGAACCCGGTGGACTCGGACGCGGCGAGCAACTCGGTGAAGGCCGCCGACAAGGCGGGGATCCCGGTGATCGCCGTCGACCGGGGCGTCAACAAGGCCGACCTGGACGCCCTGGTGGCCTCCGACAACGTGGCGGGCGGCGAGCTGGCCGCCAGGACGATCGCCGAGAAGCTCGGCGGCAAGGGCAGGATCGTGATCCTGCAGGGCCAGGCGGGTACGTCGGCGGCGCGGGAGCGGGCGCAGGGCTTCGCGGACGGTCTGAAGGCCTACCCCGGTATCCAGGTGGTGGCCCAGCAGCCGGCCGACTTCGACCGCACCAAGGGACTCGACGTGATGTCGAACCTGCTCCAGGCCCACCCCGACGTCCAGGGCGTCATCGCCGCCAACGACGAGATGGCGCTCGGCGCGATCAAGGCGCTCGGCTCCAAGGCCGGCAAGTCCGTGCAGGTGGTCGGTTTCGACGGCACCCCGGACGGGCTGACGGCTGTGAAGAACGGCACGCTGTACGCGTCGGTCGCCCAGCAGCCGACGCAGTTGGGAAGGATTGCCGTGGACAACGCGCTGAAGGCGGTTCAGGGCAAGAAGGTGGAGCCGACGGTGAAGGTACCGGTGAAGGTGGTCACGAAGGACAACGTGGCGGGATTCAGCGGCTGACAGCGGGCGGCCGCCGGCAAGGGGCGGGTCAACTGCCAGCAGGGCATCTCTCAGCGGTCATCTCTCAGGGGAACAAGGGGAGTCAACTGATGTACGACTACGACCTGTTGGTCGTCGGTTCGGCCAACGCCGACCTGGTCATCGACGTCGAACGGAGACCGGCCGCCGGTGAGACGGTGCTCGGCGGCGACCTGGCCGTCCACCCGGGCGGCAAGGGTGCCAACCAGGCGGTCGCCGCCGCCCGGCTCGGCGCGGGTACGGCCCTGCTGGCCCGGGTCGGAGACGATACCTACGGCCGGCTGCTCCTCGACTCCCTGCGCGCGTCCGGCGTCGACACGGTCGGCGTGCTGGTGGGCGGGGCGCCGACGGGCGTGGCGCTGATCACCGTGGACCCCTGCGGGGACAACAGCATCGTGGTGTCGCCCGGTGCCAACGCCCGGCTGACCCCGGCGGACATCCGCGCGGCCGTCAGCCTGTTCCTCGCCTCGCGGGTGGTGTCGGCGCAGCTGGAGATCCCGCTGGAGACGGTCGTGGAGGTCGTGCGGAACCTGTCCCCGGACGGTCGCTTCGTGCTGAACCCGTCGCCGCCGCGCCCCTTGCCCACGGAGGTGCTGGCGGCCTGCGATCCGCTGATCGTCAACGAGCACGAGGCGCGGGTGATCCTCGGCGAGTCCTGTGTGAGCGAGGACCCGGCGGACTGGGCGCGGCTGCTGCTGGCCAAGGGGCCGCGCTCGGTGGTGGTGACGCTGGGCGCGGAGGGGGCGCTGGTGGCCGACTCCCACGGTGTCTCTTCCGTGCCGTCGGTGAAGGTGGACGCGGTGGACACGACCGGTGCCGGGGACGCGTTCACGGCGGCGCTGGCCCGGCAGCTGGGGTCGGGTGCCTCCCTGATGGAGGCGGCGGGGTACGCGGCCCGGGTCGGCGCGGCGGCCGTGACGAAGCGGGGCGCGCAGGAGTCGTATCCGACGGCGGCCGAGGTGGACGCCCTGTGAAGAGGGCGGGCATCCTCAACCGCCATCTCGCCGGTGCGCTGGCCGAGTTGGGGCACGGGGACGGGGTGCTCGTGTGCGACGCGGGCATGCCGATCCCGGCCGGGCCGCGCGTGGTGGACCTGGCGTTCCGGGCCGGCGTCCCGTCCTTCGCCGAGGTCCTGGACGGTCTGCTGGCCGAGCTGGTGGTGGAGGGCGCCACGGCCGCGCGGGAGCTGCGCGGGCCCAACCGGGCTTTACTGGACGGCCACTTCCAGGATCTCGAACTCGTCCCGCACGAACGCCTCAAGGAACTCTCGACGGGCGCCCGACTGGTGGTCCGCACCGGGGAGGCACGGCCGTATGCGAATGTGCTGCTGCGGTGCGGGGTGTTCTTCTGACGCCGTGCCCTTCCGAGGCTGGGCGCTTCTCGGACAAGCTCGGCACATGGACTGGATGCCCCTGCTCTCGACGCTGGCCGGTGCCGTCATCGGCATCACGGCCACTCTGATCGCCGATCGCAACCGGTGGCGACGGGAGGATGCCAGAAACGCGCTGGAGATACGGCGCGAGGTGTACACGGAGTTCGTTTCCGCCCTGAAGGCCGCAGGTGAGGAGATACGGGCGATCGCCTTGGGCGATCACCTGTCCGAGTCGGCGCGCGATGAGGCCGTGCGGGAGGCCGTCCGTGGCACGGGCATCTACACGGCGAGTGAACGCCTCTGGCTCGTGGGGCCGCCGCAGGTTGTGGCGGCGGGGAACGAGGCGTTCCACAGCCTGCGCGCGCTACGCGACGCCTACGCCCGAGGCGCGGCTGTCGACTCTGCCGAGGTAGCGCCCCTGATAGCGCGGCGGCGCGCGGCCATGGCCCGGATGCGCAGCCTCATGCGTGCGGACCTGGGCATCGGGCCCCTGGAGATCGAGTGACCGTCACCGAGGGCCTGCCGGGAAAGCGCCGAGGAAACGCTCCACCGTCTCCGCCAGCACCTCCCGCCCGTCCCTGGCCCACAGCTCCTCGTTGAAGAGTTCGACCTCGATCGGGCCCGTGTAGCCGGCCGCCTCCACATACCCCCGCCACTCGCGCATGTCGATCGCGCCGTCGCCGAGCTGGCCCCGGCCGTTGAGGACACCCTCGGGCAACGGGGTGATCCAGTCGGCGAGTTGGAAGGTGTGGATACGGCCGCTCGCGCCCGCGCGGGCGATCTGCGCGGGCGCCTGGTCGTCCCACCAGATGTGGTACGTGTCCACGGCCACCCCGACCTGATGTGCGGGGAAGCGTTCGGCGAGGTCCAGGGCCTGGGCCAGCGTCGAGACCACGCAGCGGTCGGCCGCGTACATGGGGTGCAGGGGCTCGATGGCCAGACGGACGCCGCGCTCGGCGGCGTACGGGGCGAGGGCGGCGAGGGCGTCGGCGATGCGCTGGCGGGCCGCCCGCAGGTCCTTGCTGCCGGGCGGGAGGCCGCCGGAGACCAGGACCAGCGTGTCGGTGCCGAGGGTGGCCGCCTCCTCGATCGCACGCCGGTTGTCCGCCAGCGCCGCCGCCCGCTCCTTCGGGTCGATCGCCGTGAAGAAGCCGCCCCGGCACAGGGTCGTCACCGTCAGGCCCGCGTCGCGCATCAGCTCGGCGGCGGCCTCGACGCCGTAAGCCTGGACCGGCTCGCGCCACAGGCCCACCTGCGTGACATCCAACTGGACGCAGACGTCCGCGAGTTCGGGGAGTGTCAGCTGCTTCACCGTCATCTGGTTGATGCTGAAGCGCGTCCGATCGGTCATTGGTCCACCCCGTACAGCGACAGCAGGTTCTTCATCCGCTCCTCCGCCAGTTTCGGGTCCGGGAACAGGCCCAGGCCGTCCGCGAGTTCGTAGGCGCGGGCCAGGTGCGGGAGGGAGCGGGCCGACTGGAGGCCGCCGGCCATGGTGAAGTGCGACTGGTGGCCCGCCAGCCAGGCCAGGAAGACCACGCCCGTCTTGTAGAAGCGGGTCGGGGTCTGGAAGAGGTGCCGGGACAGCTCGACCGTGGGGTCCAGCAACCCCCGGAAACCGGTCACATCACCCGTGTCCAGCACCCGTACCGCCTCCGCCGCCAGCGGGCCCAGCGGGTCGAAGATGCCGAGCAGGGCGTGGCTGAAGCCCTGGTCGTCGCCCGCGATCAGCTCGGGGTAGTGGAAGTCGTCGCCGGTGTAGCAGCGGACCCCTCGGGGCAGCCGGCGACGGAGGTCGATCTCCCTCCGCGCGTCCAGCAACGACACCTTGATGCCGTCCACCTTGTCCGGGTGCGCGGCGACGACCTCCAGGAACACCTCGGTCGCCGCGTCCAGGTCGGCCGAGCCCCAGTAGCCCTCCAGCGCCGGGTCGAACATCGGGCCCAGCCAGTGCAGGATCACCGGCTCGGCGCACTGGCGGAGCAGATGGCCGTAGATCTCCAGGTAGTCCTCGGGGCCGGAAGCCGCGGCGGCCAGGGCCCTCGACGCCATCAGGATCGCCTGGGCGCCCGACTCCTCCGCCACCGCGAGCTGTTCCTCGTAGGCCGCGCGGATCTCCGCCGGAGAACCGGCCGTGATCTGGTCGGTGCCGACCCCGCAGGCGATCCGGCCGCCGGCCGACCGCGCCTCGGCCGCGCTGCGGCGGATCAGCTCGGCCGCGCCCGCCCAGTCCAGGCCCATGCCGCGCTGGGCGGTGTCCATCGCCTCGGCGACGCCGAGTCCGTGGGACCACAGATGGCGGCGGAAGGCGAGGGTGGCGTCCCAGTCGACGGCGGCGGGTGAGTCGGGGGTCGTGTCGGCGTACGGGTCGGCCACGACATGGGCCGCCGAGAAGACCGTGCGGGAGCTGAAGGGGGTGCTCGACGAGAACACCGGTGGATCGGTACGGGGGATGTACGGCCGCAGTGCGCCGTCGGCGGAGGGGAGTCGGATCGTCACAGGGAGATCTCCGGCACCTCGATGCGGCGGCCCTCGGCGGAGGACTTCAGGCCCAGTTCGGCCAGCTGCACGCCGCGGGCGCCGGCCAGCAGGTCCCAGTGATAGGGGGCGTCGGCGTAGACGTGCTTGAGGAACAGCTCCCACTGGGCCTTGAAGCCGTTGTCGAAGTCCGCGTTGTCCGGCACCTCCTGCCACTGGTCGCGGAAGGCCTCGGTGGCGGGGACGTCCGGGTTCCAGACCGGCTTGGGGGTCGCCGACCTGTGCTGCGCCCGGCAGTTCCTGAGCCCCGCGACCGCCGAGCCCTCCGTTCCGTCGACCTGGAACTCCACCAGCTCCTCGCGGTTGACCCGGACCGCCCAGGAGGAGTTGATCTGGGCGATCGCACCGCCCTCCAGCTCGAAGATGCCGTAGGCCGCGTCGTCCGCCGTCGCGTCGTAGGGCTTGCCGCTCTCGTCCCAGCGCTGCGGGATGTGGGTGGTGGCGAGGGCCTGGACGGACCTCACCCGGCCGAACAGCTCGTGCAGCACGTACTCCCAGTGCGGGAACATGTCGACGACGATGCCGCCGCCGTCCTCGGCGCGGTAGTTCCAGGAGGGCCGCTGGGCGGGCTGCCAGTCGCCCTCGAACACCCAGTAGCCGAACTCGCCCCGGACGGACAGGATCCGCCCGAAGAAGCCGCCGTCGACGAGCCGCTTCAGCTTCAGCAGGCCCGGCAGGAAGATCTTGTCCTGGACCACGCCGTGCTTGACGCCCCGCTCCTCGGCGAGCCGGGCGAGTTCGAGGGCGCCCGCCAGTCCCGTCGCGGTCGGCTTCTCGGTGTAGACGTGCTTTCCGGCGGCGATCGCCTTCTTGATCGCCTCCTCGCGGGCGGAGGTGACCTGGGAGTCGAAGTAGATGTCCACGCTGTCGTCGGCGAGGACCGCGTCGACGTCCGTCGAGATCTCGTGGAGGCCGTGCCGGTCGGCGATCTCCCTGAGCGCGTGCTCGCGGCGGCCGAGCAGGATCGGCTCGGGCCACAGCACGGTGCCGTCGCCGAGGTCGAGCCCGCCCGCCTCGCGCAGGGCGAGGATCGAGCGGACGAGGTGCTGGCGGTGGCCCATGCGCCCGGTCACGCCGTTCATGGCGATACGCACCGTCTTGCGTGTCACGTCAGTCCCCTCTGTCAACACAAGCAGCAAGCGCTTTCTATCCGGAGAAGCTAGCCTCTGGACACTGTCTGTACAAGACCGTGTCCCCTTCGAGTTGTTCGAGGGGGCGAACACCCGGGGTCCATGGCTTTAAGGTCTGCTCGACAGTTTCTCGGAACCAGCAGCGCGACCTGGCTGTCTACGAGGGCGTACGACACGATGCGCGACCGGAGGACGACGACATGACGGTGACCCTGGCGGATGTGGCGGCCCGCGCCCAGGTCTCACCCGCGACGGTGTCGCGCGTGCTGAACGGCAACTACCCCGTGGCCGCCGCCACGCGTGAGCGGGTGCTGCGGGCGGTGGACGAGCTGGACTACGTCCTCAACGGCCCCGCGAGCGCCCTGGCGGCGGCCACGTCGGACCTGGTCGGCATCCTCGTCAACGACATCGCGGACCCGTTCTTCGGGATCATGGCGAGCGCGATCCAGGCCGAGATCGGCGGCGTCGGGGGCGGCCGGGCGGGCGGTGAGCGGCTCGCGGTCGTGTGCAACACGGGCGGATCGCCGGAGCGGGAGCTGACGTATCTCACGCTGCTGCAGCGGCAGCGGGCGGCGGCCGTGGTGCTGACCGGCGGGGCCGTGGAGGACGCGCCGCACGCGGCGGCGGTCGCGGCGAAGCTGCGCAAGCTCACGGAGGCCGGCACCCGGGTGGTGCTGTGCGGGCGGCCGCCGGCGGCCGGCACCGACGCCGTCGCCCTGACCTTCGACAACCGCGGGGGCGGCCGGGAACTCACCGACCATCTGATCGGCCTCGGCCATCGCCGGCTCGGCTATATCGCGGGTCCGGTGGAGCGTACGACCACCCGGCACCGCCTGGAGGGGCACCGGGCTGCGCTGGCCGCGGCGGGCATCGAGGAGGACCCGCGCCGGACCGTGCACGGGCGGTACGACCGCCAGTCCGGTTACGAGGCCACGCTGGAGCTGTTGCGCCGCGACCCCTCGCTGACGGCGATCGTCGCCGCGAACGACTCCGTCGCGCTGGGGGCGTGCGCGGCGCTGCGGTCGTCCGGGCTGCGGATTCCGGAGGACGTGTCGGTGGCCGGCTTCGACGACCTGCCGTTCAGTGTCGACGCGGTGCCTTCGCTGACGACGGTGCGGCTGCCGCTCGCGGAGGCGGGGGCCAGGGCCGGGCGTATCGCCATGGGGCGGGAGGAGGCGCCGCCCGGGGGCATCGCCACCGTTCGAGGCGAGTTGATGGTGCGGGGGTCTTCCGGGGTGCCCCGGTCAGCCGGGAAGTGACCGCCCCAGCAGCGGCAGCGGCGCCTGACCCCTGCGGCGGTCGCGGTACCAGCGCTTGCCGACCTCGTAGGCCCGCAGCGCCCTGCGGACCGTGGCGAGCTGGGTGGCGAGGTGGACCTGGTACTTCCAGGGGCTCTGATGACCGGTGCGTACCGCCATGGCGTAGGCGAAGGACACCGGGTCCCGGTCCAGGTAGTCGTCGAGCTGCTCGAACCAGGCCATGCTGGCGCGCGCTCCGGCCTGCACGGAGTGCAGTTCCGCGCGGCGGTGCTGGTCGTACTCGCGCAGTGAGGTCCTCAGGTCCGGGTACCGGGACAAGCTGTGGGCCAGCACGATCGCGTCGATGATCGCCAGCCGGGTTCCGGAGCCCAGCGTGAAGTGGGTGGTGTGCGCGGCATCGCCCGCCAGCACGACATTGCCGTCGAGCCATGTCCGGTTGCTGATGTGCGAGAACCGCTGCCACTTCGCGGGCTCGCCACGTGAGCGGCTGAACAGGGAGCGGCCGTCGAGCGCACGGTGGAAGATCTTCTCCAGCAGGGGTACGGCCTCCTCGGCGTCGAGCGTGTCGAGGCCCAGGCCCTGCCAGGTCTGCGGCGAGCACTCCACGATGCAGGTGCTGATCCGGCCCTGGATCGACGGGTAGGCGTGGAACCAGATCCAGCCCGCGGGGGTCTCCTCGAAGCAGAACACGAAGCTCTCGAACTGCCGGTCCGTGCCGAGCCAGATGTAGGGATTGCGGCCGGTCTCGAACCGGGTGCCGAAGTGCTCGGCGCGGCTCTGCCGGATCCGGCTGCCCGCGCCGTCGGCCGCCACGATCAGGTCGGCTTCCGGCAGGTCGGTCGGGTCGGCGAGGCTCTCGTGCCGGACGTCGACGCCGAGGGACCGCGCGCGCCGGGTCAGGACCTCCAGCAGGGCCGCACGGCCCATGCTGTAGCCGTAGCCCCCGAAGTACGCGGTGCCGTCGTGCCGGCTGCCGTGCAGGCGTATCTCCTGCTGCTGCCAGAGCACGGAACCGGCGCTCACCGCTCGTGCGCTCTCGGGGTCGTTCTGGTGCAGGATGTCCAGCAGATCGTTCCAGTACACGACACCCCAGCCGTACGTCGCCTCCGGCGGGTCCCGCTCGATCACGATGATCTCGTGGCCGGCGTCCCGCAGTTTCGCGGAGATCGAGAAGTACAGCCCGGCCGGGCCTCCACCCACGCAGACGATCCTCATCCGGTCACCGCCTCACCGTGCAGCCGACATGGATCCGGGTGCCCCATGGGGTCGGGCACCCGGATCCACCCTTTGTTCTCAGGGGGTGTGGGTCACACCTGCTGACATTCAGTCGCAGTTGTCGTCTCCCCAGCCCCAGCCGCCGTGGTCGTCTCCCCAACCCCAGCCGCCATGGTCGCCCCAACCCCAGCCGCCGTGGTCGTCTCCCCAACCCCAGCCGCCATGGTCGCCCCAACCCCAGCCGCCGTGGTCGTCTCCCCAGCCCCAGCCACCGTGGTCGTCGCCCCAGCCGCCGCCGTGGTCGTGGTCGTACGCGACGGTGACGTGGTCGGGAGCAGCGGTGGTGGTGGCCGCGTGGGCGGCTCCGGCTCCGGCCGCGAGGGCGAGGAGCGGTGCCGAGCAGACCGCGATGGCCACTCTCTTGATACGGGTGGTGTGCGCGCGCATGATGAAGCCCCTCTCCAGAGGGTGTGGTGGATTTACCGGCGGCCTCGACGGACCGTCCGCATGCGCTCCAGAGCCTGCGCGCAGCTCTGCGCGTCGCCCGCCGCTCGCGATGCGCGCTCCGGCGGCGGGTCGTCACGTCCGAAGTTGAAACGGACATAAGTGACGTTTGATTTCAAACGTACGATGAGATCGAGAGGATGTCAAAGGCAGGGCCCGGCAGGGAACGTAAGAACCAGCAAAGGAAGTTGAGGCGCCGAGAGGAACGGGCCGTGGACGCGGAGGGGCGGCGGGCCTAGGCTCTCAGGGGCGGCATATCTGACTGAGTCAGACATCCTGAGCCAGCATCCTGAGCATCCGGGGGCGATCATGACCGTCCAGGACGTCCGCGCCTTCAACCGCTTCTACACGGGCCTCATCGGCGCCCTCGACCACGGCCGCCGTCTCTACGCCCCGTACACCCTCACCGAAGCCCGCGTGCTGTACGAACTCGCTCAGGTCCCGCACCTCGACGCGGCCGATGTGCGCACCCTGCTCGACCTCGACGCCGGGTATCTGAGCCGGATCCTGAACAGATTCGAGGAGACCGGGCTGATCGAGCGCGGGCCCTCGCAGAGCGATCCGCGCCGGCGGCGGGTGCGGCTGACCGCGCGGGGGCAGGAGGCCGCCGGGCTGCTGGACGAGCGGGCCCGGGAGAGGGTCGGGGCCCTGCTCGACACCGTGGCCCCGGCCGACCGGCCGCGGCTGGCGGAGGCCATGCGGACCATCCAGGACATCCTCGGCGAGCCGCGCGCCGCCTTCCGCGAGATTGCGCTGCGCGAGCCCCGACCCGGCGACCTCGGCTGGATCGTGCAGCGAAACGCCGCCCTGTACGCCGCCGAGTACGGCTGGAACGCCGACTACGAGGGGCTGGTCGCCCGGATCGTCGCCGACTTCGCGGAGGACCACGACCCACATCTGGAGCGGGTGTGGATCGCCGAGCGGGGAAGCCAGCCGGTGGGCTGTGTGATGTGCGTACGGGACGAGGCACCCGGTGCCGCCCGGCTGCGGCTGCTGCTCGTCGAACCCGAGGCACGCGGGCACGGCATCGGAGACCGGCTGGTCGGGGCCGTGATCGACTTCGCGCGCGGGGTCGGCTACCGCGAGCTGGTGCTGTGGACCAACGACGTGCTGGGCGCCGCCCGCCGCATCTACCAGCGGCACGGCTTCGTCCTCGCCGCCGAGAAGCCGCACCGCTCCTTCGGCCGGGATCTCGTGGGCCAGGACTGGCGGCTGGATCTGCACACATCGGACGAGTGACAGGTCCGCACGGATCGGGCGGGTGACGAGTAGGGTCCGATCCATGAAGCTGGCGTTCTCCACCCTCGGTGTCCCCGGCCTGCCCGTCCCCGAGGTCCTGGCACTCGCGACCGCCCACGGCTACCACGGCGTCGAACTGCGCGCCCACCCCGAGGAGCCGGTGCGTCCCGGCCTCTCCCCCGCCGAACGCGCCGGGACCGCGGCCCTGTTCAAGGAGGCCGGGGTCGAGGTGCTGAGCGTCGCCGGGTACGCGCGCGTCGCCGCGCCCGGTGCCGACGCGCCCGTGCTGACGGAGATCCGGGATCTCCTGCAGCTCGCCCACGACCTCGGCGCACCCTTCGTCCGGGTCTTCCCCGGCGCCGACCCGGACCGACCGCACGAGGAGTCCGACGCCATCGCCGCCCGGCGGCTCGGCACGGCCGCGGAGGACGCCGCCGCGCTGGGCGTGCGGATTCTGCTGGAGACGCATGACTCGCACCGCACGGGTGCGGACGCGATCCGGATCCTCGGCCCGGTGGGACACCGGCAGGTCGGTGCGCTGTGGGACGTCATGCACACCTGGCTGGGCGGCGAGCAGCCCTCCGACACCTATGCGGCACTCGCCCCGCACCTGGGATATGTGCAGGTCAAGGACATCGCCTCGGCCGACGACACGACGCCGCTGCCGCTGGGCTCGGGCGTACTTCCGCTCACCGAGTGCGTGGACGTGCTGTGCCGGCGCGGGTGGGACGGGTGGCTGTGCTGGGAGTACGAGGCACGCTGGTACGGGTCGGCGGCGCCGCTCGGGGGGCTGCTCGGTGCCGGTCGGGATCATCTGCTGCGGCTCTTGGACGAGGCGGCGTAGTCCGGCCGCGCGTGCGGGCCGCTCGTCGTCGCTTCGCGCACAACTCCCTCTGGTGTGACAGCTGTTGCTCCGATAGTTTCCGGCGCACATCTGTCTCACAGGGGAGTGCGCATGCGCAAGGTGCTCAGATGGCTGCTGGCGCTCGCGGTGTTCATAGGAACGCTGAGCGGTACAGCGGCGGGAGCGGCCACCGCCGCCCAGTCCGAGCCCACCGACATCAAGGACCGGCTGCTCGCCATACCGGGCATGAGCCTGATCGAGGAGAAGCCGTACCCCGGCTACCGGTACTTCGTCCTGAACTACACCCAGCCGATCGACCACCGGCACCCCGACCGCGGCACCTTCCAGCAGCGCATCACCGTGCTGCACAAGGACGTGAGCCGACCGACGGTCTTCTACACCAGCGGCTACAACGTCTCCACGACCCCGTCCCGCAGCGAGCCCACCCGGATCGTGGACGGCAACCAGGTCTCCCTGGAGTACCGCTTCTTCACCCCCTCCCGCCCCGACCCCGCCGACTGGTCCAAGCTCGACATCTGGCAGGCGGCGAGCGACCAGCACCGCGTGTTCGAGGCGCTCAAGCCGGTCTACGGCGGCCACTGGATCGCCACCGGCGGCTCCAAGGGCGGCATGACGGCGACGTACTACGAGCGTTTCTACCCGAGGGACATGGACGGGGTCGTCGCGTACGTCGCGCCCAACGACGTCGTCAACGACGAGGACTCGGCCTACGACCGCTTCTTCACCGCCGTCGGCACCAAGCAGTGCCGGGACCGGCTGAACGCGGTCCAGCGGGAGGCGCTGGTGCGCCGGGGGCCGCTGGAGAAGAAGTACGCCCGGTACGCCGCCGACAAGGGCTACACCTTCGACACCATCGGCGGTCTGGACAAGGCGTACGAGGCGGTCGTCCTCGACTATGTCTGGGGCTTTTGGCAGTACAGCCTGCTGAAGGACTGCGACACCGTCCCGGCCGACGCGGCGACCGCGAGCGACGACGCGCTCTGGAAGTCGGTCGACACCATCTCCGGATTCTCCGCCTACACCGACCAGGGGCTCGCGCAGTTCACGCCGTACTACTACCAGGCCGGCACCCAGCTGGGCTCGCCGACCATCCATTTCCCTTACATCGAGCGGAAGTTGATCCGCTACGGCTACCAGCCGCCGCGCAACTTCGTGCCGCGCTCGATCCCGATGCGCTTCCAGCCGTTCGCGATGCGGGACGTGGACACATGGGTCCGCCACCACGCCACCCATATGCTCTTCGTGTACGGCCAGAACGACCCCTGGGGTTCGGAGCGCTTCCGCGTCGGCACGGGCGCCCGTGACTCCTATGTCTTCACCGCGCCCGGCATGAACCACGGGGCGAACGTGGCCGGACTGACCCCTGACCAAATGACCCTGGCCACGGCCCGAATCCTTGACTGGGCAGGCGTGGCGTCACCGGCGGTCCAGCACGACCCGTCGTCGGCGAAGCCCCTGGCTCGCCATGACGCGAAGCTGGACGTACAGGGGGTGGAGCGGGAGCCCGCGCTGCGTCCGTAGCGCTCGCCGGGGAGAGAGAACATCGAGACTGGCGGCGGGTCCGGATGACTCGCCGTCACGTCAGACGGGACGGGCGCAGCCGACGGGCCGGTTCCCGCCGAGTTGGACATAGAGGACCGTCGATCCCGGGCACAGGGCGCGGTCGGTGACCGCCTTCGTGACCTTGTACTGCGGTTTCCGCTGCCCCGAGCCGTCGCACGCCGTCTCGCGCACCTGGCCGTCCCCCGAGTCGTACACGCAGTCGCCCGGGATCGTGCGCGGGCCGCCGCCGGCGCCGGGGTCGCCGGGGTGCGGGGGCTCCAGGTTGCGCATGCAGGCGTAGCCCGGGGCGATCGCGGCCTGGGCGCTGATGTGCAGGACGAAGTCGGTCGTCGCCGGGCACAGGGGGCCGTCGGTGACGGCACCGTCGTAGCGGGCGACGACCCTGGCCGCCGCCCGCTCGCCGGCGCAGGGCACCTCGGTGAAGCTGGTCGTGCCGAAGGAGCTGCACTCGCCGACCGCGAGGAACTCGGCGCCGTAGCCGCCGGTCGTGGCCGGGGTGGGGCGGGCGTCGCCGACGGGGGCGCCCGCCGGGCCCCGGCAGCCGGCCAGCAGGGCGGCCGGGAGCAGGCATGCGAGGCACACGGCTGTGACGGCACCTTTCCCGCGCATGGCTATCCCCCTGACACCCCGGTCCAGCGTGGCCCTTGGCGGCGGGGCCACGCCAGACATGTGGGAGGGTTTCCGCCTGTTGGGGGGATTACGCCTGGTGCGTGGCGTACGACTAGTACGTCAGCCCGTGCCCGATCGGGTACAGCACCTGTGCGGGGTCGTCGGCCCGCTGCACCGGCACCGGCAGCCTGCCGCACGGAGCCACGCGTCCGGCGATCACCCGTGCGGCGGCGCACACTTCGACGTCCGTCCAGCCGTAGGACGCCAAGTACCCCTTGACGGAGGTGAGTTGGGCCACGTCGTAGGGGTTGCGGACGGCGAGGGCCGCCAGGGGCCTGCCCGTGGCCAGCAGCTGCTCCACCAGTGTCTTCTGCGCGTCGCCCGTCGTCACGTTGTACGTCGCCACGATCACCGCGTCCGCGTCCCGCGCGGCCGTGACCGCCTGGGCGATGGCCGTGGCGGAGGGCGAGGTGCCGGTGGACAGGGCGGTGGCGGTGAAGCCCAGTTCGGTCAGGGCGGCGGCCAGCACGCCGGTGGGCGGGCCGGTGGTGCCGGAGGGGGAGTCCGGGTCGGCGCCGACGACCAGGATCCGGCGCTCGGTCCGGGGATCGAGGGGGAGGACGCGGTCCTCGTTGACCAGCAGGGTCGTGGTGCGCTCGGCGATGCGGTCGGCGGCGGCCAGGTGCTCCTTGGTGCCGACCGTGCGCTCGATGGGCGCCCGGTCGGTGCGCGGGGGATCGAGGAGTCCGAGGCGGGCCTTCAGGCGCAGGATGCGCAGGATCGATTCGTCCAGGCGGGACTCGGTCAGTTCACCGTCCTGTACGGCCTTCAGCACGGCGTTGAAGGCCACGTCGATCGACGGCGGGTTGAGCAGCTGGTCGACGCCGGCCTTCAGGGCGAGCACCGGCACCCGGTCGTCGCCGTACTTGGTGCGGACGCCCTGCATGCCGAGGGAGTCGGTGATCACGACGCCGTCGTAGCCGAGTTCGCCGCGCAGGATGCCGGAGAGGATCGGGCGGGAGAGGGTGGCGGGGTCGCCGGAGTCGTCCAGGGCCGGGAACTGGATGTGGGCGGTCATGATCGAGTCGATGCCCGCGGCGATGGCCGCGCGGAAGGGGACGGCGTCCAGCTTCTCCCACAGGTCCCGGCTGTGGGTGATGACCGGGAAGCCGGTGTGGCTGTCGACGGCGGTGTCGCCGTGCCCCGGGAAGTGCTTGGCGGTCGCCGCGACACCGGACGCCTGATAGCCCTTCGCCTCGGCTGCCACCAGCGCGGCGACCGCGTCCGGGGCGGCGCCGAACGACCGTACGCCGATGATCGGGTTGGCCGGGTTGACGTTGACGTCGGCGTCCGGTGAGTAGTCCTGGTTGATGCCCATCGCGCGCAGTTCGGCGCCGGAGATCCGGCCGAGGGTGTGCGCGTCGGAGAGGGAGCCGGCGGCGCCGACGGCCATGGCGCCGGGGAAGAGGGTGGCGGGCTTGCCGACCCGGCAGACCGCGCCGTGCTCCTGGTCGGTGGAGATCAGCACCGGCAGGCCGCGCGGCTGGGCCAGGGAGGCCTTCTGGATGCCGTCGGAGAGGTCCGCGATCTGGTGCGGGTCACGGGTGTTGTGGGCCCAGGTGAAGTAGATGATGCCGCCGACACGGTACTTCGCGATCAGCTCGGCGGCCGTGCGGACGCCGATCTCCTTGAGGTTGGCGTCGATGTCGGCCTGGTCGGGGGCGGTGGCGGAGTGGCCGTAGACCCGCATCACGAAGAGCTGGCCGACCTTCTCCTGAAGCGTCATCCGGGAGATCAGGCCGCGCAGCCGACGGGCGCCCGGGCCGGTGGCCGCGTCGGCGGTGGCCGGTACGGTCAGCGCGGCGGTGAGGCCCGCGGTCGCGGCGAGGACGGCGCGTCTGGACGGCCGTGCGGCGTTTCCCGTGCTTCCCGTGCTGGTGTCGCTTCCCGTGCTGGTGTCGGGCACGTGCGCTCCTTCCAGAGGAGAACCGCTGAAGGAAACTTCCGAGGAGTCAGCAATATCCGGGAAGTTTCTTTCCGTCAAGGGACTGCACAGTAACCAGCAAGGGGCCGCCACCGGCGTATTCGCGGGGGCGCGCCGGTGGCGGCGGGCTGTCGGCCGTGCCATGGCGGTGAGGGTGGGTCGGCGTTCGCGGCCAGTCGCGAGGGGCCGACACCACGGCACGGAGGACTCGTCCGGCAACCCGCGCGTTGGACGGGCGCGGGGGCGGGGCGGTTCCCCGCGCGCCACAGCCGAGGACCGTAGCCCGGGCGGCGCTGCCCGGTGGCACCTGACCTGCGGGGAAGCGAGGCTGGTGGCAGTCATCGCCCGAAGGGGGCTCGGCTCCGTCCGAGCGTCCGGCCACACTGGGAGGACGCTCCATGCCCGACCGGAAGCGCAAGGGCTTGTCCGGGAGATGGCGCCGCGCCCGCGCCACGGCCCGCCGACGCGCTTGCCACCGCCCGCCCGGCACCGACGCCTCCGCCTCGCCCTGCACTCTCCCGGACGACGAAGAGCGGCTGCCCAAGGCCGAGCACCGGATCGCCCTCGTGATGAACGGCGGCGTCAGCCTCGCCGTGTGGATGGGCGGCGTCACCCACGAACTCGACCTGCTCCGGCGGGCGTCACGCGGGGACCCCGCCGACAGCGTCCCGCCGGAGGAACGCCAGGTCTTCGAGATCTGGCAGGAGGCCGCGGACAGGGCCAGGGTCGAGGTGAAGGTCGACATCGTCTCCGGCACGTCCGCGGGCGGACTCAACGGCTTGCTGCTGGCCACGACCATCGCCCGCGGAGCCCCGCTCGCGAAACTCCGCGACCTGTGGCTCAAGCTCGCCTCGCTGGACAAGCTGAGCCGCGGGAAACGCACCAGGTGCCGGAAGACCCTGCTCGACGGGAGATGGTTCGAGAAGAGGGTGAAGGACGCCCTCTCCGAGATGCTTCCGGGAACACAGCCGCGCTCGGAACGCGTCACCCTCTTCGTCACCGCCACCGCGCTGGACGGCCGGCACCGGGACTACGAGGACAGCGTCGGCAGTGCCTTCAGCGTGCGTGACCACCGGCGTATGTACCGCTTCCGCAACGACCCCGAGACCTTCCGCTATGTCGATGAGGGGACCACGTGGAAGCTCAGGAAGTGGGCCTTCAGGGAATTCGCCGACACCAACATCCAGGCCCTGGCCAGGGCGGCACGCGCCACGGCCAGCTATCCGGTGGCGTTCCAGCCGGTCAGCGAACATCTTCTCCTCGACTACCGGGTCCATCCCGCGAAGGCGCTGGACGTCCCCGCGAGTTGTGTGATGGACGGCGGTGTCCTCAACAACGCGCCCTTCACCCCCGTCCTCGACGAGATCACCGAACGCCGTGGCGGTCCGGCCGAGCGCGTCGTCATGTTCGTCGTCCCCTCCGGCGGCGTGCTGGCCGACGAGGCGGTGAAGGACACGCGGTGCGACGAGATCCCCATCACGACGGCTGCCTGGAGCGCGCTCAACTATCCCCAGGAGGTCGATTTCCGCTCCGGGATCGACGACGTGCAGTTCCGCCTGGAGATCAGCGGCCCGAGGTCCCGGGACGAACTGCTCGACCGGCTCCTCGACCGCGTGCAGAGCCCCGAGGAGGAGCGCGGCATGCGTACGGCTGCGCAGGCCCTGTACGCCGAGTACCGCAGGAGCCGGGTCCTGGCCGTACGGAGACGGCTCACCGTCACCAATGCGCGGGTGACCTCGCTGAGAAACGCCGAGGTGCCTTCGGACGAGACCCTCCGGCAGATCCTCGCGCGGGACGGTCTGATGTGGCTCCCGTCCGCCGATCCGCGGAGCCTCACCGAGCCCGGCCTGGAGGAGTGGCGTTGGGGCGTCACCCCTGCGGAGCGGCTTCTGCAGAACCTGCTGTACCAGCTCCACAAGCTTCTCGACGCGGCGCGCGGGGACGAGGACCGGGACAGGGTGCGGGTGGTCTCCGACGCGATCCGGTTCGTCAACGACACTCTCCTGAGGGTCCTCGCCGTCAATGAGGTCGTACACGAGAAGACGCAGTGGGACGAGTGCCCCCCGGGCCCGTGGGAGGAGGCGCTCAGGCTCAACGAGGTGTTCACGAGTCTCTCGGTCCCGACGCAGGTCGGCGCGCTGGTGCTCGCCGCCGCGCACTGCTTCCTGCACACGGCGCACGCGGACGACCATTACGAGCGGTGGAAGGCGCCGGAGGACGTCGTGGCCGCCATGCTCCTGGTGGAGGTCCTCACCCAGAGCTTCGCCCCACCCGCTCGGGCCATGGAAAAGCTCTCCCCCGAGTTCCGGTTCCTGCGGCTCGGCCCGGACCACATGGGTCCCCTGTTCAACGAGGACTGGTCGGTGGATCTGGGCGCCAGGAAACTGTTCGGGCTGAACTGCTACCACTTCGCCGCGTTCATGAGCGAGGAGTGGCGCCGATACGACTTCGCGTGGGGGCGACTCGATGCCGCCCATCACCTCCTGGGCCTCCTGTCAGGGCAACCGGACGACGAGCGGACCGAACGCAGGCTGCACGAGGCGATCCTCAGGGCGGAGAATCCCGGGGAGGCGGACCCGGCCGAGCGGATGAGGGCTCGTCTGAAAGATCTCGTGGCACTGACGAACGCCGACATCCTGGTACAGGGGCTGCCCGGAAGGACGCGGAGGAATCTGCTGCGCCCCCTGGGCCTCTGGCGGCTTCTGCTCGGTCCGTCGGTCTGGGCGTACCTGTGGCTCGCGACATGGCGGTGCCGACGGCCGCCGCCGTGGGCACGCCTGCGCGCGGTCGCGGGCGCGGTCGTCGTCCTGGCACTGATCGCTTTCGTGCTGGCGGTCCTGATCGCCGGGGTCGTGAGCTTCGCGCGCTGGTTCGCATAGCTCGTGCGGCAGGGGCAGATTCCGAGAGCTGTCCGTTTCCCGGACATCCCCGTCCCGGGATTCGGCCGCAGGCCATGATGAGGGCCATGCCCGCAGTCGACATCCCCGGTTCCAAGTCCATCACCGCGCGTGCGCTCTTTCTCGCGGCCGCCGCCGACGGCGTCAGCACGCTGGTGCGTCCGCTGCGCTCCGACGACACTGAGGGGTTCGCCGAGGGGCTGGCCCGGCTCGGCTACCGGGTGGGGCGGAGTCCGGACGCCTGGCAGGTGGACGGGCGTCCGCAGGGGCCCGCGCTCGCCGAGGCCGACGTCTACTGCCGGGACGGCGCCACCACCGCGCGCTTCCTGCCGGTCCTGGCCGCCGCCGGTCACGGCACCTACCGCTTCGACGCCTCCCCGCAGATGCGCCGCCGCCCCCTCGGCCCGCTCAGCCGCGCCCTGCGCGACCTCGGTGTCGAGCTGCGGCACGAGGAGGCCGAGGGCCACCATCCGCTCACCGTCCGGGCGTCCGGTGTGGAGGGCGGCGAGGTGGTGCTGGACGCCGGCCAGTCCTCCCAGTACCTGACCGCGCTGCTCCTGCTGGGCCCACTGACCCGCAAGGGGCTCAGGATCCGGGTGACCGACCTGGTCTCGGCGCCGTATGTGGAGATCACGCTGGCGATGATGCGGGCGTTCGGCGTGGAGGTCGTCCGGGACAGGGATGGGGAGGGGGACGGGGAGGTGTACTGCGTCCCGGCGGGCGGCTACCGGGCCACCGCCTACGCCGTCGAGCCGGACGCCTCCACCGCGAGCTACTTCTTCGCGGCGGCCGCCGTCACGCCGGGCCGCGAGGTGACCGTGCCCGGCCTCGGCACCGGCGCGCTCCAGGGCGACCTGCGCTTCGTCGAGGTGCTGCGGCGGATGGGCGCCGAGGTGGAGATCGCGGCGGACCGGACGACCGTACGCGGCACGGGAGTCCTGCGCGGGCTCACCGTGAACATGCGGGACATCTCCGACACCATGCCGACGCTCGCCGCGATCGCGCCGTTCGCCTCCGGCCCCGTCCGTATCGAGGACGTGGCCAACACCCGGGTGAAGGAGTGCGACCGGCTGGAGGCCTGCGCGGACAACCTGCGGCGGCTCGGCGTGGCCGTGGCGACCGGCCCCGACTGGATCGAGATCAGCCCCGGCACGCCCGCGCCCCACACCGAGATCAAGACCTGCGGCGACCACCGCATCGTGATGTCCTTCGCGGTGACGGGCCTGCGCACCCCGGGTCTGGCGTACGACGACCCGGGCTGCGTCCGCAAGACGTTCCCGGGGTTCCACGAGGCGTTCGCGAACCTGCCGGAAGCGGGAGCGCGCTGACCGGACCGGCTGTCAGCACAGGATCCAGCCCGAGCTGACCGACCCCTGCGACCCCACCGAACCTCTGACCCACACGCAGCGCCGACCGGCGTGGACGGTGATCGGGCCCGCGTGATCCCGGTAGCTGCCCTTGTCGACGACCGGTCGGCCGCCGCGGGCCTGGACGCTGACGGACATCGTCTGGGCGGCGCCGGTGCGGCGAGCGACGGTGACGGCGCAGACATAGCCGTCCTGCTTGTAGATATGCGTGACACCAGAGCTGAACGGCAGCGTCCGCACCTCGCGCCCGGCGCAGGTCCCGCCGGTGTCCGCCTGGGCGGTGCCGGTTGTCGCGAGTCCGAACATCCCGGCGGCGGCCAGCACGACCCCGCCGAGTGCCAGGCGCCGACGTATCCCACCACTGTCCACTGTTGTCCTCCCCGTACCGCGGTCGTACACCCAGTTGCCGTACTGCTGTACGGACGCATGACGTATGCCGGATGGTTGCACGGCCGTCAGCGGGACGCGGTGACCGGCTCCTCCGGTTCGGGGCGGCCGACGAAGGTGCGCCACAGTTCGGCGTACCGGCCGTCGCGGGCGAGGAGTTCGGCGTGGGTGCCGTCCTCCGCGACCCGGCCGTGGTCCATCACGACCACCCGGTCCGCGCGGGCCGCCGTGGTGAGGCGATGGGCGACCACCAGCGTCGTACGACGGCCCGCCAGGCGGTCGGTGGCCTGGTTGACCTGCGCCTCCGTGGCCAGGTCCAGGGCGGCGGTGGCCTCGTCGAGGAGCAGGATGTCGGGGTCGACCAGTTCGGCGCGGGCGAGCGCGATCAGCTGGCGCTGGCCGGCCGAGAGGTTGCGGCCGCGCTCGGCGACCTCGTGCAGATAGCCGCCGTCGAGGGTGGCGATCATCTCGTGGGCGCCCACCGCCCGCGCCGCCGCCTCCACCTCGGCGTCGGTGGCCTCGGGGCGGCCGTAGGCGATGGCGTCCCGGACCGTGCCCTGGAACAGGTACGCCTCCTGCGGGACGACCCCGAGCCGGTGCCGGTACGAGGTCAGGTCGAGGGCGCGCAGATCCGTGCCGTCGACCGTGACCCGGCCGCCGGTCGGGTCGTAGAACCGGGCCACCAGCTTGACCAGCGTGGACTTGCCGGCGCCCGTCTCGCCGACGAAGGCCACCGTCTGGCCTGCGGGGATCGTCAGGTCGATGCCGGTCAGCGCCGCCTCGTCGGCCCCGTAGGCGAAGCGGACGTCCTCGAAGGCGATGTCGCCGCGCAGGGAGAGCACCTCCAGCGGCTCGTCCGCCGACTTCGTGGACGTCGGCTCGCGCAGCAGCTCCTGGATGCGGCCCAGGGACACCGTGGCCTGCTGGTAGCCGTCGAAGACCTGGGACAGCTGCTGGACGGGCGCGAAGAACAGATCGATGTAGAGCAGGTACGCCACCAGGGCGCCGGTGGTGAGCGTCGCCGCCTCCACCCGGTGCGCGCCCGCGATCAGCACGGAGGCCGCCGCGACGGACGACAGGAGCTGTACGAACGGGAAGTAGACGGATATCAGCCACTGGCCGCGGATACGGGCGCCGCGGTAGCTGTCGCTGCGCTCGGCGAACCGCCGCCCGCCGTCCCGCTCGCGCCGGAAGGCCTGCACGATCCGCAGCCCGGCGACCGACTCCTGGAGGTCGGCGTTGACCGTCGACACGCGTTCGCGGGCGAGTTCGTACGCCTTCACGCTCGCCCGGCGGAAGAAGAACGTGGCGACGATCAGCGGGGGCAGCGTCGCGAAGACGACGAGTGCGAGCTGTACGTCGATCACCAGCAGGACGACCATGATGCCGAAGAAGGTGACGACCGAGACGAACGCGGTGACCAGGCCGGTCTGCAGGAACGTCGACAAGGCGTCGACGTCGGTCGTCATGCGCGTCATGATCCGGCCGGTCAGCTCGCGCTCGTAGTAGTCGAGCCCGAGCCGCTGGAGCTGGGCGAAGATCTTCAGCCGCAGCGTGTACAGCACCCGCTCACCGGTACGGCCGGTCATCCGGGTCTCGCCGATCTGCGCGACCCACTGCACCAGCACGGTCAGCAGCCCGAGCAGCGCGGCCGCCCAGACCGCGCCCAGGGCCAGCTTCGTCACGCCCGCGTCGATGCCGTGCCGGATCAGCACCGGCAGCAGCAGGCCCGCACCCGCGTCCGCGGCGACCAGCAGCAGGCTGAGCAGGAGCGGCAGGCCGAAGCCGCGCAGCAGGCGGCGCAGGCCGTAGGAGTCCTCGCGCCGCACCGCGCGGGCCTCGTCGATGTCCGGGGTGTCGGTGGCCGGGGGCAGCGCGTCCACCCGGGCGAGCAGCTGCGGGGTGGCCGGGGTGCCGGAGAGCGCCTGGTCCTTCGGCTCCCGGTCGCCCGTCCACAGCCTGGGCGTCACGCCCCGCTCGGCGTCGAACTCGGCGTCCAGCTCCTCGCGGACGGAGGTGTCCTCCTCCTGCACCGCGGCGGGCTCGGCGTGGCCCGGGGAGACCCCGCCCAGCTCGTCCGGGTCGGTGAGGAGGCGGCGGTAGAGGGGGGACCGCTCCTGGAGTTCCTCGTGGGTGCCGAGGTCGGCGAGCCGGCCGCCGTCGAGGACGGCGATACGGTCGGCGAGGTTGAGGGTGGAGCGGCGGTGCGCGATGAGGAGGGTGGTACGGCCCTGCATGACCTGCTTCAGCGCCTCGTGGATCTCGTGCTCGACCCGGGCGTCCACGGCCGAGGTGGCGTCGTCCAGGACCAGCAGGCGCGGGTCGGTGAGCAGGGCGCGGGCGAGCGCGATGCGCTGGCGCTGGCCGCCGGAGAGGGTCAGGCCCTGTTCGCCGACCTTGGTGTCGTAGCCCTCGGGGAGTTCCCTGATGAAACGGTCCGCCTGGGCGGCGCGGGCGGCGGCCTCGATCTCCTCCTGGGAGGCGTCCGGGCGGCCGTAGGCGATGTTGGAGCGGACGGTGTCCGAGAAGAGGAAGGAGTCCTCGGGGACGAGTCCGATCGCGGCCCGCAGGCTGTCCAGGGTCAGCTCTCGGACGTCGTGGCCGCCGATCAGGACGGCGCCGTGGGTGACGTCGTAGAAGCGCGGGAGCAGCAGGGACAGGGTGGACTTGCCGGAGCCGGAGGAGCCGACGACTGCGAGGGTCTCGCCGGGGCGTATCTCGAAGGTCAGCCCGTCGAGGACCGGGCGCTCGTGCTCGTACCCGAAGGACACGTCGTCGAACTCGACGGTCGCGGGCGCGTCGGCGGGGAGCGTCCTGGTGCCTTCGCGGAGCGTCGGCTCGGTGTCGATCAGCTCCAGGACGCGCTCGGTGCCGGCCCGGGCCTGCTGGCCGACCGTGAGCACCATCGCGAGCATGCGGACCGGGCCGACCAGCTGGGCGAGGTAGCTGGAGAAGGCGACGAAGGTGCCGAGCGTGATGTGCCCGCGCACCGCCAGCCAGCCGCCGAGCGCCAGCATCGCGACCTGGCCGAGGGCGGGGACGGCCTGGAGGGCGGGGGTGTACCTGCTGTTCAGCCGTATGGTGCGCAGGCGTCCCGCGAAGAGCTTGCGGCCGACCTCCCGCAGCTTCCCGGTCTCCTGCTCCTCCTGCCCGAAACCCTTCACCACGCGTACGCCGCTGACGGCGCCGTCGACCACGCCCGCGACGGCGGCGGCCTGGGCCTGGGCATACCAGGTGGCGGGGTGCAGCTTGCCGCGGCTGTGCTTGGCTATCCAGGCGAGCGCGGGCGCGACGGCGAGCGCGACCAGGGTCAGCGGCAGCGACAGCCAGGCCATGATCACCAGGGAGATCAGGAAGAGCAGCACGTTCCCGATGGTCATCGGGAGCATGAAGAGCAGGCCCTGGATCAGCTGGAGGTCGCTGGTGGCCCGGCCGACGACCTGCCCGGTGGACAGCTCGTCCTGGCGGCGGCCGTCGAGGCGGGTGATCGTGCCGTACATCTCCGTCCGCAGGTCGTGCTGGACGTCGAGGGCGAGCCGGCCGCCGTAGTAGCGGCGGATGTAGGTGAGGACGTAGACGAGGAGGGCCGCGCCGATCAGGGCGCCGGCCCAGGGGGTCATGGAGCGGGTGTGGTTCCCGATCACGTCGTCGATGATCACCTTGGTGATCAGCGGGACGACGGCCATCACGGCCATGCCGGCGAGGGAGGAGCCGAGGGCGAGGAGCACGTCCTTCGGATACCGCCAGGCGTACGCCGCCAGACGTCGTGCCCATCCCCGTTGCGCTGCCACTCCGGTGCCTCCCTGTTCAGCTCGTCCACCGGAAGGCACCAACGCCGACGGGCCCGGATTTCATCCCGCCGCAACAATTGCCGGGTGCGATGCGTCGGCGGGTACCGCGCCGTCGTGGCCGGTCGCGCAGTTCCCCGCGCCCCTGGGTGGGCTGCCCCGCCCGGACCGCAGGGCGGGCGGGTGTCCTGCGGGAGACCGCCCCGCGGAGCGTCAGCCCTGGGGCGGCACCGCGACGAAGGCCTCGCTGGGCCTGCTGGTCGGCACATAGACCTGGGTGGTCGGCGTGGTCGGCACCAGGTCCTTGTGGATGGCCTTGGCGACGTTCTGGATGGTGGTGACGCCGTAGGTCATGGTGCTGTTGTCCTGCGTGAGCACCGAGATCATGTAGTCGTGGCCGGCGCCGCTGAACGTGCCGAGGCTGTGCACCCGCCAGCCGTGCGTCGAGCGCTGCAGCCAGCCGTTCTTGACGTGCACGGAGACGGTCGACGGCGCGCCGGCCGGGGTGCCCCAGCGCTGCGAGGTGATGACCTGGCCCATCAGCTTCAGGATGTAGGCGCGGGAGTTGTCGCTCAGCACGCTGTTCTTGGCGGTGACGAGCTGGAGCAGCTTCTGCTCGTCGGTGACGTTCTCCTGGGTCAGGCCCCAGTAGCCGTTCGCGCCCGGCACGGTGTTCGTCATCCCGGCGGCGGCCAGGAAGCCCTTGATCTTGGTGAGGCCGAGCTGCTTCCACAGCGTGGTCGTCGCGTTGTTGTCCGACTGGGTGATCATGGCCTTGGCGAGCGAGGTCTCACGGTCGGTCAGATAGCGGTTGTGGCTCTTGGCGTCCCACAGCAGCGTCGCGAGCACGGTGACCTTGACCGTGCTGGCCGAGTCGTAGGAGCTGGTGGCGCGCAGGGTGCAGGTGGTGCCGGTGCCGCGGTCGTACAGGCCGAGGGCGACGGTGCCGCCGCGGCCCGCGAGGGCGGCCGTGATGTCCTTGCGCAGCTTGGCGGCGAGGCCCGCGTCGGCGGACGCGCAGCTGACGGTGGGCGTGGCCGCGGCGGCCGGGGTGGCGGTGCCGACGGCGGTGACGGCCGGTATGAGCAGCGCGGCGCCGAGGGCGGCGGCGAGCGCGCCGGTACGCCGTGATGTCCGGGGATTCATACCCCAGTTGACGCACGGAAGTGGCCGAACGTTGTACACCCGCTCCCGGGGCGGGAGTTCGACGCCCCCTTACCCGGCTCTCACCGACCCACAGCCTCCGCCCAGGTGCACCACAGCCCGCACCCATCGCCGGTCTGCAAGGTGCACTGGTGACATCTGCCACCGATCCCCTCCCCCACCCGACGACCGCGCCCCCGGCTCCGCCGGTACCGGAAGCCGTACCGCCGGAGCGCGCACCCCGCTGGTCGCTGCCCGCGCTGCTCGCGATCCTGCTGCTGGCGGCCGTGCTCTCCACCTGGAACCTGTCCGGCTCCGGCCTCAACAGCTTCTACAGCGCGGCCATCTACAGCGGCACCCAGAACTGGAAGGCATGGTTCTTCGGCTCACTCGACGCCGGGAACTTCCTCACCGTCGACAAACCGCCGTTCGCCAACATGGTCATGAGCCTGTCGTGCCGCGTCTTCGGCTTCGGCACCTGGCAGATGATGCTGCCCGAGGTCGCGGCCGGGCTCGGCGCGATCTGGATCCTGCACTCCTCCGTGAAGCGGGCCTTCGGGCACGCGGCGGCCTCCGTGGCCGCGCTCGTCCTCGCGCTCACCCCCATCACGGTCGCCATCAACCGGGACAACAACCCCGACACGATCCTCGTCCTGCTGATGGTCGGGGGCGCGGCGCTCGGCCTGCGCGCGGTGACGAACGGCCGGCTGCTGCCGCTGCTCGGCTCGGCGGTGTGCTTCGGCCTCGCCTTCAACACGAAGATGCTGGCCGGATACATCGCACTGCCCGCCGTCCTCGCGGTCTACCTGCTCGCGGCGCGGCAAAAGCCGGTCAAGCGGATCGTGAACCTGCTGATCGCCGGGGTGGTCCTCGCCGTCTCCAGCTTCTGGTGGGCGATCGCCGTGTCCCTGGTCCCCGCCTCCGAACGGCCGTACATCGGCGGTTCGACGGACGGCACCGCCTGGAACCTGATCACGGGCTACAACGGCCTCGGCCGGATCTTCGGCGGCGAGGGCAACGGCGGCGGGGGCGGCGGAGGCGGAGGCGGCTTCTCCGGGTCCGCCGGTCTCGGCCGGATGTTCAACGACATCCTCGGCGGCCAGATCTCCTGGCTGCTCCCGTTCTCGGCCATCGCCCTCGTCTCCGGCCTGATCCTGTGCGGCCGCGCCCCGCGCACCGACCTCACCCGGGCCGCGCTCATCCTGTGGGGCGGCTGGACGGTGCTGCACTACGTCACCTTCGCGACCGCCGAGGGCACGATGCACCCGTACTACACGACCGCCCTCGCACCCGGTATCGCGGCGCTGTGCGGCGGTGGCGGGGTGCTGCTGCTCCGCGCGTTCCGCGCCGACAGGCGCTGGGCGTGGGTGCTGCCGGCCGCGCTCGCCGCCACCGCCGTCTGGGCGATCGTCCTCCTGCGCCGGGCCTCCGGCTGGCACACCTGGCTGTGGCCGACCGTCGGTGTGGTCATGGCGGCGGCCATCGCCGGCCTGTTCCTCTTCCGCTCCGGCGGCCGCGTGCGGCTGTTCGCGGCCGCCGTCGCGGCGGCGGTCGTCGCCGCGCTCGCGGGCCCGGCGGCGTACGCCTGGTCGGTGCCGTCGGGTTCGGGTGGCGGCATGAGCGGGGTGAACCCGACGGCCGGGCCCTCGACGGGCGGCGGCTTCGGGGGCCCCGGCGGAGGCGGCCGGGGTGGCTCCGGCGGCTTCCCGGGCGGTGGCGAGATGCCCGGGCGGAACGGCGGCCAGGGCGGCGGAGACGCCGAGGCGGGCGCGGGCTTCCCCGGTGGCGGGAGCGCGCCCGGCGGCTCGGCGAGCGGCGCGCCCGGGGGTGCCTCGGGCGGGGCTTCCGGTGGGGCTCCCACCGGCGAGATACCGGGCGGCGGGCAGCAGGCCGGCGGCTTCCCGGGAGGCGGGCAGGGCGGTGAACTCCCTGGCGGCACCGGCGGCACCGGCGAGGCCGACGCCCCGAACGGCGGCTCCGGGCCCACGGGCGGCCGTACGGCAGGCGGCATGGGCGGCGGCATGATGAGGGGCGGCGGCATGGGCGGCGCGAACAGCGAGCTGATCGCGTACCTGAAGAAGCACCAGGACGGCGCCGCCTGGCTGCTCGCGGTCTCCAACTCGCAGAGCGCGGCTCAGATCGAGCTGAGCGCCAAGGTGCCGGTCATCTCCATGTGGGGCTTCACCGGCACCGACAAGGCGATGACCGTCGCCAAGCTAAAGAAACTGGTGAAGAAGGGCGAGCTGCACTACATCCAGCTCGGCGGCGGCATGATGGGCGGCGGCCCCGGCGGCGCCGGCAACAGCGTGTCGTCCGAGGTCACGGCCTGGGTGAAGAAGCACGGGACGCTGGTGAAGGAGAGCGCGTACAGCAAGAGTTCCGGCTCCTCGCCCTCTTCTTCCAGTTCTTCCAAGTCGTCCGGCAGGACGTCGTCGCAGACCAGCCAGTCGACGATCTACCGCCTGGACCCGTCGGACGTGAGCTGAGGCGATGACGGCAACGGCCCCTGACCGCCACGGCGGATTCCAGGGGCCGTTCGGCTCAGCTCGTACCCAGGTGCGTCGGCGCGAACATCCGCAGCACCGCCGGGAGTACGACCACCGAGGGGCCCGGTGCCGCCAGCGCCTTCGCCAGGTCCTCCTCCAGCGTCTCCGGGGTCGTAAGGACGCCCGGTACGCCGAAGGACTCGGCCAGGGCCACGTAGTCGGGACGCGTCAGTTCCGTCGCCGTCGCCTGGCCGAAGGCGTCCGTCATGTACTCGCGGAGGATGCCGTAGCCGCCGTCGTCGACGATCAGCCAGGTGACCGGCAGGTCGTACTGCCTGGCCGTGGCCAGTTCCGCGATCGAGTACAGGGCGCCGCCGTCGCCCGAGACCGCCAGTACGGGGCGCGTCGGGTCGGCCGCCGCCGCGCCCAGCGCCGCCGGGAATCCGTAGCCGAGGCCGCCGGCGCCCTGGGCCGAGTGCATGGTGTTCGGACCCTTCGCGTCGAACGCCGACCACGCCCAGTACGCCAGGATCGTCATGTCCCAGAAGGACGGGGAGGCGGCGGGAAGGGCGCGGCGGACCGCCGCCAGCACGTTCTGCTCCAGGGTCAGGTCCTGGGAGCCGATACGGGCGGCCACCTTCTCCAGCAGCTCCCGCACCCGCCCGGGCGCCGACTCGTCGGTCCGCTCCTCGACCGTCTCCAGCAGGGCCTGCAACGCCAGTCGGGCGTCCGCGTGGATGCCCAGTGCCGGGTGGTTGGACTCCAGCTTGCCGAGGTCGGCCTCGATCTGGATCACCCGGCCCCGGGGCTTGAACGTGTGGTAGTTGGAGGAGAGTTCGCCGAGGCCCGAGCCCACGACCAGCAGGACGTCCGCGTCCTCCAGGAAGTCCGTCGTATGGCGGTCCTCCAGCCAGGACTGGAGCGACAGCGGGTGCTTCCAGGGGAAGGCGCCCTTGCCACCGAAGGTCGTCACGACCGGAGCGTCCAGCTTCTCGGCCAGCTGACGTAGCTTGCCCGAGGCGTCCGACCGTACGACCCCGCCGCCCGCGATGATCGCCGGGCGCGCGGCACGGGACAGCAAGTCCGCTGCCACCGCCGTCAGTTCGGGGCGCGGGGTCAGCTCGTCCGGGGTGGCGTCCACCGCCGTGACCACGGGCAGGGCGGTCTCGGCGAGCAGGACGTCCTGGGGGATCTCCACCCACACCGGGCCGTGGGGTGCCGTCAGCGCCGACTTCCAGGCCGCCGCGATCGCGGAGGGGATCTGGGACTGCGTACGGACCGTGTGAACCGACTTCACTACGCCCCGGAACGAGGCCGCCTGGTCGGGGAGTTCGTGCAGATAGCCGTGGCGGCCGCCGCCCAGGCCGGCCGTCGGGATCTGGCTGCTGATGGCCAGCACGGGGGCGGAGGCCGCCGCCGCCTCCTGCAATGCGGCGAGCGACGTCAGCGCGCCCGGGCCCGTCGAGAGCAGCAGCGGCGCGGCCTCTCCCGTGATCCGGCCGTACGCGTCCGCCGCGAAGCCCGCGTTGTTCTCCACCCGCAGGCCCACATAGCGGAGCGAAGACCTCCGCAGGGCGTCGAACATGCCCAGGGCGTGCTGGCCGGGCAGGCCGAAGACCGTCGTCGCGCCCAGCCCGGCCAGCGTTTCCACGACCAGGTCTCCGCCGTTACGCCCCGAGGGAGGGTTCAGGGCCGCGGTGATCTGCGCCTGCGTCGGGCGGAGTACCAGGTCGTGGTCGTGAGTCACTGCGCTTACGCGTCCTTCCGGGCCGCCGCGATCTGGCGGCTCATGATGGTGGTCAGTTCGTAGGCCGTGTGGGAGGCCGCCACCGAGGTGATCTCCGCGTGGTCGTACGCGGGAGCGACCTCCACGACGTCCGCCGAGACCAGGTTGCACGATGCCAACCCGCGGAGGATCTCCAGAAGTTCCCGCGACGTCATGCCGCCCGCCTCGGGCGTGCCCGTGCCGGGCGCGTGGGCCGGGTCGAGGCAGTCGATGTCGATGGAGATGTACAGCGGGCGGTCGCCGATGCGCTGGCGGAGCTGGTCGGCCACCTCGTCGGCGCCGCGGCGGTAGATGTCCGCCGAGGTGACGATGCCGAAGCCCATCTTCTCGTCGTCGGTGAGGTCCTGCTTGCCGTACAGGGGGCCGCGGGTGCCGACGTGGGAGAGGGCCGAGGTGTCGAGGATGCCCTCCTCCACCGCGCGGCGGAACGGGGTGCCGTGGGTGTACTCGGCGCCGAAGTAGGTGTCCCAGGTGTCCAGGTGGGCGTCGAAGTGGAGCAGGGCCACCGGGCCGTGCTTCTTCGCCATCGAGCGGAGCAGGGGCAGCGCGATGGTGTGGTCGCCGCCCAGGGTCATCAGGCGGGCGCCGGTGCCGAGGAGGTCGTCCGCCGCCGCCTCGATCGTCTCGACGGCCTCGTTGATGTTGAACGGGTTCACGGCGATGTCGCCGCCGTCCGCGACCTGGGCGAGAGCGAAGGGGGAGGCGTCCTGCGCCGGGTTGTAGGGGCGCAGCAGCCGGGACGCCTCGCGGATGGCGTTGCCGCCGAAGCGGGCGCCCGGCCGGTACGAGACGCCGGAGTCGAACGGCACGCCGACGACGGCGACGTCGGCGGTGCCGACCTCGTCCAGGCGGGGCAGCCGGGCGAAGGTCGCGGGGCCGGCGTACCGCGGGATGCGGGAGGAGTCGACGGGGCCGCGGGGCGTCTCGTTGCTGCTCATGATGAAATGCCTTCTTTCTTGCGCTTCGTCGCGCATGTACTGCTTTCCATACGACTCTACTGGGGAGCCGGGACCGGTTCGGACGCGAGTTCAGGAGAATGTCCGGCGAGGCGCTCGCGCCAGGTGGCGAGAACGGTCTCGTCGGTGGGCCTGGTCGCCAGGGAGACGACAACGTAGGCGGCGAGGGAGGCGAGCAGGCCGTAATAGACCGGCTCATTGGCGAGGATGCCGTATCCGGCCATCAGGCCGATGACCGCGAGGCCGCCGACGATCACCGAGGCCAGCGCGCCCTGGACGGTGCCGCGCCGCCACAGCAGGCCGCCGAGGATGGGGACGAGCAGGCCGCCGACGAGGAGGTTGTAGGCGACCGTGAGCGCCTCGACCACGTTGTTCAGCGCGATCGCCGTGCCGATCACCGCCATGCCCATGATCAGGATGAAGGCGCGGTTGCCGCCGACCTCGTCCTGGTCCTGGTCCTCGGCGCCATGGCGTACGACACCCCGCAGCCGCGACCAGATGTCGTTGTTGGCGACCGTCGCGCAGGCGATCAGGGCGCCGGAGGATGTCGACATCACCGCGGCCAGGGCGGCGGCGAGCACCAGCCCTCGCACGCCGACGGGGAGTTCTGACTTGACGATGGTGGCGAAGGCGTCGTCGGGGCTGCCCAGCGCGGGGTAGAGCACCTTGGCGGCCGTGCCGATCACCGCGCCGGCGAGGGCGTAGGCCAGGCAGTAGGTTCCGGCCACGGTGCCGCCCCACCTGGCGGTTCTGTCGCTGCGGGCGGTGAACACGCGCTGCCAGATGTCCTGTCCGATCAGCATGCCGAACGTGTAGATCAGGACGTAGGTGAAGATCGTCTCGCCGCCGATGCCCAGCGGGTCGAAGTACGAGGTCGGCAGCTTGGCCTTCATCTCGCTGAAGCCGCCGGCCTTGACGACCGCGATCGGCAGGAGGAGCAGCAGCACGCCGATGGTCTTCACCACGAACTGGACCATGTCGGTCAGCGTGATCGACCACATGCCGCCGAGGGTGGAGTAGGCGACGACGATCGAGCCGCCGATGACGATCGCGAGGGTCCGGTTCATGTCGAAGAGGACGTCGAAGATCGTGGCGTAGGCGATGGTCGAGGTGACGGCCAGCATGAGGGTGTACGCCCACATGACCACGCCCGAGATCACACCGGCCCGTCCGCCGTAGCGCAGGTCCAGCATCTCGGAGACCGTGTAGACCTTCAGGCGGGCGATGCGGGCCGAGAAGAAGACCGACAGGGCGAGCAGGCCCAGGCCGATGGTGAAGACCATCCAGGCGCCGGAGAGGCCGTACCGGTAGCCGAGGCCGACGCCGCCGATGGTGGAGGCGCCGCCGAGGACGATCGCCGCCATGGTGCCGGAGTACATGGCCGGTCCCAGGCGGCGGCCGGCCACCAGGAACTCGCTCTTGGACCTGGCGCGGCGCATGCCCCACCAGCCCATGGCCAGCATGCCGGCGAGATAGACGACGATCACTGTGTAGTCGACGGCCATGAGGGCCTCCTCCACTCGAAGTCGTACGGGGGTCGCCGGCGGGTGACGTCCACCGACACTAGGTGGCCGGAAAGCGACTGCGAAGTGTACGTTTCATCCATATCAACGGGGTGGGAGTGGAGGGAACGCACACCATGCCGGAATCGATCACCCCAGCGGTCCCACCGACCCCACCCGTACCGCTCTCGGCCCTGCTGGCCCGCGAGGATCTCGCCCTTCGCCAGATCGCGGGCCCGAGGGACCAGGGGACCGTGATCCACTGGGCGCACACCTCGGAGATGGCCGACCCGTACCCGTATCTGCTGGGCGGCGAGCTGCTGCTCACGGCCGGGGTGCACATCCCGCAGGCGGCGGGCTCGGACGGGGGCGACCCCGGTCATGGGGGTCCCCCCGCTCGAGCGAAGTCGAGAGTGGGGGAGGATTCGAGACCGGGGGACTACTTCGACGGCTATGTGTCCCGGATCGTCGCGGCGGGCGGCGCGGCCCTCGGCTTCGGCCTGGCCCCGGTGCACGACACGGTCCCGCGCGCCCTGGTCGCCGCCTGCGACGCCTACGGCCTCCCCTTGCTGGAGGTGCCGCCCCAGACCACGTTCTCCGGCGTGGCCCGAGCGGTGTGGCAGCTGATGGCCCAGGCCCGGCTGGCCGAACTGCGCCGTGTCACCGAGGCCCAGCAGAGCCTCGCCTCCGCCGCCGGCCGCCCCGACCCGGTGCCGTCGGTGCTGCGGCGCCTCTCCCACCGCCTCTCCGGTCACGCGGTGCTCTACGGCCCCGACGGCACGGCCCTCGCAGACGCGGGCCGGGAACCCGCCGAGGAGGTCCGCGCCGCGCTGGCCGGTCTGGCGGCCGTGGTACGCCCCACCGGCGGCCCGGCACCCGAGCAGGACGCCACGTCCGAGGCCGCCGCCACGACCGGACGGATCGCCACGCAGCCTTCGGAACCGGAAGGCGCGACCGGCCGCACGGCCGCCCCCGCCGGTGGTCACACGCCAGGCACCGCCCCAGCAACCGCGGGAGGCGGCTCACGCCCGACACCCGACCGCCTCCCCGCCGAACGACCCACCGCCCCGCCCCCCGGCCGCTCCACCCCCGCCGCCCCACCGCCGGTCGCCGTCCGGCCGCTCCCCACCTCCGCCACGGACACCGTCGGCGACAGCCATCTCGCCGTCTACGCCCTGGGCGCCGGCGAGGGGTTCGTGCTGGGTGTGGCCACGCCGCGGCGCGACCCCGGCGACAACACCATCGCCTCGGTGGCCGCGGTGCTGCTGTCGCTGCTGACCGGGGAGCATCACAGCGGCGCCGGGGCGGCTCGGTCCTCGGCGCTGGTACGGCTCCTGCTCGGCGCGGCGCCCGAGGAAGTCGCTCCGCTGCTCGGAGAGGAGAGCTGGGTCGTCGTGCACGCCCGGCCCGAGGCGCAGCTTCCGGACGCCGTCGCCGCCTCGGCGCTCGGCGCCGCCCTGGGCTCGCCGCTGGTCGACCTCGGCCATGACGTGGTGCGGGTGCTGGTGCCGGGCGGGCGGGTACCGGAACCGCAGGCCGGCTGGACGCTCGGGGTGAGCGCCGCCGTGGGGCCGCGCGCGTGGCCGGCCGGTGACGCGCAGGCGGCCCGTGCCCTGGCCCGGGCCCGCGCCACCCGCGCCCCGCTCGTCCGGCACGGCGCCCGCCCGGGGCTCACGGGCCTGGTGCCGCGCGCGGACGCCGAGGCACACGCCCGCGCGCTGCTCGCCCCGCTCGCCGACCGGCCAGAGCTGGCCGAGACGCTGCGCAACTGGCTTGCACTGCACGGCAGTTGGGACCGCACGGCGGTGGCGCTGGAGGTGCACCGCAACACCGTGCGGCAGCGGATCGCCCGCTGCTCCGCCCTGCTGGGCACCGACCTGGACGATCCGGACGTACGCATGGAGTTGTGGTTCGCGCTGCGGCACGGCTGACCGTCCCGGCGAGTGAGTCCCGTCCCAGCGGTCGATATGCCGAGGACGGCCCTCGTTCCGCTGCCCCACAATGGGAGGCATGCCGATATCCGGGACACCCAGCCGCGCCCAGCTCGTCGACCACCTGGTGAGGACCCGTATCGCGGGGGACGTCGCCACGCCCCGCGAGAACAACCTCTCCCACTACCGTCAGCTCGCCAACGGTGTCCGCAACTTCTGGCTCGGCCTGGAGCTGGGCGACCGCTGGACGGACGAGCAGGACGTGCTCGCGGTGATGGCCGAGCGGGTCGGCGTCAACGACGATCCCGAGTTCCGGTACGGGCAGGACACCATCGACCCCGAGCTGACCGTGGACGCGCTGGAGCGGATGGCGACACGGCTGCGCAAGGCGGCCGAGGGACAGCAGCGCGTGCTGTTCGCGACCGGGCACCCGGGCGGCCTGCTGGACGTACACCGGGCCACGGCCGCCGCGCTGCGCTCCGCCGGCTGCGAGATCGTGGTCATCCCCGACGGGCTGCAGACGGACGAGGGGTATGTCATGCAGTTCGCGGACGTGGCGGTGCTGGAGCACGGGGCGACGCTGTGGCACACCCACTCCGGGGAGCCGATGCGGGCCATTCTCACGGGACTTGAGCGCGAGGGCCGCCCGCTGCCGGACCTGGTGGTCGCCGACCACGGCTGGGCCGGGTACGCCGGACAGCACGGCCTGGACTCGGTCGGGTACGCCGACTGCAACGACCCGGCGCTGTTCCTCGCCGAGTCCGAGGGGACCGTCCAGGTCGTCGTACCGCTGGACGACCACGTGGTCAGCCCTCGCCACTACGACCCGATGACGGCGTATCTGCTGGCGGCAGCGGGACTTTCCTGACCGGCCCGCCGGTGCCCGACGGCGCTGTGCGGCTCCGCGTACGGAGCCGCACAGTGCGGGCGCTCACGGCGTCGGATCAGTGGTCGCCGCGGCCGTGGTCGTCGTGGCCATGGTCATGGTCGTGGTCGCAGTGACCTTTGTTGTCGTTGTCGCCACGGCCGTTGTCGTCATGGTCGCCACGGCCGTTGTTGTCGCAGCACTTGTTGTCGTCAGAGCCCTTGTTGTTGTCACAGCCCTTGTTGTCGCCAGAGCCTTTGTTGTCGTCACAGCATTTGTTGCCGTCAGAGCCCTTGTTGTTGCCTGAGCCTTTGTTGTCGTCACAGCATTTGTTGTCGCCGGAGCCCTTGTTGTTGCCTGAGCCTTTGTTGTCGTCACAGCATTTGTTGTCGCCGGAGCCCTTGTTGTTGCCTGAGCCCTTGTTGTCGTCACAGCATTTGTTGTCGTCACGGCCGTGGTCATGCCCGTGACCGTGGTGGTGGCCGTGGTGTCGACCGCAGTCGTCATCGTGCCGGGTGACGGAACCGAGGTTGTGGTGTACAGGTGCTGCCGAGGCGGTGCCCGCCGCGCCGATGGCCGCTCCGCCTGCCAGCAGGAAAGCTGCTGCGGACATCACGGCATAACGCCTGACGCGCTGTGTTCGCATGGGAAACTACCCTTTCGTTTCCACCATCTCTCGCGGCTTTACTGGGGAGGCGTGGGATGGATGGATGGCCGACGCCGTGCGCACGGAGGGGGAAGGCACGGCGCGCTCTTCAGGTGTCGCCGCAGAGGTAGGCGACACGGCGCTCACCGCCGACGTCTGCCGTTCCGGGGACCCGGAAACTCGTCAGCCGGTTACGCCGTGTGCTGCGGCCTTCACTCTTAGAGATTAGTACCCCCCGCGTCACTCGGCACCTCGGAGCGTCAGGGGCGCAAAGGGCGTCAGGCGCGCGGTACGCGGACCACGCCCTCCTGGATGACGGTGATGGCGAGTTGGCCGTCCTGTGTGTAGATCCGGGCCTGGCCGAGGCCGCGGCCGCCGTGCGCGGACGGCGACTCCTGGTCGTACAGCAGCCACTCGTCGGCGCGGAAGGGCCGGTGGAACCACATCGCGTGGTCCAGGGAGGCGCCCACGACATCGCCGACCGCCCATCCGCCGCGGCCGTGCGCGAGCAGGATGGAGTCGAGGAGGGTCATGTCGGAGACATAGGTGGCGAGGACGACGTGCAGCAACGGGTCGTCGGCCAGCTTGCCGTTGGTGCGGAACCAGACCTGCGAGTGCGGCTCACGCGGCTCGCCGAACTGCCCGTACGGCGGCTCCTCCACATACCTGAGGTCGATCGCCTCGCGGGCCTCCAGGAACCTCTCGACGACCTCGGGCGCGAGGTGGTCGTAGCCGCGCAGCCGCTCCTGCGAGGTGGGCAGGGTCGCCGGGTCGGGCGAGGGCGGCATCGGGGCCTGGTGTTCGAGTCCCTCCTCGTCCGTCTGGAAGGACGCCGAGAGATGGAAGATCGGCTTGCCGTGCTGGACGGCGACCACGCGGCGGGTGGTGAAGGACCGGCCGTCGCGGATGCGGTCCACCGTGTAGACGATGGGCGCGCCGGGGTCGCCGGGACGCAGGAAATACGCGTGCAGGGAGTGGGCGGGGCGGTCCGCGGGGACCGTCCGCCCGGCGGCGACCAGTGCCTGCGCCGCGACCTGCCCGCCGAAGACGCGGGGTACGACGGCGGAGCGGGACTGGCCGCGGAAGATGTTCTCCTCGATCTGCTCAAGGTCGAGCAGATCGAGGAGATCCTGGAGTGCCTGGCTCATGGCGTCAGTTGTACCGGCCAGTGATTCGCGGGGACCTTACAGGCCCATGTCCTTGGCGATGATCGTCTTCATGATCTCGCTGGTGCCGCCGTAGATGCGGTTGACGCGGTTGTCCGCGTACAGGCGGGCGATCGGGTACTCGTTCATGTAGCCGTAGCCGCCGTGCAGCTGGAGGCAGCGGTCGATGACGCGGTGGGCGACCTCGGTGCAGAACAGCTTGGCGGAGGCGGCCTCGGCGGGCGTCAGCTCACCGGCGTCCAGGGCCTCCGTGGCGCGGTCCGCGACGGCCTCGGCCGCGTCGACCTCGGCCTGGCAGGCGGCCAGCTCGAACTTGGTGTTCTGGAAGTGCGCGACCGGCTTGCCGAAGACGGTGCGCTCCTGGACGTACTGCTTGGCGAACCGGACGGCGGCCTTGGCCTGCGCGTAGGCGCCGAAGGCGATGCCCCAGCGCTCGGAGGCCAGGTTGTGGCCGAGGTAGTAGAAGCCCTTGTTCTCCTCGCCGAGCAGGTCCTCGACCGGGACCTTGACGTCGACGAAGGCCAGCTCGGCGGTGTCGGAGGTCTTCAGGCCCAGCTTGTCGAGCTTGCGGCCGACGGAGTAGCCCTCGGACTTGGTGTCCACGGCGAACAGGGAGATGCCGTGGCGGCGGTCCTCGGCGGTCGGCGCGGCCGTGCGGGCGCAGACGATGACCTTGTCGGCGTGGACGCCGCCGGTGATGAAGGTCTTGGCGCCGTTGAGGACGTAGTGCGTGCCGTCCTCGGAGAGCTTGGCGGTGGACTTCATGCCCGCGAGGTCGGAACCGGTGCCCGGCTCCGTCATCGCGATGGCCCACATCTCCTCGCCGCTGACGAACTTCGGCAGGTAGCGCTTCTTCTGCTCGTCGGTGGCGAGCATCTTGATGTACGGCAGGGCGAGCAGCACGTGCACGCCGGAGCCGCCGAACTGGACGCCCGCGCGGGCGGTCTCCTCGTAGAGGACCGCCTCGAACTTGTGGCTGTCCAGGCCCGCGCCGCCGAACTCCTCCGGCACGTTGATGCCGAAGATGCCCAGCTCACCGAGCTTGTAGTAGAAGTCGCGCGGCGCCTGGCCGGCGGCGAACCACTCGTCGTAGACCGGGACGACCTCGGCCTCGATGAAGGCGCGCAGGGTCTCCCGGAACGCCTCGTGATCCTCGTTGAACACCGTACGGCGCACGCCGCCACCTCCAGGGATACCTGTCTAAGCGCTTGCTCAGAATCGAAGATACCGGCGAGTACGCACGGGAGTCCAGGGTGAGCTTGACCACGCCCCGCCGTCGGAAGTCAGGCGTCCCCCGCCGCCTCGAACGCCCCCCGCGCCATCCGGTGCAGCAGCGCGGCAGTGGTGCCCCGGCCCGGCAGGGTTCCCGCCCGCCCCAGGTGCGGCGTGGAGTTCAGCAGGCCGAAGACGGAGTGGACCGCCGAGCGGGCCGCCGGCTCGGTCAGCGCCGGGTACACCTCGCGGACCACCTCCACCCACAGCTCGACGTACTGCCGCTGGAGCTGCCGCACCAGCTTGCGGTCGCTGTCGCGCAGCCGGTCCAGCTCGCGGTCGTGCAGGGTGATCAGGGGGCGGTCGTCCAGGGCGAAGTCGATGTGGCCCTCGATGAGGGAGTCCAGGACGGACGAGGCCGCGGTCCGGCCGTCCGCCTCCGCCAGGCGACGCTTGGCGCCCGTGAGCAGCTGGCCGCTGATGCCGACCAGCAGCTCGGCCAGCATCGCGTCCTTGCCCGGGAAGTGCCGGTAGAGGCCGGGGCCGCTGATGCCCACCGCGGCGCCTATCTCGTCGACGCCGACGCCGTGGAAACCGCGCTCGGCGAAGAGCCGGGCGGCCTCCTTCAGGATCTGCTCGCGGCGGGTCGGGGCGTCGGTTCTGGTGACCATGCAGGCAATTCTAGACAGCGAGGTTAGCGGTCGTTAACCTGAAGGAAATGGTTAACGCTCATTAACAGGTTCGAACACCGGGTGAGGGGACCGCAGGATGCAGGAGGCACCGGAGCTCCAGAGCGCGGCAGACCCCGCGTCGGAGGCCTGGCGGGCCAATGAACAGGCGCATCTCGCGCTGGTCGGGGAGCTGCGCGCCAAGCTGGCCGCGGCCGCCCTCGGCGGCGGCGAGAAGGCGCGCGCCCGGCACACCGCGCGGGGCAAGCTGCTGCCGCGGGACAGGGTGGACACGCTGCTCGACCCCGGGTCGCCGTTCCTGGAGCTGGCACCGCTCGCGGCCGACGGGATGTACGACGGGCAGGCCCCGGCCGCCGGCGTGATCGCCGGGATCGGGCGGGTCAGCGGGCGCGAGTGCGTGATCGTCGCCAATGACGCGACCGTCAAGGGCGGCACGTACTACCCGATGACCGTGAAGAAGCACCTGCGCGCGCAGGAGGTGGCCCTCGACAACCGGCTGCCGTGCGTCTACCTCGTGGACTCCGGCGGCGCCTTCCTGCCGATGCAGGACGAGGTCTTCCCCGACCGGGACCACTTCGGGCGGATCTTCTACAACCAGGCCCGGATGTCCGGCGCCGGCATCCCGCAGATCGCGGCCGTGCTCGGGTCCTGCACGGCGGGTGGCGCGTACGTGCCCGCGATGAGCGACGAGGCGGTCATCGTCCGCAACCAAGGGACGATCTTCCTCGGCGGCCCGCCCCTGGTGAAGGCCGCCACCGGCGAGGTCGTGACGGCGGAGGAGCTGGGCGGCGGCGAGGTCCACTCGCGGATCTCCGGTGTCACCGACCACCTCGCCGAGGACGACGCCCACGCGCTCAGGATCGTACGGAACATCGTCGCCACACTGCCCGCCCGGCAGTCCCTCCCCTGGGAGGTCACACCGGCCGCGGAACCCAAGGCGGACCCGTACGGGCTGTACGGCGCCGTCCCGGTCGACTCCCGTACCCCCTACGACGTGCGCGAGATCATCGCGCGCGTGGTCGACGGCTCGCGGTTCGCCGAGTTCAAGAGCGAGTTCGGGCAGACCCTGGTCACCGGCTTCGCCCGGATCCACGGCCACCCGGTCGGGATCGTCGCCAACAACGGCATCCTGTTCTCCGAGTCCGCCCAGAAGGGCGCCCACTTCATCGAGCTGTGCGACCAGCGCGGCATCCCGCTGGTGTTCCTGCAGAACATCTCCGGGTTCATGGTCGGCAGGGACTACGAGGCGGGCGGTATCGCCAAGCACGGCGCCAAGATGGTGACGGCCGTCGCGTGCACGCGCGTGCCGAAGCTGACGGTGGTGGTCGGCGGTTCGTACGGCGCGGGCAACTACTCGATGTGCGGCCGGGCCTACTCCCCCCGCTTCCTGTGGATGTGGCCCAACGCCAAGATCTCGGTCATGGGCGGCGAACAGGCCGCCTCCGTCCTCGCCACGGTCAAGCGCGACCAGCTGGAGGCGCGGGGAGAGGAATGGCCCGCCGAGGACGAGGAGTCCTTCAAGGCGCCCATCCGCGCGCAGTACGAGCGCCAGGGCAACGCCTACTACGCCACGGCCCGCCTCTGGGACGACGGCGTGATCGACCCGCTGGAGACCCGTCAGGTGCTGGGCCTCGCCCTGACGGCCTGCGCCAACGCGCCTCTGGGAGACCCCCAGTTCGGCGTCTTCCGGATGTGAGGAGGGGAACCGTGTTCGACACAGTGCTGGTCGCCAACCGGGGCGAGATCGCCGTACGCGTCATCCGTACGCTCCGCTCGCTGGGCGTGCGCTCGGTGGCGGTCTTCTCCGACGCCGACGCCGATGCCCGGCACGTCCGGGAGGCCGACACGGCGGTACGGATCGGCCCGGCTCCGGCCGCCGAGAGCTATCTGTCGGTGGAGCGGCTGCTTCAGGCCGCCGTCCGTACCGGCGCCCAGGCCGTCCACCCGGGGTACGGCTTCCTCGCCGAGAACGCGGGCTTCGCGCGCGCGTGCGAGGAGGCGGGGCTGGTCTTCATCGGCCCGCCGGCGGACGCGATCGCGCTCATGGGCGACAAGATCCGCGCCAAGGAGACGGTGCAGGCGGCCGGGGTGCCGGTGGTGCCCGGCGGACGCGATCCCGAACTGGCCGAGGCGGCCCGCGCACTGGGCGCGCCCGTGCTGCTCAAGCCCTCCGCCGGCGGTGGCGGCAAGGGCATGCGGCTGGTGCGGGACATGACCGTGCTGGAGGAGGAGATCGCGGCCGCCCGCCGTGAGGCCCGCGCCTCCTTCGGTGACGACACGCTGCTGGTGGAACGGTGGGTCGACCGGCCCCGGCACATCGAGATCCAGGTGCTGGCCGACGGCCACGGGGGCGTCGTCCACCTCGGTGAGCGCGAGTGCTCGCTCCAGCGGCGCCACCAGAAGATCATCGAGGAGGCGCCGAGCGTGCTCCTCGACGAGGCCACGCGCGCGTCGATGGGCGAGGCGGCCGTGCAGGCGGCGCGCTCGTGCGGGTACCGGGGCGCGGGCACGGTCGAGTTCATCGTGCCGGGCGGCGACCCGTCGTCGTACTACTTCATGGAGATGAACACCCGCCTCCAGGTGGAACACCCGGTCACCGAGCTGATCACCGGCCTGGACCTGGTGGAGTGGCAGCTGCGGGTGGCGGCCGGCGAGAAGCTGGGCTTCACGCAGTCCGAGATCACGCTCACCGGGCACGCGGTCGAGGCCCGTATCTGCGCCGAAGACCCCGCGCGCGGCTTCCTGCCGTCCGGCGGCACGGTGCTGCTCCTCGAAGAACCCCGGGGCGACGGCGTCCGCACCGACTCCGGGCTCAGCGAGGGCACCGAGGTGGGCAGCCTGTACGACCCGATGCTGTCCAAGGTCATCGCCTACGGCCCCGACCGCGAGACGGCGTTGCGCAAGATCCGGGCGGCGCTGGCGCGGACGGTCACGCTGGGCGTGCCGACCAACGCGGGCTTCCTGCGCCGGCTGCTGGCCCATCCGGCGGTCGTGGCCGGCGAGCTGGACACGGGCCTCGTCGAGCGGGTCGTGGACGAGCTGGTCCCGACGGACGTACCGGAGGAGGTCTACGAGGCGGCGGCGGCCGTACGGGCACAGGCGCTCGCGCCCCGCACGGACGGCTGGGTGGACCCCTTCTCGGTGCCGAGCGGCTGGCGGCTCGGCGGCACCCCGAAGCCGCCCGCCTTCCACCTGCGGGTGCAGGACCCGGTGACGTACACCCCGCGCGGCACCGCGACCGTCACGGACGACACGGTCTCCGTCACCCTCGACGGCGTCCGCCACGCCTTCCGCCGGGCCGGTGACTGGATCGGCCGGGACGGCGACGCCTGGCAGGTGCGGGACCACGACCCGGTCGCCGCGTCCCTCGGCAGGTCCGCGCACGCGGGCGCCGACTCCCTCACCGCGCCCATGCCCGGCACGGTCACCGTGGTCAAGGTGGCCGTCGGCGACGAGGTGGCCGCCGGGCAGAGCCTGCTGGTGGTGGAGGCGATGAAGATGGAGCACGTCATCTCCGCCCCGCACGCCGGCACGGTCGCCGAACTGGACGTGAGCGCGGGCACGACGGTCGCCATGGACCAGGTGCTCGCCGTGATCACACCCCATGAGGAGGTGGCGGAGTGACCGCCGAGGGACTGCCCATGGCCGTACCGGCCGCCGATCTGCCCGCGCGGGTGCGGATCCACGAGGTCGGCGCGCGCGACGGACTGCAGAACGAGCAGCGGGCCGTACCGACCGAGATCAAGGCGGAGTTCATCCGCCGGCTCGCCGGCGCGGGCCTGACGACCATCGAGGCGACGAGCTTCGTGCACCCGAAGTGGGTGCCCCAACTGGCCGACGCCGAGCAGCTGTTCCCGCTGGTCAAGGACCTTCCGGGGGTAGCGCTGCCGGTGCTGGTGCCCAATGGGCGCGGCCTGGAGCGGGCGCTGGCGCTGGGCGCCGAGCGTATCGCCGTCTTCGCCAGCGCCACGGAGTCCTTCGCGAAGGCCAACCTCAACCGCACGGTGGACGAGTCGCTGGCGGTGTTCGGGCCGGTGGTGCGGCAGGCGAAGGACGCGGGCGCGCATGTACGCGGCTATGTGTCCATGTGCTTCGGCGACCCGTGGGAGGGCCCGGTCCCCCTGCACCAGGTGGCCCGCGTCTGCACGGCCCTGCGCGACATGGGCTGCGACGAGCTGAGCCTCGGCGACACCATCGGCGTCGCCACCCCCGGCCATGTCCTCGAACTGCTCGCCCTGCTGAACGAGGAGGGCGTCCCGACGAACATGATCGGCGTCCACTTCCACGACACCTACGGCCAGGCGCTCGCGAACACCTACGCGGCCCTGGAACACGGCGTGACCACCATCGACGCCTCCGCCGGGGGCCTCGGCGGCTGCCCGTACGCGAAGTCCGCCACCGGCAACCTCGCCACCGAGGACCTCGTCTGGATGCTGCACGGACTCGGCATCGAGACCGGGGTCGACCTCGGCCGTCTGACCGCCACCAGCGTGTGGATGGCCGCCCATCTGGACCGGCCCAGCCCGTCCCGTACCGTCCGCGCTCTCTCCCACAAGGACCAGTGATCAGCATGGACCACCGTCTCAGCCCCGAGCTGGAGGAACTCCGCCGTACGGTGGAGGAGTTCGCGCACGATGTCGTGGCGCCGAAGATCGGCGACTTCTACGAGCGGCACGAGTTCCCGTACGAGATCGTCCGCGAGATGGGCCGCATGGGCCTGTTCGGGCTGCCGTTCCCGGAGGAGTACGGCGGCATGGGCGGCGACTATCTGGCGCTCGGCATCGCCCTGGAGGAGCTGGCCAGGGTCGACTCGTCCGTGGCGATCACCCTCGAAGCGGGCGTCTCGCTGGGCGCGATGCCGCTGCACCTGTTCGGCACGGAGGAGCAGAAGCGCGAGTGGCTCCCCCGCCTCTGCACGGGCGAGATGCTCGGCGCGTTCGGGCTGACCGAGCCGGACGGCGGCAGCGACGCGGGGGCGACCCGTACGACGGCCCGCCTGGACCCGGACACGAACGAATGGGTGATCAACGGCACGAAGTGCTTCATCACCAACTCCGGTACGGACATCACGGGCCTGGTGACCGTCACCGCCGTGACCGGCCGCAAGCCGGACGGCAGGCCGCAGATCTCGGCGATCATCGTCCCGTCCGGCACGCCGGGCTTCACGGTGGCCGCGCCCTATTCGAAGGTCGGCTGGAACGCCTCCGACACCCGCGAGCTGTCGTTCGCCGACGTCCGGGTCCCCGCCGCGAACCTGCTGGGCGAGGAGGGCCGGGGCTACGCCCAGTTCCTGCGCATCCTCGACGAGGGCCGTATCGCCATCGCGGCGCTCGCGACGGGCCTGGCGCAGGGCTGTGTCGACGAGTCGGTGAAGTACGCGAAGGAGCGCCACGCCTTCGGCCGCCCCATCGGCGCCAACCAGGCCATCCAGTTCAAGATCGCCGACATGGAGATGAAGGCCCACACGGCCCGCCTGGCCTGGCGCGACGCGGCGTCCCGCCTGGTCGCGGGCGAGCCCTTCAAGAAGGAGGCGGCCCTGGCCAAGCTCTACTCCTCCACCGTCGCCGTCGACAACGCGCGCGACGCCACCCAGATCCACGGCGGCTACGGCTTCATGAACGAGTACCCGGTGGCCCGCATGTGGCGCGACTCCAAGATCCTGGAGATCGGCGAGGGCACGAGCGAGGTCCAGCGGATGCTGATCGCACGGGAGTTGGGGCTGGTGAGCTGAGCTGGAGCGGTCATGGCGCCGTAGCCGTGCGGGCCGGTGTCCGGTCAGGCGGCGTCGAGGGCTTCGGTGATCTTGCGGTCGCCGGCGCCGGCCCTCGACGGACATCACCGGATCGGTGACGGTCACGGCGGTCACCGGCCGCAAGCCGAACGGCACGCCACGAAATCCCCCGCCTGGACGGAGGCGGGGGATTTCGGTGCATCTGTCAGGCGTCCGGTCGGGAGACGTCCTGGATACGGCCGTCAGTCGCCGGGGTGAGTGTCTTCCGGGCGGTGACGTAGTCCAGGAGGTCCGCGGCCATCAGGTTGCGGCTGGCGCCCTGCCCGTCGGCCAGCATCGTGTACCCGTCGCCACCGGCGTTGGTGAAGTTATTGGTGGCCGCCGTGTACGTGGTGGCGTCGTTCGCCACCGGCGTGCCGTCGTCGAGCGTCACCGACTGGACGCGGGACCCGGCGGGCTGGGCGGAGTCGTAGGTGAACCGCAGCCCTGAGACCTGCAGGAAGCCGCCGAAGGTGCCGGGTGCCTTGCTGACGCTGTGTTCCAGCACCGCCCACAGCTGTGCACCCGTCAGCGTCCGCGTGAGCGACTGGTTGCCGAACGGCAGTACCGAGTACGCGTCACCCGTCACCAGGTCGTACGGCGGACCGGCGGCATAGCCCGACGAAGGACGCCTGAGCGATGTGTCGGCCGGCAGATACCCCGAGGGAAGCGCCGCGCGGATCCCGCCGCCGTTGGTGAAGGCGACCTGCGTCTTGTAGGTGGCCCGCAGCGCATCGGCGGTCAGGTCGCCCAGAGCCGTCTCCCGGCCCCGCACATCGCTCTCCTCGTTCCCGAACAGCCCCGTCGCCGTTCCCACCGTGCTGTCGTAGCGCTTCGCCATCTCCTCGCGGTAGGGCTTCAGCATCGCCACCACGTCCGGATCCGGCTGTACCGCACCGCTGACCGGCACGACGAATTCGGAGGCGGCGTTCACGACCCGGCCGCCGCGACGGCGGTCGTAGGTCAGCGTGGTACGCGCATAGGTGGCGCCCTTGCTCCGGTTCTCCAGCACCAGGGCGCCGTTGATCCGGCCCTGGTACTGCACGTCGGTGTGGTCGCCCAGGACCAGATCGAAGCCGTGGACGCGCTGCGCGAAATCCGTCAGCGGCCCCGTCGGGTCGCCCGACTGGTCGGTGCCTTCGATACCGAGGTGGCCGAGGGCGATGAACACCCTGGCGCCGTGCCGGGCCGCCTCCGTGCGCGCTCGCATGGCCGCGGCCGCCGGGTCGGTGACCGTCATCGTGCCGAGGTTTCCCGGCGCCACCAGAGTGGGGGCCTCGGGATTGGTCACGCCGATGATCGCGACCTTCACGCCGTCGACGTTCTTGATGGCGTAGGGGCTGACACCGCTCAGGTTGTCGTCCAGGCGCCTCAGGTTCGCCGACACGTACGGGAATCGCGCGTCGTCGATCTGCGTCTGCAGGTGCTCCAGGCCCTTGTCGAAGTTGTGGTTGCCGAACGTGTCGGCGTCGAAGCCGGCGTAGTTCATGAACCGGATCGTGGGCGTGTCGTCGAAGAAGCCGGAAATGGGCGCGCTCGCGCCGACCGCGTCCCCGGCGGTCAGCAGCAGCGTGTCGGGGTTCTTCTGACGGTCGGCCCTCCAGTAAGAGCTGAGCGCCGCCGCACCGCCCACATCACCGACGCCGTGCACGTTGAGCGGGTCGAGCTGACCGTGGAAATCGGAGACGTTGAGCACCTGAATGTCGACGACATCGCTTCGGCGCGGGTTCCCGGGACGGCCGTCATACGGCGACCAGGCCGATGCGGGCAGGGCCCCGGAAACGGCCGCTGTCGCCGTGACCAGTGCGACCAGCCCGAAACGGGATGGGGATCTCATGGTTCTCCTGCGGAGGTGTGTCGCGCCGTCGGCACCGTAGCCGGAACGAGTGAACGGCAGGGGGACATTCGCGGGCGCAGCGGTGGCACTTGGGCCCACGAGACATACCGCTAAGGCAGGGGCAGGCCGGCGGAGAGGGCACCGGTGATGCGGGCCGTGTGCCGGTAGGCCCGCTCGGCGGCGGCCAGGGCGCGGGTCTGGGCGGACGGGTCGGTGAGGGCCTCGTTCAGCCGGGTGGTGAACCGGGTCCAGCGGGCCCGGTCACCGCTGGCGTAGTAGGCGGTGCCGTCGGTGCCGTGCAGGCCGTAGGCGCCGGTGACGTACCGGCTCAGGTAGCGCGCGCCGAGGGTGGAGCCCTCCAGGACGTACAGGAAGCCGAGCAGCGAGAGCGGGCTGGCGACCGCGGCCGTGCGGATCTCGCCCGCGAAGGCCACCGCCGCTGCGGCCGGCCAGCGGACCGGGGTGGCGCCGCGCACCGCGAAATGGCGCAGATCGCGCTGGATCAGAGAGACCTTCCGCAGGTCCTCCGCCGCCCACAGCCCGGCCACCGCGGGGTCGGTGGCGCGGTCGAGTTCCGTCTCCAGGGCGCTCAGCACCACCCGGTAGGCGGCGAGTTGGGCCACATAGCGGTTGAGGGGGAGGGTCCCGGCGAGCAGCGCGGTGGCGAAACCGGTGGCCTCCAGGGCGTCGTGCCAGGCCCGGGTGCCGGTGCGGAGGTGGTCGACCGCTGTCGCCGTCATACGCCGCTCCGCTGCCGGAGGGTGTCGTGGAGCCGGTCGATGAGGTGGCCCTTGCGCTCGATGGTGATGTCGAAGTAGGCGGCGCTCTCCGCCGAGCGGCACACCCGGTGCACGGCCTCCTTCGCGACACGCTTGCGCTCGGCCGCCTCGGCCGCGAGGGCGAGCAGCGTCCGGTCGAGTCCGGGGTGGCCGAGGACGTACGAGCGCAGCCGCTCGCCGGACAGGTCAGGGCGGGCGTCGGGCGGTGCGGAGTCGAGGAGTTCCAGCAGGACGCGGTTGCTCAGTGCGTCGAAGTCCTCGTGGGTGTTGGCGCCGCCGAGTTCCGGCACGAAGTCGGTGACGTCGTTGAACAGCTGGCTGGCGAGCCCGAGTTGGCGCATCGCCTCCTGAAGGGCGGCCCGTTCGTCGGCGACGACGTGGAGGGCGGCCAGTGCCGCGTCGAGCGGCATCCGGAACAGCGTGCCCGTCTTGAGCGCGGCCATCGACTCCCAGAAGCCGATCCGTTCCGGGTACGACGCCTCGGTCAGGTCGGTGCGGGTGCGGTCCGAGCGGGTCGCGATGTCGACGGCCTGCCCGGTGAACCCGTTCGCCACCGCCGCGAGCAGGCTCTCCACGACGGCCGGGTCGGCCGCGTGCGCCAGTGCGGCCGCGATCAGCCAGGAGCCGGTGTTGACGGCGAGCGGGACGCCGTGGGTGAGGTGCAGCGCGGGTTCGCCGTAGCGGACGGCGCTGCCGTCCTGGATGTCGTCGAGCACGACCGCGGCCTTCAGCAGCACCCGCACGGCGACGGCGGCCCGGCGGACGGCGGCGAGGGCGTCGTCCCCGGCGTCGGCCGCGGAGGGGCCGGAGACGGCGTCGAAGCCCCGGTAGTTGCGGTATGCCCAGTACACCATCGAGGGTCGCAGCGGCGCCCCGCCCCCGGGAGCCCCGGGGTGCGGCCGCAGCGCCTCCTGCCCGGCCTTGGAGCCGACGGCGTCGGCGACCGGCAGACGCAACGCGCGGTCGAGTGCCGCGCCATAGGCCGAGCCGGATCCCAAAGTGACGGATCCCGGAGTGCCGGATCCCGAAGTGACGGATCCCGAAGTGCCGGGTGGCCCGCCGGTCAGCGACCCGAGGAACCGGGCCAGATCCGCCTCCAGCAGCGCGGCGTCCGCACGGACGACGCCCTCCACCGCGCTCATGTCTCCACCCACCGCTGCGGCCACTCCTGCCCCGTACTCGGTCGTCATCGAACAGCTCTCGTCGTGCGGCTCAACATAACCGCGCGTGATCGCAACAACCAGGCGGGAAAAGGGGCGTTGAGGGGCGGGTACGCGATGAATGGCCGGTTCCGCTCCCCTGTGCGGGGTGCGCCGGATCGCCCCCACCCTGGACATTAGATGAGGTTAGGCTAACCTACCTTGGAACCTGTCCGGCGGGCCCTCCGCCCCGTTCGAAAGCAGCCATACCCATGTCCCAAGCCCGTGCCACCCACCCCACTCGCCGCGGACTGCTCTCCGCGGGCGGCGCCCTCGGACTCGGCGCCGCGCTCGCCGCCTGCGGGGACGGCAAAGGCAAAGACAGTGGCTCCGGCACGGCGGCCAAGTCCGGCAAGTCCGGCCCCTGGTCGTTCAAGGACGACCGGGGTACGGCCGTGAAGCTGGACAAGGTCCCGGCGAGCATCGTCGCCTTCACCGGCGTCGGCGCGGCCCTCTACGACTACGGCGTACAGGTCAAGGGCGTCTTCGGACCGACGAGGACCAGCGCAGGCAAGCCCGATGTCCAGGCCGGCGACATGGACATCAGCAAGGTGACGGTCCTCGGCAACGCCTGGGGCCAGTTCAACCTGGAGAAGTACGCGTCCCTCGCGCCGGACGTGCTGATCACCACGATGTTCGACGGCGCCGGGACGCTCTGGTACGTCCCCGAGGAGTCGAAGAAGAAGATCGCGCAGCTCGCGCCGAGCGTCGGCATCTCCGTCTACGACCGCCAGCTCACCGGGCCGCTGCAGCGGATGTGGGACCTCGCGCAGTCGCTCGGCGGCGACATGAAGGCCGCCAAGGTGACGGACGCGAAGAAGCGGTTCGAGGCCGCGGCCGCCCGGCTGCGCGCCGCCGCCAAGGCCAAGCCCGGCATCAAGGTGATGGCCGGCAGCGCGAGCGACCAGCTCTTCTACGTCTCCGGCACCCACCTCTCCGCCGACCTGGAGTACTTCAAGGCACTCGGCGTCAACTTCGTGGAGCCGCCGGAGAGCGCGAAGAAGCAGGGCGGCGGCTGGTACGAGTCGCTGAGCTGGGAGAACGTCGACAAGTACCAGGCCGACATCATCATGATGGACGACCGCTCCTCCGCGCTCCAGCCCGCCGACATCACCAAGCCGACCTGGAAGAAGCTGCCCGCGGTGAAGGCGGGTCAGGTCATCGCCCGCTCCCCCGAGCCGATCCTGTCGTACGACAAGTGCGTACCCCTGCTGACGTCTCTGGCCGAGGCCCTGGAGAAGGCCAGGAAGGTCAGCTGACCCACCCCGGCAGAGCCCTGCCGCAGCGCCGAGAAAGTCCTGAATCCCACCCCCCTTCAGGAGTCACCATGACGACGGCCGTAGCCGCCCCGTTCCGCTTCTTCTCCTTGCAGGTCGTACGGACGAGGCGGCTGGGGCCGTCTCTCGTCCGGGTCACGTTCGGCGGGGCCGATCTGCGGGCCTTCCACTCCGACGGCCGCGACCAGTCCCTGTCGCTGTTCCTGCCGCATCCAGGCCAGCCCGAGCCCGTGGTACCGCTGGAGCTGGGCGACGGCTGGTGGCAGGGCTGGCGGGAACTGCCGGACGACATACGGGCGGTGATGCGCTCGTACACCCTGCGCGCCCTGCGCCGGGACGCCCTGGGCCACACCGCCGAGATCGACATCGACTTCGTCCTGCACGGCATCGAACCCGGTGACGCGACCACCGCCGGCCCGGCCTCCCGCTGGGCCTCCCGGGCCGCCGCCGGCGACCGCGTCCTGCTGCTCGGGCCCGCCCTCGCCGACAACCGCGCGATCCGCTTCCGTCCGACGAAGGACACCGATCTCGTCGTGCTGTGGGGCGACGAGACGGCCGTACCGGCCGCGACCGCGATCCTGGAGTCCCTCCCCGCCGGCACCCGCGTCCACGCCTGGCTGGAGGTGCCGCACGCCGGCGACATCCAGGACATCGCGACGGACGCGGACGCGGAGATCACCTGGCTCGTCCGGCACGACGGCGCCCCCATGGCCGTCGACGCCGTACGGGCCGCCCGACTCCCCCTGGCCGAGCGGCCGTACGTGTGGATCGCGGGCGAGTCGGGGCAGGTCAAGGCGTTGCGGCGGCACTTCGTGGGCGAGCGCGGGGTGGACCGGCGGCGGGTGGCGTTCGTCGGGTACTGGCGGCAGGGGATGACCGAGGAAGAGCTGCGGGCCGCGGAGTAACCCGGCCTGGCGTGACGCCGGTCACGGGTCAGGCATGCCTTGATCCAAGAAACTTAGGTTAGGCTAACCTAAGTAGAACGGAGCCCGTTCAAACCCCCGCACGGACTGTCCCCTCGGAGGACCCTCACATGCGCTCGCACCTGCTCAATGGCCTGACCGCGGAGCACTACCGCAGCTCCGTGACCGAAGGAGTCGAGCGGGTGGCGGCCAAACTCGCCACCACCGACCGTCCGTTCACCGGCGTCACCGTCGACGCCCTCACCCCCCGCGTCGACGCCATCGACCTGGACCGCCCGCTCGGCGACACCGCCGCCGTCCTGGACGAGCTGGAGGACGTCTACCTCAAGGACGCGGTCTACTTCCACCACCCCCGCTACCTCGCCCACCTCAACTGCCCGGTCGTCATCCCGGCGGTGCTCGGCGAGGCCGTACTCTCCGCCGTCAACTCCTCCCTCGACACCTGGGACCAGTCGGCCGGCGGCACCCTCATCGAGCGCAGGCTCATCGACTGGACGGCCCGGCGGATCGGCCTCGGCCCCGCCGCCGACGGCGTGTTCACCTCCGGCGGCACGCAGTCCAACCTGCAGGCCCTGCTGCTCGCCAGGGAGGAGGCGAAGACCGACAGCCTCGCCGAGCTGCGGATCTTCGCCTCCGAGGCCAGCCACTTCAGCGTGCAGAAGTCTGCGAAACTGCTCGGTCTCGGCCAGGAGTCCGTGGTCGCCGTCCCCGTCGACCACAACAAGCGCCTGCAGACCGTCGCCCTCGCCCGCGAGCTGGAGCGCTGCCGGCGCGACGGCCTGGTCCCCATGGCCGTCGTCGCCACCGCCGGCACCACCGACTTCGGCTCCATCGACCCGCTCCCGGAGATCGCCGAGCTGTGCGCGCAGTACGGCGTGTGGATGCACGTCGACGCCGCCTACGGCTGCGGGCTGCTCGCCTCGCTGAAGTACCGGGACCGCCTCGCCGGCATCGACCGCGCCGACTCGGTCACGGTCGACTACCACAAGTCCTTCTTCCAGCCGGTGAGTTCGTCCGCCCTACTGGTCCGGGACGCGGCCACCCTGCGCCACGCCACCTACCACGCGGACTATCTCAACCCGCGCCGCATGGTGCAGGAACGTATCCCCAACCAGGTCGACAAGTCCCTGCAGACCACCCGCCGCTTCGACGCCCTCAAGCTCTGGATGACCCTTCGGGTGATGGGCGCCGACGGCATCGGCGCGCTCTTCGACGAGGTCTGCGACCTCGCGGCCGAGGGCTGGAAGCTGCTGGCGGCCGACCCGCGCTACGACGTCGTCGTCGAGCCGACCCTCTCCACCCTCGTCTTCCGCTACATCCCGGCGGCCGTCACCGACCCGGCCGAGACCGACCGCGCCAACCTCTACGCCCGCAAGGCCCTGTTCGCCTCCGGCGACGCCGTGGTCGCGGGTACCAAGGCCAACGGCCGCCACTACCTGAAGTTCACCCTGCTCAACCCCGAGACGACGCCGGCCGACATCGCCGCCGTCCTCGACCTGATCGCCGGCCATGCCGAGCAGTACCTGGGAGAGTCCCTTGACCGCGCTTCCTGAAGCCAGCCGCACCTATGACTTCGTGGGGATCGGGCTCGGCCCCTTCAACCTCGGCCTCGCCTGCCTGACCGAGCCGATCGCCGCACTGGACGGCGTCTTCCTCGACTCCAAGCCCGACTTCGAGTGGCACGCCGGCATGTTCCTGGACGGCGCCCATCTGCAGACCCCGTTCATGTCGGACCTGGTCACCCTCGCCGACCCCACCTCGCCGTACTCCTTCCTCAACTACCTGAAGGAGAAGGGCAGGCTGTACCCGTTCTACATCCGCGAGAACTTCTATCCGCTGCGGGTCGAGTACGACGACTACTGCCGCTGGGCGGCGGGCAAGCTCAGCAGCGTCCGCTTCGGCACGACCGTCACCGAGGTGACGTACGAGGACGAGGACGAGGTGTACGTCGTCCGCACCGAGCGCGGCCAGACGTACCGCGGCCGGCGTCTGGTCCTCGGCACGGGCACCGTCCCCTTCGTCCCGCGGGCCTGCCGGGGGCTCGGCGGCGACTTCGTGCACAACTCCCAGTACATGCACCGCAAGGCGGAGCTGCAGGCGAAGAAGTCCATCACGATCGTCGGCAGCGGCCAGAGCGCGGCCGAGATCTATTACGAGCTGCTCGCCGAGATCGACTCCCACGGCTACCAGCTCAACTGGGTCACCCGCTCCCCGCGGTTCTTCCCGCTGGAGTACACCAAGCTGACCCTGGAGATGACGTCCCCGGACTACATCGACTACTTCCGCGCGCTGCCCGAGGAGACCCGCTACCGGCTGGAGAAGCAGCAGAAGGGCCTGTTCAAGGGCATCAACTCGGATCTGATCGACTCGATCTTCGACCTGCTCTACCAGAAGCACGTCGAGAGCGGCGACCGCCCGGTCCCCACCCGCCTGCTCACCAACTCCAGCCTGACCAGCGCCCGTTACGACGCCGACGGCGGCTACACCCTCGGCTTCCACCAGGACGAGCAGGACAAGGACTTCGAGATCGGCACCGAGGGCCTGCTGCTGGCCACCGGCTACCACTACGAGCCCCCGGCCTTCCTCGCCCCGATCCGCGACCGTCTGCTCTTCGACGGCCACGGCCGCTTCGACGTCGCCCGCAACTACGCCGTCGACGTCACCGGCCGCGGCGTCTTCCTGCAGAACGCCGGCGTCCACACCCACAGCATCACCAGCCCCGACCTGGGCATGGGCGCCTACCGCAACTCGTACATCATCCGCGAGCTGCTCGGCACCGAGTACTACCCGGTCGAGAAGACCATCGCATTCCAGGAGTTCGCCGTATGACCTTCGCCTTCCGTGACGTCGACCCGTTGCAGGACGCCGAGCTGCTGCGCTCCTGGCTCACCCACCCCAAGGCCGCCTTCTGGATGATGCAGGACGCCAGACTGGAGGACATCGAGCGCGCGTACATGGAGATCGCGGCGGACCCCCACCAGCACGCGCTGCTCGGCCTGCGGGACGGCGCTCCCGCCTTCCTCATGGAGCAGTACGACCCCGCGCACCGGGAGCTGGTCGGCCTGTACGAGCCGCAGCCCGGCGACATCGGCATGCACTTCCTCACCCCGGCGACCGACACCCCCGTGCACGGCTTCACCAGGTCCGTCATCACCGCCGTGATGGCCCGCCTCTTCGAGGACCCGGCGGTGCGCCGGGTCGTCGTCGAGCCGGACGTGGCCAACACGGCCGTGCACGCCCTGAACGAGGCCGTCGGATTCGTGCCCGAGCGGGAGATCCAGAAGCCGGAGAAGCCGGCCCTGCTGAGCTTCTGCACCCGCGAGCAGTTCCTCGCCGCGACAGGGGTGGCCGCATGACCCTCGCCGACACCGTCGCCCATCTGTCCCCCGAGCGCTGGGCGACCGCCAACCGGCTGCTCATACGCAAGGCGCTCGCCGAGTTCGCCCACGAGCGCCTGATCACTCCAGAGCGGGAGGGAGACGGGTACGCCGTCCGCGGCGACGACGGCCTGACCGCCTACCGGTTCTCCGCCGTCCGGCGCGCCCTCGACCACTGGCAGATCGACGCCGACTCGATCACCCGGCACCGCGAAGGCACCGAACTCCCGCTCGCCGCCCTGGACTTCTTCATCGAGCTGAAGACAGCCCTGGGCCTGAGCGACGAGATCCTGCCGGTCTATCTGGAGGAGATCTCCTCCACCCTCTCCGGCACCTGCTACAAGCTCACCAAGCCCCGCGTCACCTCCGCGGAGCTTGCGGGCAGCGGCTTCCAGGCGATCGAGACCGGGATGACCGAGGGCCACCCCTGCTTCGTCGCGAACAACGGGCGGCTCGGGTTCGGCATCCACGAGTACCTGTCGTACGCGCCGGAGACCGCGAGCCCCATCCGGCTGGTGTGGCTGGCGGCGCACCGCTCCCGGGCCGCGTTCACGGCGGGCGTCGGGATCGAGTACGAGGACTTCGTCCGCCAGGAGCTGGGAGCGGACACGGTCGACCGGTTCCACGGGAAACTGTCCGCCCAGGATCTCGACCCCGCCGACTACCTCCTCATCCCGGTCCACCCCTGGCAGTGGTGGAACAAGCTCTCCGTCACCTTCGCGGCCGAGGTGGCCCGCCGGCACCTGGTCTGCCTCGGCGAGGGCGAGGACGAGTACCTGGCCCAGCAATCGATCCGCACCTTCTTCAACACCTCCCATCCGCAGAAGCACTATGTGAAGACGGCCCTGTCCGTGCTCAACATGGGCTTCATGCGCGGTCTTTCGGCCGCCTACATGGAGGCCACGCCCGCCATCAACGACTGGCTGGCCCAGCTGATCGACAACGACCCGGTGCTGAAGTCGACGGGCCTGACGATCATCCGGGAGCGCGCGGCCGTCGGCTACCGGCACCTGGAGTACGAGCAGGCCACCGACCGCTACTCGCCGTACCGCAAGATGCTGGCCGCGCTGTGGCGGGAGAGCCCCGTGTCCTCCCTCCAGGACGGCGAGTCGCTCGCGACGATGGCCTCCCTGCTGCACCTGGACCACACGGACGCCTCCTTCGCGGGCGCGCTGATCGAGCGGTCCGGGCTCACCCCGGTGCAATGGCTGCGCCACTACCTCCAGGCGTACTACACCCCGCTCCTCCACAGCTTCTACGCCTACGACCTGGCGTTCATGCCGCACGGCGAGAACGTCATCCTGGTCCTGAAGGACGGCGTGGTGCAGCGCGCGATCTACAAGGACATCGCCGAGGAGATCGTGGTGATGGACCCGGACGCGGTGCTGCCGCCGGAGGTGCAGCGGATCGCGGTCGACGTCCCCGAGGACCAGAAGCTGCTGTCGATCTTCACGGACGTCTTCGACTGCTTCTTCCGCTTCCTCGCCGCGCACCTCGCCGCCGAGGGCATCCTGGAGGAGGACGCCTTCTGGCGCACGGTCGCGGAGATCACCCGCGAATACCAGGAGGCCCACCCCGAACTGGCCGACCGGTTCCGCCAGTACGACATGTTCACCCCCGAGTTCGCCCTGTCCTGCCTCAACCGCCTCCAGCTCCGCGACAACCGCCAGATGGTGGACCTGTCGGATCCGTCGGGCGCCCTCCAGCTGGTCGGAACCCTGGAGAACCCCATCGCGGGGTTCTGACCCAGACCGAAGGGCTCCCCGCAGTACGGTCCTGCGGGGAGCCCTTCGGCATGCGATCTGTCGAACTGCCGTACAGTCCACCGGCCGTCTGGGGCCCTCCTCCCCGGCACCGGTGGAATTGCGCGCAACCGCGCCCACGGGACCGGAGCGCGCAATCCGCGGCAACCGTCGGGCAGCACCGTGCCATCCCGCGCATTCTGGGAGCCCAACCAACACGGAGGCGGAGGACGAGATGGTGCTCAGGTTCATCGGAACGACCAGCGACGAAGGCGACTGCCCGACCTTGTACGAGATCGAGGACACCGACGAGATCCTCGTCCAGGGCGACCGCGAGACCGAACCCGAGCACCTGACGCAGCTGCGGGACGTAAAGCCCTCGGAGACGTTCGTACGCGTCCCCCGCAGCCTGCTCACCCGGTACGCGCCCAGGACCAAGGCGCCCCAGCTGCAGCCGTTCTCCTCGATCTCCCACCTGTTCCGCGAATTTCGGCACACCGCATGGCGGTTGGAGACCCGCAGCGGATACGCCTCCGACCGGCGCAGCCCCAAGTGGGCGCGCTGGCAGGCCGGCGAGGACATCGCCAGCGAAGCCAGCGCGTGGCTGGAGAACGTCGCCGAGCAGACAGCCACCGGGAAACGGTTCGAGCGCGTGCGCCTGGTCGACGTCCCGCCCACCGAGGGACAGCGGTTCCTGCTCGCCAGCGCGCCGGGCAACGTCACCGTCGGCGAGGACATCCGCAACCTGACCCGCGCCCGGGCCAAGCAGCTGCGCCTGCCCGACTACGACTTCTGGCTGTTCGACTCCGAGATCGTGGCCCGGTTCGCGTTCGACGAGAACGACACCACCCTCGGCGTGTACGTAACCGAGGACCCCGCCGAGGTGCTCGCCGCCTGCCAGGCCCGCGACGCCGCCTGGCACCACGCCGTGCCTACGCAGGAGTTCGCGCGGCAGGTAGCTTCGACTGTGTGACCACCGACTTCCAGACGGCCCGTGAAGCCCTCGGTGCCCGGCTGCGCGAGCTGCGCACCGAGGCCGGGCTGGAAGGCAAAGACCTCGCCGCGCGCCTCGGCTGGCAGACCTCGAAGGTCAGCCGCATGCAGAACGGCAAGCAGACTCCCACTCGCGACGACCTGAGCGCGTGGGCGCGCGCCCTCGACCGGCCGGGCGTCGAGGCCGAACTGCACGGTTTGCTGGCGGGCCTGGATATGAAGCAGCGCAACCGATCATGGCGCAAGCAGCTCGCTGGCGGGCTCCGCGGACGGCAGGAGATTGCGGTCCGGCTGACCGAGAACACGAGGCAGATCCGCGGTCTCGAGGTCTCCCGGATACCCGGCCTGTTTCAGACGCCGGAGTACGCGCGCGCCGTGTTCGACTCGCTCGCCGAGTTCCGGGGGATCCCGGCGACTACTGATGCGGCTGTTGAGCAACGTATGCGCAGGCAAGAGGCGCTCTACGACCCGGAGAAGACGTTCCGCTTCATCCTTTGTGAGGCCGCCCTGCATCACAGGCCTTGCCCCGTCGATGTGATGGCCGAACAGCTGGATCGCCTCTACAACCTCGTCGGGCAGAAGCGCGTCGAACTCGGGATCATCCCGTTCGGTGCGCAACTGCGCCGCACTGCCCCGCACGCGTTCTGGATCTACGACCGTCGCCTCGTCATCGTCGAGACGATCAGCGAGGAACTGTGGCTCACCGGCGGCGAGGACGTTGAGCTGTACGAGCGGGCGTGGCAGTGGCTTAGCGAGTCCGCCGAGTACGGGCCGCCGGCTCGGCGTCTGATAGGCCGTGCACGGGCCTCTTTGGACCTGTCGTAGGCAATCCCCCGCAAGCCTTTCAACAGCGCGCGCAATCCCGCGCAATCGGCGCACAGACCCGCAATCGCCCTGCATATGGTCGGGTCATGGCCCACCCGATGCACTTCGCCGCACAGTACGCGGCCGGGGATACGTGGCTCGCCGAATGCAGCGAACACCCTGTCCCCGTCCGCGCAGCATGGGATGAGGAAGACCTGGCCCTCATCGCCTCCGATGCTCACTGGCTCGTCGCCGAGTCCAGCCTCACCAAGGGGTGGCTGGCGGCCTCCCGCCTCCGTAACTCGCCGCACGGGCCTGTGCTCGCCGATCCCGACGCGAACGCCATGTACTGGCTGGTCGCGCCGGACTCCGTCGAGGAACTCGCGAAGGTACGCCACCTGGTCGTGCATCCCGCCGGCTGGTCGTTGTCCTGTCCCCCGACGGGCCGGCAGGTGGACGGCCGGTTCTGGCTGTGGCGCCCCGACGGCTCAGGCCGGCTCAACGACCCCGCGCTCATGGCCGCCGCGTTCGGCCGCTGCGGCTACGACTCTGAAGCGGAGGCCCGCGCATGACGACCGCCGAGAGCAGAGCCCTGGTCGACGTCCCGGCCGAGCTCCTGCCGCTCATCCCCGTGCCGCCTCTGAACGTCCTGCCCGACGCTCGCGCGCGCGGTGCCGAATGCGTGTGGGGCGGCGAGCCGCTATCCACCGCGACGGCCATTGACCTCGGCGAGCGTGAGACCGACGGCGTCCACCGGTTCCCGCGCGCCTGCCGGTCCTGCACCCTGCGCGCCGTGCTGGCCGCGCGCAGGTCCCACCACCCTGGCCAGTGTGAGCAGTGCGTGGACGACACTGCCCTCTGCGAGACGCGACGCGCCCTGCACACCCTCGCACTGGAGCTACGCCGATGATCTGGCGCGCTGTGGTCGGTCGGCCCACCGAGGGCGAGCGGGGGGAGAGGTCAACGCCGACACGGGCACAGGGGCGAGCAGCCCGTCTACGTCTGCCCCACTCCCTGCCGGTCGTACCACGGCAGACGTACCCGCGTCAGCGCTGACAGCGTTCTTGGACGGCGGCCTCGCCGACCTCCTCGTGCAGGAGAGGCCGCAGGGTTCGCCGCCGGTGCTCCGCGTCCGGGCGGCGGACTCGCCTCACAAGGTCGGTCACTGACCAGCCCGGACCGGCGAATCCCGCGAAGACCACCGGTTCGGGCCGCCATCCCATCCGCAACCAGCGAAGGAGACGCCCGTGAGCGTGCCCCTGCCCGGTCCCGGCCCCATGCCACCGCCTGGACCCGGCCCGAAACCCCCGGCCCTCGCACGCATGCTCATCACCGATGAGCGGTTCACCAGCTGCCGCGAGACGGTGATGGGCGCCAACCCAGACATGGCCGAAGGACTGGCCGGTCGGATCGTCGAGGAGGCCGTCAAGTTCGTGGCGGCCTGCTCGGCGAACCCCGGCGTCGGTCTCGCACCGTCGCGGATCGTGGACGAGGGCTGGCACGCGCTGATCCTGCACACCGCCATGTACGCCGACCTGTGCGAGCGGCTTGGCGGTGCGTTCGTCCACCACTACCCGGGCTACGACCCCACCAACTACGACCCGCCCATCCTGGACCGCACCCGCGAGAAGATCGCCGAACTGGGCTGGACCGCCGACCCTGAGCTGTGGGGGCCGCCGTCCGACGAAACCCTCGTGTCCGTCGCGGCGAAGTGCCAGCACGCCCCAGAGTGCACGATCGTCATCACCCCTCGGCCGAAGCCGGGCGGTGTGGTCTAGCCTCCCGGGTGAGAGGAGGCCGCATGTCCGAATGGATCGACCAGCGGTACGCGGACCTGGTGAAGGCGTGGAAGCGCGCGCAGCAGCCGGACTCGCGGGACCCAGCACCTCCGCCACGGCGTGGATTCATCGTGCCGCCGAGCAGTGACGGGCGCTGACCTCAAGACGCCCGTCCCGTTGGAGGACCGGAGGCCTCCCGGGGCGGGCTCCAAGACACTCGTCGCGACCAGCCGTTGGGAAAGGTCCGGGCCATGGCTCTCGGCGAGGCACGTAGCTCTTCTAGCCCACCCACCCCCGCAACAACCCCTCCCGCTCCGCCCTCCGAGGCGACCCGCCTTCCCATGTGCGGCCCCACTCCGACATCGTCGCCAGCGTCGTCGCCATCGTCGCGGCGCCCTCCGTGAGGCGGGACAGGAGAGCGCGGGAGAGGTCGACCTCCGTCTGGGAGTAGCCGCCTGCCGCGGCGACGTACGCCGACAACTCGTGGTCACCGTCGGTTGATTCCACGCACACCGTCATCATCGGTGGGTCCTCTCCCGTCAGGCCGACACCCCCGGACAGAGCCACGTCCAGCACCATGCCCAGAGCCAGGTCCTTGACGACGCCGGCCTGCCGCTTCAGGGACTTCACGGGGGCGTCCGCCACCGTCAGGGTATGCACGTCCTCCCACAGGTAGAGGCCGGACTGTCTGTCGCCGAGGGCCACCACGCCCTCGGGGGTCAGACGTACCCCGGGAGCCAGACCGGACGGCTTCGCACCCACGTACACGTCGCTCCCGACGATCCAGAACAGCCCCACCATGGCCATGGGTCTACTCACTCCTCCGACGACGGCACCGCCGTCGTGCGACACATCAAACGATCAAGTCGTCCTCCGCAACGCACCATCGGGCCGGGGAGTTCCCGCCTCGCCGCCCTGCCTCAAGGCACAGGTACAGCCAGCGGCGGCCCCGGGTTCTGACGCGAAGATGGGCACGAGACGGACAGGCACCCCGGAGTACGGTCCTCCGGGGTGCCCATCGGTATATGGCCGAGCGGTGGTGGCAGTCAAAGGCACGCTCGTCAGAATGTCCCCGGTGTCACGGAACTGCCCGCCCCCCGCTTACGGGTTGGCTGACGGAACAGACCGCGTGTGCCGACAGCCAGCGTCCACACCAGGAGGGGAAATACCGCGACCCGTTCCATTCCTCCCATGCCCAGTCCCAGGTAGTGGCGGGAAAGGAAGAGCCCGAAAGCCGCGATCGCCGTGATTCCGAGCAGGCCGGCGGCCCGGCGCAGGGAATCCGGAATATCGTTGGACAGGCCGATTCCCGCCAGCACAAGGCCGATGTTGCCCGCTCCCATGATGAGCAGGGCACCCAGGACGTGCTGGTTCTCGTGGACGTCCGCGGGCGCCAGCCCGGCGAGCACGAATCCCAGACCGGCACCGGCCAGGAGAATCCGAGCCACAGTGGCAGTCACGTCTCGGCGCCACGCGGGGCCGGTCAGGACGGCGCCGACGACGAGTAGCGTTCCCAGGGCGATGAACGAGACGTTCATAAGGCCGTGTTCGGGCGAACAGATATACCGTGGCTCGGGTTCCCGCTGCACGGCACAGTGAGCGTTTCCTAAGTCACTGATGTTGTTCCGCGCCCAACTGTACGGTCGCGCCCAGGCTGATTCCGCGATCCCGTGGATCACGAAGAACTGCGCCGCACCCGCGGTCCACGCGGCATATCCGATCCGAGCCTTCACCTGTCCGCCTTCTGTCGCACGATTCCCGTACGAGCCAGCGGATCATGCGGCGCCGGTCTCAGGCACTCCGGCGAGCCCCCGAAGCGGGATGGGGCAGACCCTACGAACGGGCGCGTCCGTGGGCACCCCGGAGTGCCGTCCTCCGGGGTGCCCGTCGGTATGGGGTCAGGCGTTCATGGTCAGCTTGTCGGCCAGGGGACCTGGGGCGACCTGTAGTAACCGATCCCCAGGGCCTCCCAGCGCGGTGCCTGGGCGGCCAGCCGCACCTTGTACGCGTCCCAGTCGTGCGTGGCCGCCGGGGACCAGCCCAGTTCGGCCGCGCCCGGGAGGCGGGGGAACGCCATGTAGTCGATGTCGGCGTTCGTCTTCAGGGTCTCGGACCACAGGGGTGCCTCCACGCCCCGGACGGCGGAGGCCGGGGCGCCGGGAAGGTAGGCGCCCGGATTCCAGTCGTACGACCGCTGCACCTCGACCAGGCCCGCCCAGTCCAGGCCCAGCTTGGTGTCCTTGGTGTACTTCATGTCGAGGTAGATCCGGTCGGCCGGGGACAGGATCAGCCCGGTGCCGTTCTGGGCGGCCTTGACGACCTGGGCCTTGTCGGCCGCGCTGGTGCTGTCCAGGCCCCAGTACTGGGCGATCGCGCCCTTGGCCGGGTGGGCGCCGGTGAGCTGATGCCAGCCGATGACCGTCTTGCCGTACTTGGCGACGATCGGCTGCACGCGGTCCATGAAGGTCACGTAGTCGGTGTGGCTGGTGGAGTGGGCCTCGTCACCTCCTATGTGGAGGTAGCGGCCGGGGGTGAGGGCGGCCAGCTCACGGACGACGTCGTCCACGAAGTCGTACGTCGCCTGCTTCGGCACGCACAGCGAGCTGAAGCCGACCTGCGTGCCGGTGTACAGCGGGGGCGCCTGGCCGTTGCAGTTGAGCTGGGCGTAGGAGGCGAGGGCCGCGTTGGAGTGGCCGGGCATGTCCACCTCGGGGACGACCTCCAGATAGCGGGAGGCGGCGTAGGAGACGATCTCCCGGTACTCGTCCTTGGTGTAGTAGCCGCCCTTGCCGCCGCCGACCTCGGTGGAACCGCCGTAGGTGGCCAGGCGCGGCCAGGAGTCTATGGCGATGCGCCAGCCCTGGTCGTCGCTGAGGTGCAGATGCAGCTCGTTGATCTTGTACAGGGCGAGCTGGTCGATGTACCGCTCGACCTGGTCGACGGTGAAGAAGTGCCGGGAGACGTCCAGCATGGCGCCCCGGTAGGAGTAGCGGGGGCGGTCCTCGATGGTGCCGCCGGCGATCTGCCAGGGGCCGCTCTGCGCGGTCTTCTTCTCCACGGCCGCCGGGAGGAGCTGGCGCAGGGTCTGGACGCCGTGGAAGAGGCCGGCGGGGGCGCTCGCGGTGATGGTGACACCGCTCGCGTCGCTGTGCAGCCGGTAGCCCTCGGCGCCGAAGTCGCCCTGGGCCAGGTGGAGTCGGATTCCTCCGCCGCCGTGGTCGGTCAGCGGCAGGGGATAGCCGGTGGAGGGCCGCAGGATGCCCGTGAGGTAGGTGCCGATGCGGCGGACGGCGGCGGAGGCGTCGACGTGGACGGCGGTCGCGCGGGTGATGCGGTACGGGGTGCCACCCGTCCGGACGGAGGCGGGGGCCGGGATCACCCGGTCCAGCGGGGTGGGGGCGGCCGCCTGTGCCGTGGGGGCCGCGCCGAGGGTGAAGACCCCGGCCGCCGCCAGCAGCAGCAGTGATCCGAGGATGCGAGGGGCTCGGGGAGTCGTGCTGTGGTTCCGTCTCACATGCGCTCCCTTCAGATGTCGGTGACCGTCGGACGCGGTGACGGCCACGTGTCGTGACTGTCTGTCAGACATGGTCGAGACCACTCTCCCGCAGATCCGGTGAAACAATCCCTCCATGGCGGAAATCATCCAGAAGGACGGCACCTGGGCGTTCGACGGCGATGCCCTGCGGCTCACCCCGGGCCGGGACAAGAACGTGAGCCTGCTCCGCCGCGAGCTGGGCGAACTCGTCGTCCCCCTGGGGGCGTTGGCCGGTGTCTCCTTCGAGCAGGGCCGGAAGTCGGGGCGGCTGAGGCTGCGGCTGCGCGACGGTGCCGATCCGCTGACGCAGGCCACCGGCGGCCGGCTGGCCGAGCCGAACGACCCGTATCAGCTGACGGTGGAGTCCGACCGGTACGGCGTCGCCGAGTACTTCGCCGACGAGGTGCGCAACGCTCTGCTCCTGGACGGGGTCTCCCCCGATCCGGTCACCGAGTATCTGCTGCCGGGGCCCTCACTGCCGGTGTCCGCCTCCGCCGGGGACGGCACGGCGGGCTTCGACGGGGAGCGGGTGCGGCTGGAGTGGAACTGGAAGACGGAGGACGCCAAGGCCGCCACCGGCCCCCGCACGATCCGCCTCGCGGACGTCCTCGGCGTGCAGTGGCAGCCGGCGGCGGGGCTGGAGAACGGCCATCTGCGGTTCCTGGTGCGCGGCGCCCCGGTGACGGCACCGCCCAAGTACGACCCGAACGCGGTCGAGCTGTGGGGCTTCAAGAAGGACCAGCTGATGGCGCTGGTGGCCGCCGCCGTCCAGGCCCGGCTGCCGCATCCGGCGGCGCAGCCGGACGTACCCGGCGAGCCGCCGCAGCTCACCAAGGAGCCGGAGCCCGCCGGGAGCGACCATGACGCCCTGCTGCGCCGGCTGCGCGAGCTGGGCGGACTGCACCGCGACGGGATCCTGACGGACGAGGAGTTCACCCTGGCCAAGCAGGCGGTCCTCAAGCGGATGTGAGGACCGCCGGGCCTGGTCTCGGGGGCCTACTTCGCCGTGCGGGACACCGTGAAGTGGTCGATGCGGTCGCCGGTCTCGGCGATGCCCGACACCGTCAGCGTGGTCTGCCGGCCCTTCGGGGCGGGGGTGACGTCCACGCGCAGGAAGGAGTAGTTGAGGTAGCGCACCCGGGACCAGGTGACGGTCTCGTTGACCTTGCCGTCCTTGGTGTTGATGAAGGACGCGACCGAATCGACCTCATGCTCGTGGCCCTCGTAGGAGTCCGGGGCGCTGAACGCGTACAGGCTGCGGCCCGCCGCGCCGGCGGTGACGTAGACCACGCCCTCGGTCTCGGGGTAGGCGGTGCCGCCGATCGGGAGCTTCTTGGTGACGGCGCCGGCCTTGATGACGTCGGTGCGCTCGTACTGGTGGTTGTGGCCGTTGATGACCAGGTCCACCTGGTACTTCTCGAACAGCGGCACCCACTCCTGGCGCACGCCCCCCTCCGAGGCGTGCGCGGTGGAGGTGCAGTACGCGCAGTGGTGGAAGAACACGACGATGAAGTCGATGTCGTCGCAGGCCCGGAACTTCTTCAGCTGGCCCTCGAACCACGTGGTCTGGGTTCCGCCCGAGATGCCCAGGTTCGCGGGGATCTCGAAGGAGATGTCGTTGGGGTCCAGCGAGATGATCGCGGTGTTGCCGTGGACGAAGGAGTAGACGCCGGGCAGGTTCTTCGCGTCCGGGCCGTTGTCCGGGAGGGTCCAGCGGGCCTCCTCGCCGCCGTAGCCGTTGGGCGAGTACCAGGCCTCCATGTCGTGGTTGCCGTAGGAGACCATCCACGGGACCTGCTTGGCGACCGACTCGGTCTGGTACAGGAACTGGTCCCAGGTGCGCGAGTCGAAGCCGGTGTCCGTGGTCTTGCCCTGGCCGGACGGGTCGCCGTAGGCGATGTCGCCGGCGTGCAGGTGGAAGACCGGGTTCTGGCCGAGGATCAGGGCGTTGTTGGCCAGCCCGTGGTAGCCGACACCCTCGTCGCCGAAGGCGGTGAAGGTGAACGGCGCCTTGTGGGCGGGGGCGGTGGTGAAGGTGCCCAGGGTGCCGAGCAGGTGCCGCTCGGCCGGGTCGAAGCCGTCGTGGCCGACGCCGTAGTAGTAGGTCCTGCCGGGGCGCAGACGGGTGAGCTGGGCGTGCAGGTAGTACTGCGTGTGGTCGCCGCTCGCGCCGACGCCGGCCGGCGTGTAGAGGCTGCGGACCTCGGCCTCTATCTTGCGGGAGAGGTCCCAGGGATGGGCGCCGATCCGGATGAACGGGTTCTTCACGGCGACGGGGACCTGCCAGGAGACGGTCATCTCCGTGCGCGGGTCGTTGCCGTAGGCGAGGTGGCGGCCGAAGGGGGCGACGAGGGCGCCGTCGACGGTCTCGGCGGCGGGGGCGGTACCCTGCGTCGGCACCGCCGCCTGGGCGGTGGCGCCCGGCACGAACGCGCCACCCGTGACGGCGCCCAGCGTGACGGCGCCGCCTCTGATCATGGTGCGCCGCGAGAATCTGGCGCGCAGGTACTCATGCTGCTCGGCCATGCTCATGCGCTCGGCCAGCTTCTCGGGTACTCCCATACGAGGAATGTCCATGGCGCCTGAAAATGGTCCACATCTCCAACGAGACGCAAGACACAGGATGGACAGCGGGCGAACAGAGATCCACTAGCGCGACAACAGGGGCGTTGCCCGATATCGGGCAGGATTCTTGCGAATCCGGCGCCGGTACCTCAGGATCTACCGGGTGCACGACGAACTCGTTGATCATCTGACGCGGTCCACGCCCCTGAGCCGGGGCGAGGCGCTGCGGGTGGTCCAGGACGTGCTCGCTTATTTCGACGAGTCGACGGAGGGCTACGTCCGTCGCCGCCACCGCGAGCTGCAGACCCAGGGCCTGCTGAACGCGGAGATCTTCGAACGGATCGAGGCGGACCTGAAATACCGTGCGGTGGCACCGCCCGAGCTGACGCTCAGGCAGCTGCGCCGCATCGTCTACGGCTAGGAATACCTATATATGTGCGGAATTGTCGGATACATCGGGAAGCGTGACGTCGCCCCTCTCCTCCTGGAGGGCCTGCAGCGGCTGGAGTACCGCGGCTACGACTCCGCGGGCATCGTCGTCAGCTCCCCGAAGGCGCCCGGTCTGAAGATGGTCAAGGCCAAGGGCCGGGTGCGCGACCTGGAGGCCAAGGTCCCGGCGCGCTTCAAGGGCACCACCGGCATCGCCCACACCCGCTGGGCCACCCACGGCGCCCCCTCCGACGTCAACGCCCACCCGCACATGTCGGCCGACAGCAAGGTCGCCGTCGTGCACAACGGCATCATCGACAACGCCGCCGACCTGCGCCGCAAGCTGGAGGCGGACGGCGTCGAGTTCCTCTCCGAGACGGACACCGAGGTCCTCACCCACCTCATCGCCCGCTCCACGGCCGAGAAGCTGGAGGACAAGGTCCGCCAGGCGGTCCGGGTGATCGAGGGCACGTACGGCATCGCCGTGCTGCACGCCGACTTCCCCGACCGGATCGTGGTGGCCCGCAACGGCTCCCCGGTCGTCCTCGGCATCGGCGAGAAGGAGATGTTCGTCGCCTCCGACATCGCCGCCCTCGTCATGCACACCCGCCAGATAGTGACGCTGGACGACGGCGAGATGGCCACCCTGAAGGCCGACGACTTCCGCACCTACACCACCGAGGGCACGCGCACCACCGCCGAGCCCACGACCGTGGAGTGGGAGGCCGAGTCGTACGACATGGGCGGCCACGACACCTACATGCACAAGGAGATCTTCGAGCAGGCCGACGCCGTGGACCGCGTGCTGCGCGGCCGCATCGACGACCGCTTCTCCACCGTGCACCTCGGCGGCCTCAACCTGGACGCCCGTGAGGCCCGGCAGATCCGCCGCGTGAAGATCCTCGGCTGCGGCACCTCGTACCACGCGGGCATGATCGGCGCCCAGATGATCGAGGAGCTGGCCCGCATCCCCGCCGACGCCGAGCCGGCCTCCGAGTTCCGCTACCGCAACGCGGTCGTCGACCCCGACACCCTCTACGTCGCCGTCTCCCAGTCCGGTGAGACCTATGACGTCCTCGCCGCCGTCCAGGAGCTGAAGCGCAAGGGCGCCAAGGTCTTCGGCGTCGTCAACGTCGTCGGCTCGGCGATCGCGCGCGAGGCGGACGCCGGGATCTACGTCCACGCGGGCCCCGAGGTCTGCGTGGTCTCGACGAAGTGCTTCACCAACATGACGGTGGCCTTCGCCCTCCTCGCCCTCCACCTCGGCCGCACCCGTGACCTCTCGGTCCGCGACGGCAAGCGGATCATCGCGGGCCTGCGCAAGCTGCCGGAGCAGATCACCGAGATCCTCAAGCAGGAGGAGCAGATCAAGGAGCTGGCCGAGCTGTACGCCGACGCCCGCTCGATGCTCTTCATCGGCCGCGTCCGGGGCTACCCGGTGGCCCGCGAGGCCTCCCTGAAGCTCAAGGAGGTCTCCTACATCCACGCCGAGGCCTACCCCGCCTCCGAGCTGAAGCACGGCCCCCTGGCCCTGATCGAGCCGGCTCTCCCCACGGTCGCGATCGTCCCCGACGACGACCTGCTGGAGAAGAACCGCGCCGCCCTGGAGGAGATCAAGGCCCGCAGCGGCAAGATCCTGGCGGTGGCCCACCAGAACCAGGACAAGGCGGACCAGACGATCGTCGTCCCGAAGAACGAGGACGAACTGGACCCCATCCTGATGGGCATCCCCCTCCAGCTCCTCGCCTACCACACGGCCAAGGCCCTGGGCCGGGACATCGACAAGCCGCGGAACCTGGCGAAGTCGGTGACGGTGGAGTAGGCCGCGCCCCGAAGGGGCGCGGGGGACAGGGCGGGCAACCACCACGCGCCGGCACAGGCACCACAACAAAAACGACCCCCCCCAGCGCCCCCCAGGCACCAGGGGAGTACGGAAGAGCGGCGGGT
>NZ_JBFAWH010000036.1:0-69159 GCF_040680235.1 Streptomyces sp. NPDC052101
CGAGATCCTCGCCAAGGTCCGACTCGTTCAGACCAGTGTGAAGAAACTCGTCAATAACAACGTGAAGTAACGCAATCGGGATCACGAGACACTAGGGTGGGGGCGGCGGCGTACGGAGCGCTCGGCGCACCGCCCGTCGGCGCCGTCACCGGAAGGGAATGCTGAGCCGGGAACCTCCGGGGCCGGACGCCGGAATCCGCTTGGCCTCGGCCGTGTCCTGGTGCCAGTCTGCGGGCTCGGTTCAATGCCCTGAACCGAGCCCGAGCCCCCCAGCCATCTTCGAGGCGTGCCCCAGGCGCCATGCGTGGGCGGGCGACCAGTACTGGTGCGCAATTCGGTACTGCCTAGAGTTCGATTGGGCGGTAAGCGAGAGCCTGGTTCACTACTTCTTCCGCTGTCAATGGAGGGTTGGAGTAGTAGATCAGGTCCGACACCCGTGGATGGAGAACGCTCGCCTTCAGTTCTTCTAGGAGACGATCCTCCTCTTCTTCCGGGAGTCCGGCATCGATGAGCTGCTGAACGATGCGAACGAGGTCCGCATGTGACTTCTGCGGCATGACTTTGTCATCCTCCGGGTCGGCATCTACTGTCATTTTCCGAAATGATACCCGCCATCCAGTATTTCCTTATGGTATCGCGGTGTGACAACGATGATGTTATCTAGGTCGTAGACCCCGCCGCCACGCTGGATGGGCTGGACGTGATGAAGCTCGTACCTCCCCCTGCCGCCTGCCTGCTGTCCTGTCACCGTGAACGGCGCCTTGCCATCCGACATTGCGGTTTGAGCTGACGAGGAGAACTGCTCGGCCAATTCCGGATTCTTTGATACCTCATTCCAGAAAGCTGCGCGGAACTCGTTGAAGCTATTGAACTGCCTCCCTTGTAGTGCTCTGGCGACTTGTCCAGGGATTCTTCCAACGTTTCCTTCGGATCCCTTCAGCCATCTACCGTTGACATCTCGCAGCGAGTGCCCTCCCGTCACAGATCCTGCGGAGTTTCTGAGTTCTTCGGCACTCTTTCGGGCCCCAAAGCATGGCGTCAAACCCAGTGGGTCGATCCACGCGTGAGGGTTGTCGACGTAGGCAGCCGGATTGGGCGCCGGGATTAGGCCCAGGGGGTCCGGGGTCAGGTAGCGTGCTGTTTCGGGGTCGTAGTGGCGGAAGTAGTTGTAGTGGAGGCCGGTTTCGGGGTCGTAGTACTGGCCTGGGAAGCGTAGGGGGGTGTAGGTGGTGCTGTTTGTTGCCCAAGCCGTTGTGCCCCAGAGAGTGCTTCGGGTGCGCCAGACTATTTCGCCCTGCTCGTCGATAAGTTCGTTTGGGGTGCCGACTAGGTCGGTAACGATGGCGAAGAAGCGGGAGTCGATCTCCTCTTGGGGGGCGTCGGCTGCGGTGATGCGCTCCGTTTGGGCTAGGGGGCGTAGGCCCTGGTGGTCCCAGGTGAGGGTGACCGGGTTGGGGAGATCCGCAGATGTGGTGGTCTGTTCGCAGAGGGTTGTGCCGTCCCAGGTGAAGTCGATGCGCTCCAGGACTGTTTCGCTGTCCTCCTCCAGGCGGAGCTTTGCTGTGCGGCGGCCCAGGGGATCGTAGGTGTAGCGCCAGCGGGTGCCGTCCGGGGTCACCACCGACGTCAGGCGGTCCTCGGCGTCCCATTCGTAGCGCCAGGTGTCCGGCTTTCTCGACAGGCGGGTCTTCTGGCGGAGGGTGATGCGGCCCAGGGCGTCGTGTTCGTAGCGGACGTCGCCGGCCCGGGTGATGCGGGTGCCGGTGTAGGTGCGGGGGCCCGTTGCCTCCTGGCCGGGGTGGGTCGTGGGCCAAGTCGCCTGGGTTTGGTTGCCTGCCTCGTCGTAGGCGTAGCGTTCCGTCCAGTCGGCCGCGTGGACCGCCGTCACCCTGCCGGTCGCGTCCAGGTCGAAGCGGCGGGTGCCGGACAGGTGGTCGTCTATGCCGATGACGTTTCCGTCGGCTCGGTAGGTGTACGCCCGGTGCTGGACCATCCGGCCCTCGGCGCCCGTCACGGACTGGGTCGTCAGGCGGCCCATCGCGTCGAAGGTGTGCTCCAGCGTGACCGTTCCGCCGATGCGGCGAGTGAGTTCTCGGCCTGCGGCGTCGTATGTGAAGTCGATCGAGCGGCCCGACGAAACCATCCCCGTACGGCCGCCTGCTGCGTCGTACGACCACGTGGAAACCGCGCCTGTCGGCGTCGTACGGCCCGTGCGGCGGCCCAGATCGTCGTACATGTGCGTCACCGTGCGGCCGTTGACCGTCTCCGAGTGCAGGCGGCCGTAGCGGTCACGCAGCAGCGTCAGTGTCGTGCCGTCCGGGCCCGTCGCCTGGGCGAGCTGGTCCGTGAAGTCGTACGCATACGTCGTCACCTGGCCTGCAGCGTCCTTGCGGAGCACCTGGCCCAGTTCGTTCCGCTCGAAGCAGACGACCTCGCCAAGCGTGTTCCGTCGGCTGAGAAGGCGACCAGCCGCGTCGTACTCGTACGTCAGCGTGCGGTCGTCGAAGTCCTTTTCCGACAGGAGGCGGCCGGCTGGGTCGTAGGCGTACTCCCACGTCAGGCCCTGTGGATTCGTGACCTTCGTCAGGCGTAGTTCCGTGTCGTGGGCGAACTCGTAGCGGACTCCGTCCGGGCCCGTGCGGGCCGCCAGCAGGTCGAAGTGGGTGTGCTCGAAGCGGTTCACTCCGCCGAGCGGGTCGGTGTGGCTGGTGCAGTTGCCTTCGCCGTCGTATGTCCAGGTCTCCGTCGTGCCGTCGGGGGCTGTGTGGCGGGTCAGGTGGCCCTCGATCGACCACTCCAGGCGTGTTGTGGCGCCGGTGGGATCCGTAAGGGTGGTTGTGTGGCCGAGGGCGCTTCGTTCGTAGCGGGTCACCGCGCCCAGCGGGTCCGTTACCTCGATTGGGAGGCCTGCGCGGTCGCAGACGACCGTTGTCGTGTTGCCGCGCGGGTCCGTCACCGCCGTCAGATGGCCGGCCTCGTTGTACGCGAACCGGGTCGTCTGACCGGCCGGATCCGCGATCGATGTGCGGTTGCCCCGGTCGTCGTACGTCTGGCGGATCACCGTGCCGTCCGGGTTCGCCACCTTCACCGGCAGGCCCAGTTCGTTGTACTCCGCCCTCGCCTCGCGGCCGGCCGGGCGGATGACCGAGATGAGGTTGCCTTCGGCGTCGTAGCGGAACGTTGCCGTGTGGCCCAGCGGGTCCGTCGTGGAGAGCAGGCGGTTGTGGCGGTCGCGGACGTAGTGGGTGGTCGCGCCCAGTGGATCGGTCTCCGCCACCACCTGCCAGGCGTCGTTCACCAGGTAGCGGTGGTAATGACCTTCGCTCGTGGTTGCCGTCGTCGTGCGCAGGCCCGTTGTCGGGTCCGGGTCCTCGTATGCCAGGCACAGTGCCATGTGGCCCGCCGAGCCGCCCTCCGCGACGCAGCGGTCCCGGTCGTCGTACTCGTATGTGTAGGAGCGGTCGTTCGTGTCTGTCCAGGATGTGATGCGGCCCGCCCCGTCGTAGGCGAAGCGGAGTGGCAGGCCCGAGGAGTTGATGACCTCCGTGAGGTTGCCGTCCGTGTAGGCGAAGCGTTTCAGCTCCTCGCCTGTCGCGGTCAGGTGGTACGCCGTTACGCGACCCGCGTCCGTGCTGACACGGATACCCTGGCCAGCGCTCGTGAAGACGCCCAGCGGGGTGCCCTCGGCGTCGTACTCGAAGGTGATCCAGTTGCCGTTGCGGTCGTCGATCTGTTCCAGGACCGCCAGGTCGGGGCCGCGATCCGCGAAGTGCCAGGTGCGGCGCGTGCGTGGGTCTGTGATCGTGTAACCGCCGTCCACCCGGTCCAGGGGGAGGCGGGGGCCGTGGCTCGCCAAGGTGGGCACGCCCGGTGCCGGATGTGGGTACGACAGGAGCAGGCCGTCTTCCGTGACGTAGACGACTCCCTCGGCGTCGATCTCCAGGCGCTGGTCCAGAGTGGAGGACCAGGACGGGCCGAACCAGCGGCCCAGGCGGTAGCCCGACTCCACCCGGCGGGTCAGGAGCAGCGGCAGCGTGCCGGGGAGGGTGACGTCCGTCTGCGGCAGGTACATCTTGCCGGTGGCCACATTGACCGGGTCGCCGCAGCCCTTCGTACTGCTCTCGTCGTGTGAGTGCTTGGCCGGGTCTTCGTCGACCTCGTCCCGGGCGGTCTTCCCGGCCGCGTCCTTCGCCCCCGCCCGCGCCTCTCGCCCCGCCACCCCTTCGGCCGCCGAGCGCACGAGCCCCGCCTCCGCCGCGTCCCGCGCGAGCCCGATCTCCATCCCGGCGCCGTCGCCGAGGAAGAGCTGGGGCAGCGCGCGGCCGCCGAACTCGGCCGGGTCCTTGCGGAACTCGGTCCACATGTTCTTCAGGGCGCGGTCGGGATGTGAACCGGCGGAGACCAGGCCGGAGAGCGTCATGCTGACGTTCTGCAGGTATTCGGCTGGGTGAGTGATGTTGTACGGGTCGGCGGGGTCCAGGCCGCGGACGAAGCCGATCAGGCCGGCGGTGCCTTTGACGATGCCGCCTGCGAAGTGGAGCGCCTCGGTGTTGAGGGCGCTGGCGCCGTCGAAGGCGTCCGCCTTCAACCGGGTGAGCGCAGGTGGCTCGGCGGGGGCGTGGGCCAGGGCCTTGTCCACGGCCTTGGCGGCGGTCCCGGCGGCTTTGCTGCGCTGTTTGCGGGCTTCGTGGAGGACTTCCCGGGCACGTTCGATGTCGGCTGTGCCCGGGTCCTGGAACTTGCCCGGGCGCGGGCCGGGGTCGTCGCCCGATTTCACGGCTGTGTTGTAGGCGTCGACCTTCTTGTTGTACGCGTCCGCCGCCTCCTTGGAGGCGTGCGTGCCCTTCGTGTACAGGGCGATCGCGTGCGTAGCCTGCTTCAGCGCCCATTCGACAGTATCGGCGTAGGTGTCCAGAGCCGTGGCAGCGCCTCCGCAGGCGTCCGCTGCCTGCAGCCACTTCACGGGGTGCATGGCGAACTTCTTGCGGAAGGCGTCGGCCGCCTCGCCCTGCCAGGACGAGGAGTCCAGCTTCCGCATGCCCTGGCCGACGTTGTCGAAGGCGGTGTGGAAGGCCTTCAGGTCTTTGGCGGAGGACCGGATGGCCGTCGGGGAGCCGTGGACCAGTTCTCCGGCGATGTCGGTTTCGCCGAGCTGTTTCTCACCCGGGGTCGCGCCCAGTTCGGAACCGACGTAGTCGCCCGTGGTCCTGACGATGTCGGCGTACGTGTGGGCGCCGACGTGGTCCAAGAGGTCACCGGCGAGATCGGCCCCCTTCTCGATGCCCTTGCCGACCAGTTTCTTGCCGGAGTCGTAGAGATGCTCGCCCTCGTCCAGGAGTGAGTTGGTGACATCCCCGAGGCCCATCAGCCCTCACCGCCCTGCTGCTCGGCGGCCTTGGCCCGGTCCTCGGCAGAGGGGCCGAAAGCCACGTTCAGGTACTTCTTCCACTCGGCGTCCGACACACCGCTGGGCCTGACGCCCATGTTGTCCGCGGCCTGCGAGGTCAAGAAGTCGTGGTCGGCGTCCTTCCAGCCCTGAATGCTGCTGTCCCAGGCCTGGTCGAAGGACTTCTTGCTGTAGTCCGGGTGCATGTACGAGTCGGCGGTGCTGTCAGCCCACTGGCCCCAGCTCATCTTCTCGACGTCGGCCTCAGAGGCGTGCGGGTTGCCCACCAACGAGTTCGCGCCGACCCTCAAGGTGCCACCGACGTACTGGTCCGTCTCGTAGAGCGTGCCCGCCGACAACCCCACCTCCGACGCGAAGGCGTTGCCCTCCGCCACCAGGGCGCGTACGCCCCATTCCCAGCGCTCGCAGAACGACGTGAACTTCGACGTCAGGTCCTCATGGCCCAGCTCCATCCCGGAGAGTTCGAGGATCGAGAAACCCCGCCCCGCACCCGCCGTGCCGACGAGGCCCAGGTCCTTCAACTCGTCCAGCGTCTGGGTGATGCCCTGCGCGATCAGGTCCAGCCCCTCGGCCTTGATGTCCTTGCCGCCGCCTTTGTCCCCGCCCTTGGCCCCGCTCATCGCGGTATCTCCCCGTTCGTCGCCTGGACAGCCCGGTCAATGGCCGCCGCATCCGGCACGATCCCCACCACCGGCGGGAACAGCACCCCTTCGCCCTCGCTGCCCACATCCAGGGCGACCCCGCAGGGCACCCCCACTGCCGGGACGGCGGCATCCAACAGGCGTGCCCCTAGCCATCGTTGGTACGCCCACTCCCGCTCGCCCTCACCCCGCGCGAGCGCGAAACGGGCCAGGGCCGACTCGTTGGAGAACGCGTAGATCCAGCGGATGCCGCCGTAGTCGCCCGTCAGGGGTCCCTCGTCCTCGTCCACCGGTACCAGCACAGCCGTACGCCGGAACTCGCCCAGCAGCACCGCGAACTCGCGGCGCCTGCGCTCGACCTCGTCGGTGGAGGGAACGCCGGGCGGGGGCATGCCTGGCGAGGAGTGGGGTTCCCCTTCGTCCGGTGCGGGCACGTCCACGTAGTCGTACAGCCGTGACCTGGGTATTCGTGTGGTCGAGTCGCTGTCGCCCCCGTGTTCGGACATGCGTCGGATCATCACACCGGCGCGTTCTGGATCGCAACGCGCAGGGGGAGTACGGCGGACAGGTCGGCCGAATCCCGCCCTCGTCGGCGGCCGAGCTACGGCACGATCAGGTGCAGGCCGGAGCAGTCGTCGCCGCCGGACGGGTCGGGGGTGTACAGCCAGTAGACGCTCGCGAGCAGTAGCGGTGTCAGTAGTACGGCGAGTACCGCGAACGCGGTGGTGAGGCCGCGTCGTTCGGTGCGGGGCAGGGCGGCGAACGCCAGCAGCGCGGCGACGGCACAGGCGAGGCCGGCCCACGAGGTGGCGTACATGCGTGCCGAGGGGCCCAGGTAGCGGCAGTGCTGGAAGGTGTCGGAGTCCCAGGTGACGCGGGCGACGAGCAGTGCGGCGGCGAGGGCCGTCGCCAGGGGGACGAGGAGTGCTCTTCGGGTCATTCTTCCGACAGCCCCTCGCACAGCTTGCGCAGTACCGTCCCGCACCGGCGGGCGTACATGTGCTGCAGGCCTCGGGTGGCCGGGCCGCCCGCCTTGGCGTACCACTTGGCGCCCCGGCTGAAGGCCGCCACCGTCAGCCATACCGTGCCGTCGCCCGTGCGGTCGACCACGAAGGCCTCCTCGCCGCACTCGGGGTGGCCTTCCAGGGTGCCGTAGGCCCAGCCGGCCCGGCGGGATTCGTCGATGGTCCAGATGATGCGGCAGGGGGCTCTGATGACTCCCGCCAGGGTGACCGTGACATCGACGGCGGGGGCCGCGCGGTCGGCGCCGGCGTCGATGCCCACGCCCAGGGCGCGGTGCATCTCCCAGGTGAGGACCGCGTCGGCTGCCCGTCGGAAGAGCTTTTCGCCCTCGCCGAGGCGGGTGCGGACGAGCAGGGGGTGGAAGCCGGGCGGGCAGTACGTCAGGTCGTCGCGGGTCGCGCCGACCGGCTCGTAGGTGAAGGGCGCCGAGGACATGGGTCACAAGGGTAGGGCGGCACCCGGGATGTCTTCCTCCCGGGTGCCGCCCTGTCTCAGCTGTGTGTCCGTCAGCTGACGTTGACCGCCGACCAGGCCGCCGCCACCGTCTTGTACTCGGTGCTGCTGGAGCCGTACAGGTCGGCCGCCGCCTGCAGGGTGCCCGAGCGGGCGTCCGAGTAGTTGGTGGTCGAGGTGAAGTACGTGGTCAGCGCCTTGTACCAGATCTGCAGCGCCTTGTCCCGGCCGATGCCGGTGACCGTGGAGCCGTCGGACGTGGGCGAGTCGTAGGACACGCCGTTGATCGTCTTCGAACCGCTGCCCTCGGACAGGAGGTAGAAGAAGTGGTTCGCGACACCGGACGAGTAGTGGACGTCCAGGTCGCCGACGGAGGAGGACCAGGAGTCGGCCGAGCTGCCGTCCTTGCTGGGCTTGTCCATGTAGCGCAGCGGGGTGCCGTCGCCGTTGATGTTGATCTTCTCGCCGATGAGGTAGTCACCCTTGTCGGACGAGTTGTTGGCGTAGAACTCCACGCCGGTGCCCATGATGTCGCTGGTGGCCTCGTTCAGGCCGCCGGACTCGCCCGAGTAGTCCAGGCCCGCCGTGTTCGCGGTGACGCCGTGGCTCATCTCGTGGCCGGCCACGTCCAGCGAGGTCAGCGGGTCCTTGTTGCCCGAGCCGTCGCCGTAGGTCATGCAGAAGCAGCCGTCGTCCCAGAAGGCGTTGACGTAGTTGCTGCCGTAGTGCACGCGGGAGTAGGCGCCGACGCCGTCGTTCTTGATGCCGCTGCGGCCGAAGGTGTTCTTGTAGAAGTCCCAGGTCTCCTGCGCGCCGTAGGCGGCGTCGGCGGCGGCCGTCTGGTCGCTGGAGGAGGTGGAGGCGGTGCCGGTGCCGAAGGTGTTGGTCGAGTTGCTGACCAGGGTGCCCTTGCCGGACGTCTTGCGGGCCAGGTTGTACGTCTTGTGGCCGCCGCGCGTGGCGTCGGTCAGGTTGTACGACGAGCCCGACTGCGTGGTGGTGAGGCTGACGGTGCCCGAGTACAGCGTCTTGCCGGTGCCGGTCGCGTTCTCGATGCCCTGGTACTCGAAGAGCTTCTTGCCGGTCGCGGCGTCGGTGATGACGTGCAGCTGGTTCGGGGTGCCGTCGTCCTGCAGGCCGCCGACGATCGTCTCGTAGGCGAGGACGGGCTTGCCGGAGCCGGCCCAGATCACCTTGCGGGCGCCGTTCGCCGAGGACTTGGCGGAACCGAGGGTCTTGGCGGCGGAGACCGCCTGCTGCTCGGCCTTGGCGGCGGTGACCTGCGGCTTGAGCGAGGCCACCTTGATCGTCGCCTTGGTCGCTCTGGTGACGCCCTCGGTCTTGCCGGACTTGGCGGTGTGCACGACGAGGTCGCCGCCGAGCACCGGGAGGCCCGCGTAGGTGCGCTCGTAGCGGGTGTGGACGGTGCCGTCGGCGTCCTTGACGACGTCCTTGACGACCAGCTTCTCCTTGGCGCCGAGGCCCAGTTGCTGCGCGGTCTCGGCCGCGGCGGACTGGGCCTGCTGTATCAGGGAGATGTGGGCGGAGGCGGACAGCGCGGCCGGGGCGGCACCGGGCGTCGCGCTGCTCTTGGCGGCGGCGGTCGCGCTGGTGGCCAGACCGGTGGAGATGAGGGCTCCGGCGGCGACGGCGGTGGCGACGGCCAGAGTGGTGCGCTTGTGACGCGCATAGAGGGGGCTCACGCAAGCTCCTTCTCGTGGGGGAGTCCGGTCAGCGTGGGGTTACTGGCCGGAGTGATGTGGTGAAGCTCTGCGGCGGGTGAAGGAAGAGTGACACCAGGGGCGCGTACATGTCAGGCCCTGAAGTGATGTTGGCCGAAAATCGTCTGTCCGAGAAACGTTGCAGGGGTGTTAACGGGCGCCGTCCGAGGGTGCCGCACCCTCGAACGGCGCCCGATTTCCGGGCTTGTTGCCGACGATTTACGGGAACGTCAGCTTCCATCCGTTGATCGTTCCGGTGTCGTACGTGGCCTGATCCTGCACCCGCAACTTCCAGGTGCCGTTGGCGGTTTCGGCGGCGGCGTTGACCGTGTAGGTCTGCTTCACGTTGTGCGCCGAGTCCGAGGAGCTGAAGTTCTTCAGCCGGTAGGCGGTGCCCGACGGGCCGACGAGATCGATCACCAGGTCGCCCCGCCAGGTGTGCGTGATGTCGACGCTCACCTGAAGGTTGCTCGGTGCGTTTCCGGTCCTGCCGGAGACCGTGATGGCCGAGGTGACAGCCGGCCCGTTGTCCGGGATGGCCACCTGGGTGTTGCTCTCGTACGTCGAACCGCCGCCGTCTCCGCCGCCGGAGCGCGCACCGACCGCCACGCCCGCCCAGGCGTCCTGCACCGCCTTGTACTCGGTGCTGGAGGTGCCGTACAGCTCACCGGCCGCCGCGAGGGTGCCGGTGCGGGCGTCGGCGTAGTTGGTGGTGGAGGTGAACTTGGTGGTCAGTGCCTTGTACCAGATCTGCAGCGCCTTGTCCCGGCCGATGCCGGTGACCGGAAGCCCGTCCGCCGTCGGCGAGTCGTAGCTGACGCCGTTGATCGTCTTGGCGCCGCTGCCCTCGCTCAGCAGGTAGAAGAAGTGGTTGGCGACGCCCGAGGAGTAGTGCACGTCGAGGTTGCCGACGCCCGAGTACCAGGAGTCGGCCGAACTGCCGTCCTTGCTGGGCTTGTCCATGTAGCGCAGCGGGGTGCCGTCGCCGTTGATGTTGATCATCTCGCCGATGAGGTAGTCACCGACGTCCTTGCTGTTGTTGGCGTAGAACTCCACGCCGGTGCCCATGATGTCGCTGGTCGCCTCGTTCAGGCCGCCGGACTCGTCGCTGTACTCCAGGCCCGCGGTGTTGGAGGTGACGCCGTGGCTCATCTCGTGCCCGGCCACGTCGAGGCTGGTCAGCGGGTCCTGGTCGTTGGAGCCGTCGCCGTAGGTCATGCAGAAGCAGCCGTCGTCCCAGAACGCGTTCACGTACGAGCTGCCGTAGTGGACGCGCGAGTAGGCGCCGACGCCGTCGTTCCTGATGCCGCTGCGGCCGAAGGTGTTCTTGTAGAAGTCCCAGGTCTCCTGCGCGCCGTAGTGGGCGTCCGCGCCCGCGGTCGCGGCGTTCGACGTGGTGCCGTTGCCCCAGGTGTCGTTGGACTGCGAGAACAGGGTGCCGGTGCCCGAGGAGCCGTGGTTGAGGTTGTACGTCTTGTGGCCGCCGCGCGCCCCGTCGGTCAGCGTGTACGACGAGCCCGAGTGCGTCGTCGTCAGGTTCACCTGCCCGCTGTACTGGGTGTTGCCGACGCCGGTCTCGATGCCCTGGTGCTCGAAGAGCTTCTTGCCGGTCGCGGCGTCGGTGATGACGTGCAGCTGGTTCGGGGTGCCGTCGTCCTGCAGTCCGCCGACGACCGTCTCGTAGGCGAGGACGGGCTTGCCGCTCGCCGCCCAGATCACCTTGCGGACGGAGTCGGCCGCCGACCTGCTGCCGCCGAGGGCCTTGGCCCGCTGCACGGCCTGCTTCTCGGCCGCGGCCTTCGAGACGGCCGGGGTGAGGCCGGCGACCTTCAGCGTGGCGCCGGTGGCCTTGATGACCTCCATGGTCTTGCCGGACAGGCTGTCCATGACCAGGTCGCCGCCGAGCACCGGCAGGCCCGCGTAGGTGCGCTCGTAGCGGGTGTGCAGGGTGCCGTCGGCGTCCTTCACGACGTCCTTGACGACCAGCTTCTCCTTGGCGCCGAGGCCGAGCGAGCGCGCGGTGGCGGCCTTCGTGGCATCGGCGTGACGTATCAGCTCGACGCGCTGCGAGGGGGTGAGCTTGACCGCGACATGGGCCGGATTCACCTTGCCGGGCTGCGGCTTCGCCGGTGTGGCGCTGGCCGCGCCCGCCTGGACGGCGGCGGCGATCAGGGCGGCGACGCCGGCGAGGGCGACGGTGGCGGTGCGGTGGTGCGCCGTGGGGCGCTGCGCTGTGTGGGAGGTGCGTCTGCGAGAGGAACTGCTTCTCAACACTGACTCCTTCTGCGTGACCGCGGGTCGCGCGGCCAGGGGAGACCGGACGGTGGGTTTGGGACGTCCGGGCAGAACAGGGCGTTACGCGGAACCACGTGCAGGCCGAATCTGCACAGCGGGTGGAGCCGTGGGGTTGCTGTGAGTCGGCCTGGGAAGAGTGACAGGGGATCAGCGCACCTGTCAGGACCGCATCACAAACTTGGCTGGAAATGGTCCGTTGACCGGATGTTCATGTTCGATATGCGAACTCGTCACCAGGGGTGGGGTCGGGGCGGCTATTCGGGCGGGGTACCAGCCGGAGCGGGTACGCGTCGAACGCGTCCGAGAGCGGCGTGGCGATCTCCAGGTCGCCCACCACCTCGGGGATGCGCGTGACGCGGGCCGTACAGGCGGGCCCGTGTGACGACTCCCCGCGGGGTCACCAGCCAGCAGGTGCTGGGTCTCGGCGACTCGGTCGGGTGGAGCACGAAGGCTCCCGCCGAGCGGGCGAGCGCGGCGGAGAACTCCGCCTCCGCCGGCTGCGGTCGGACCGAGTCCCGGACAGAGACGTCCAGGCACAGCGCCGGCGTCCGCGTGCGGGCGTTCGTGGGCAGCGGGCGTGAGGTCGGCGCGTCGTAGGTCGTGAAGTGCCGTCTCCCATCATGGAGTTGCTGTTCACCGGTGCCCGGTCGTGTCCCCGTGCCAGGTCCGCCACAGGGCCGCGTAGGCGCCGTCGGCCGTCACCAGGTCCTCGTGGGTGCCCAGTTCCGTCAGGCGGCCGTTCTCCATGACCGCCACCCGGTCGGCGTCATGGGCCGTGTGCAGGCGGTGTGCGATGGCGATGACCGTACGGCCCTCCAGCACGGCGGCGAGCGCGCGTTCGGCGTGCCGGGCCGTCGTCGGGTCCAGCAGGGCGGTTGCCTCGTCCAGGATCAGGGTGTGCGGGTCGGCCAGCACCACCCGGGCAAGGGCGAGTTGCTGGGCCTGGGAACCGTCGGTGGAGCAGCCGCCCTCCCCCAACGGGGTGTCGAGGCCGTCCGGCAGATCACGGACCCACTCGTCGGCCCCGACCGCCGTGAGCGCCGCCCACAGATCGCCGTCCGTCGCCTCCGGTTCGGCGATCAGCAGGTTGTCGCGGACCGTGCCGAGGAAGACGTGGTGCTCCTGCGTGACCAGGACCACCTGGCGGCGCAACAGCTCCGGCTCCAGTTCGGCGACCGGCACCCCGCCCACCGTCACGGTGCCGGCCCCGGGCCGGTCGATGCCCGCGAGCAGCCGGCTGAGCGTCGTCTTCCCGGCGCCGGAGGGACCCACCACCGCGAGCCGCTCCCCGGGCCGCACCGTCAGGTCCACGCCCCGCAGCACCTCGCCGCCGCGCTCGTACGCGTACCGCACCCCGCGCACGTCGATCCGGTCGTCCGCGGGGACCGGGGAGCCGGCCACGGCTTCTGCGAGGGGTGGCTGCGCCCTCTCCCCGCGGGGTGCCTCGGCCAGGCCCTCCACGCGGGCGAAGGAGGCGCTGCTGCTCTGCAGTTGCTCCACGCGCATCAGGATCTGGTCCAGCGGCTCGGTGAACTGCCGCAGATACAGCGCCGCGGCCACCACCGCGCCGACCCCGATCGCACCCCGCTGGTGCAGCCACCCGCCGAGCAGCAGCACGCCCACCACCGGCACGGTGTACGTCACCTCGATCGCCGGGAAGAACACCGTCCGCAGGAACAGCGTGTAGAGGCGGGTACGGCGGGACTTCTCCAGCGCGTCCCGGCTCGCCGCGATCCGCCGCTGCCGCAGCCCGAACGCCTCGACGGTCCGGGCCCCGGCCGCCGTGGCGGCGATGATCTCCGCGACCTCGGACGTGGCCGCGCCCTCCGCGAGATAGCCGTCCCGGGCCCGGCGCAGATACCAGCGCAGCGCCAGCCAGATCGGGGTCAGCCCGAGCAGCCCGAACGCCCCGAGCACCGGATCGAGCGCGAACACCGCGCCCAGCACGAACAGCGCCTGCACGAAGTTGACCAGCAGCTCCGGGCCGACGTCCCGCAGGGTGGTGCCGACGATCGCCACGTCCGCCGTACCGCGCGCCGTCAGATCGCCGGTGCCCGCCCGCTCCACCGCGGACGCGGGCAGCGCCAGCACCCGCTCGACGTACTCCTCGCGCACCCGGGCCAGCGTGCGCTCCCCGAACCGGTACCCCACATCGCGCGCCCAGCGGGCCAGCAGCACCTGGGCCAGCGCGCACAGCAGGATCCACGGCGCGAGCCGGTCCACCGCGCCGGCCCCGCGCCCGGCCCGCACCTCGTCCACGATCCGCCCGACCAGCCACGGCCCGACCAGCCCCGCCCCCGCCGCCAGCGCGTTCAGCAGCAGCGCGGCGGCGAACGCCCGCCCGTCGGCCCGCACCAGCCGCAGCGCGGCCCGCCGCACCCGGCTCCGGTCCGCGACCGGCAGCAGCCCCTCGCCCGCCGTCACCGTACGACCCCTTCCGTGTCCTTGTCCTTCTCCGTGTCCTTCTCCGTGTCCGTGTCCTGTTCCGTGTCCCGGGCGACGAGCGCCCGGTAGCCCGGCTCGGCCGCCAGCAGCCGCCGGTGCGTGCCGCTCGCCGCGACCTTTCCGTCGACCAGGAACACGACCGTGTCCGCGCGGTCCAGCACCAGCGGGGATGTGGACGCCACCACCGTCGTGCGGCCCTCGCGTGCCTCCCGCACACGCGCCGCGACCGCCGCCTCCGTGTGCGCGTCCAGCGCCGAGGTCGGCTCCACGGCGAGCAGCACCTCGGGGTCGGCGAGCAACGCCCGTACCAGCCGCACCCGTTGCCGCTGCCCGCCCGAGAGACTGCGGCCCTGCCCGGCCACCGGCGAGTCCGGCCCGTCCGTCAGTCCGCGTACGACGTCCTCGGCGGCGGCCGCGTACAGCGCACGGGCGAGCGCCGCCTCGTCGCGGGCCGGCCCGGCGGTCACGACCTCGCGCAGCGGTCCGGCGAACAGATCGGCCTCGTTGTCCGCGACCAGGATCCGCTGCCGTACCCGGGCGAGCGGGACCGCGTCCAGCCGTACCCCGCCCCAGGTGGCGTCGGTCGGCCCGAAGCGGCCGAGCCGGTCGAGCACGGCGGCGGCCTCGGCGGGCCGGGCGGCGGCCAGCGCGGTCAGCCGGCCCGGCACCACCCGCACCCTGGACGCCGGATCGTGCAGCTCGGCCGGTCCCTCGGGCGCGGGCCGCGTACCCGTGTCCGGTTCCGGCTCCAGCCGCAGCAGCCGTACGACCCGGCGCGCGGCCACCACACCCCGGTTCAGCTGGTAGGTCACCTCCACGAAGAAGGCCACCGGCCCGATCAGCACCGCCACATAGCCGTACACCGACACCAACTCGCCGATGCTGATGGATCCCTGGGCCGCGAGCCGGGCCGCCATCCAGGTCACCACGGCCAGAAACAGGGTGGGCAGGCCGACACCGAGCGCCTGCACCCAGCTGGCCACCGCGCCCACCCGGTAGCCCTGTGCCCGCAGCCGCTGCGAGTCCTTGCGGAAGGCGTCCGCGAACAGCCCCTTCCCGCCGAGCCCGTTGAGGACCCGCAGCCCGCCGGCGAGGTCGCCGATGCGGGCGGTGAGCACGCCCTGCCGTTCCCGGTACGCACTCTCCGCGCTCTGCAGCCGCACCGTCAGCGGCCCGGTGACCAGCGCCATCACCGGCAGCCCGAGCAGCACGACGGCGGCCAGCGGCACCGAGATCGTCAGCAGCAGCCCGGCCACCACCGCGTAGACCACGGCCGAGCCGACGCCCGGTCCGACCACGGTCAGCGCCGTCGCGATGGTCTGCACGTCGCCGACCCCGATCGTCACCACCTCACCGGCCCCGGCCCGGCGCGACAGCGCGTCCCCGAGCCGCGTCACCTGCTCCACGACCACCTTCACCGTGCGGAAGTTGGCGTCCATCCGCACCCGGGTCATGGTGCGGTGCCGCATGATGCTCACCCAGGCGTTCACCGCCCCGAGCACGAACATCGCCCCGGTCCAGCCGGCCAGCACCCCGAGCCGCCCCGGCACCAGCCCGTCGTCCACGGCCCGCGCCATCAGATACGGCTGCGCGGCCATCAGCACCAGCCAGACACTGCCCAGCAGCGCCCCGGCCACCGCCCGGCCCGGCTGGCAGAGCACCACCCACCACAGATAGCGCCAGCCGCCACGGGTGTCGGGTGTCCCCGGATCCTCGTACGCGTCAACCATCCGTCCCCCGATCGGCTCGGCCCTGTCTCGGCAAACTTCGAACCTATCGGGGGCGGTGAGGCCGGCTCCATCGATTAAGCAGGCCGGCGAGCGGGTGCTGCTCGTCCGCTCAGCCCAGGATCCCCCGGTCGTACCCCGTCGCCACCGCCGCCGCACGGTCGTTGACGCCGAGCTTGGCGTACAGGTGGGTGAGGTGGGTCTTGACCGTTGCCTCGCTGATGAACAGCTCGCGGGCGATCTCGCGGTTCGAGGTGCCCTTGGCGACCAGGACCAGCACCTCGCGCTCGCGCGCGGACAGCGGTTCGGCGCCGGGCCGGCGGGGGGTGCGGACCGCGTGCACCAGGCGGGAGGCGACGGCCGGGGAGAGGACCGTACGGCCTTCGGCGGCGGCGCGGACGGCGGTGAACAGCTCGTCGCGCGGCGCGTCCTTGAGGAGATAGCCGGTCGCGCCCGCCTCGATCGCGGGCAGTGTGTCGGAGTCGGTGTCGTACGTGGTGAGGACCAGGACCTTGGCGCGGGTGCCGCGCCGGGTCAGTTCACGGATGGCCTCCACACCGGAACCGCCGGGCATCCGCAGGTCCATCAGGATCACGTCCGGGTCCAGGGCCATCGTCCGGGCCACCGCCTCGACGCCGTTCGCGGCCTCCCCGAGCACCGTGAAGCCCGGCGCGGACGCGAACATGCCGCGCAGGCCGTCGCGGACGACCGGGTGGTCGTCGACGATCAGCAGCGAGATGGCGGGGTCAGTGGTCATCGCGCATTAACGGTACGCGAGCCGACACCGCCGTGCCGTGCCCCGGCTCCGACTCGACCGTGAGCGAGCCCGCGATGCGTTCGGCGCGGGCCCGCATGCCGTCCAGGCCGAAGCCTCCGATGGGGGTCCCCCCGCTCGAGCGAAGTCGAGAGTGGGGGAGGGTGCGCTCCGGTACGGCGGCCGGGTCGAAGCCGGTGCCGTCGTCGCGGATGTCGAGCGTGACCTCGTCGCCCATGAAGGACAGGGTCACCCCGACACGGGTCGGGCGGGCGTGCCGGGCCGCATTGGACAGGGCCTCCTGGGCGATGCGCAGCAGGGTCGCCGAGACCTCGTCGTGCAGCTGCTCGGTGGTGCCGGTGACCGTGAAGTCGGCGCGTACGCCGGTGCGTTCGGCCCATTCGGCGACCGTCGTCTTCAGCGCTTCCGGCAGCCCCTGGGCGGCGAGGGCGACCGGGGCGAGATTGTGCACCGAGCGGCGGGCCTCACCCAGGCTGTGCCTGGCCAGGGAAGAGGCGCGCTCCAGGTGGGCGCGGGCGGTGCCCAGGTCGGGGGCGTTCGCCACCACCTGGAGCTGGGCGATGATCCCGGTCAGGCCCTGTGCGATGGTGTCGTGGATCTCGGCGGCGAGCCGGCGGCGCTCGTCGGCGACACCCGCCTCCCGGGCCTGGACGAGGAGTTGGGCGTGCAGGGCCGCGTTCTCGTCCAGTGCCTGCTGCAACGCCGTGTTGGTGCGGCCCAGTTCGGCGATGGTCGCGGCCTGCTCCAGGGTGTGCGCCTGCTCCCGCTGGGCGTACCGGGTGAACACGCTGACCATGCCCATGTTGACGGCCAGGACGAGGAAGAAGCCGAGCCACAGGACCAGCCCGTGCGGCGGCCAGCCGCCCATCTCGCTGCCGGCCATGGTGACGGCGGTCAGGAAGAGGCCGGGCAGCACCAGGCGGCGGGGCAGGTCGATGCCGGCCGTGTAGTAGCCGGTCACGGCGTAGAAGGCGAAGAACGGGTTGATCCAGGCCAGCACGAAGCCGATGGCCCAGCGCAGGAGGTAGAGGCAGACATCGGTCCGGTTCGGAGCCGACCGCTTCCGCTTCACCCTCGCCCAGTACCCCTGCACCACGGCGGCCGCGGCCACGAGCACCGCGGAGACAGCCGCCCCGGACCGGTCCATGCCGACCGGGCGGGCGGACATGACCGCGGCGACGGTACCGGCCACCAGCAGCGCCCAGGGCCCCCAGGTGTCGAAGGCGGCCCGGGACTCCTGCTGCACGGCGATCTTCATGCCACCAGTGTCCGGCACGGCTCGCTCACTCCCAGCGGAACCAGCGGGCGGCACCGGCCGTCAGCAGCACCGTCCACAGCGCGAGCACGCCCAGGTGCGCCCAGCCCGGCCAGTGCCCGCCGGCCGCCTCGTCCAGGGCCCGGGCCGCCGCGCCGAACGGGGTCAGCTGGACCACCCGGGCCAGGGTGTGCGGCATGGACCGGACCGGCAGCCAGACACCCGCGCAGAACATCATCGGGAAGAACACCGCCGATCCGATCGCGCTCGCGATCTTCGTGGTCCGGGACAGCGCCGAGACGACGTTGCCGAGGGCGAGAGCGGCCGCCACCGCGAGGAGGAGGGCCAGCGCGTAGCCGGCCGGCTGCTGCGGCAGCCGTACGTCGAAGGCCACGCGGCCGACCACGACGGCGAGCAGCGCCGCGGCCAGGGCGACCGCGCCCTGCACGGCCATCTGCGCCGACAGCAGGGCGGAGGGCCGTACCGGGGTGGCGGACATCCGGCGCAGGATGCCCCGCTCCCGGTAGCCCGTCAGGGCCTGCGGCAGCGACTGCACCCCGGACATGAGCAGGGCGATCAGCACGGCCACCGGCACATAGGCGTCGATCGGCCGCAGCCCGCCCATCGACTTGTCGGCCTCCCGGAACGAGGGGATCGAGCCGAGGATGACCAGCAGCAGCGTCGGGAACAGGAAGATCCAGAAGACGGCCGCGGGTTCGCGGCGGAACAGACGGAACTCGGTGCGCAGCACGGCGGTGTTCATGCCGCGGCCTCCTTGGTGTGGCCTTCGGTGGTACGGCCTTCGGTGGTACGGCCTTCGGTCAGGTCGAGGAACGCGTCGTCCAGGGTGGCGTCGGTGACGCGCAGCTGGTGCGCGGTGATGTGGTGGCGGGCGAGCAGGGAGACGACGGCGTCGACCGTCTCGTCGGTGCCGGTGAGGGTGATCCGGCCCTCCCGCTGCTCGACGGAGGCGAGCGCGGGCAGCCCGCACAGCTCCCGCTCGTCCAGCGGCGCGGACGGTGTGAAGGACACGACGGTGGCGCCGGCGGAGCGCCGGATGAGCCCGGCCGGGGTGTCCAGCGCCGCGACCCGCCCCTGGTCGATGACCGCGATGCGGTCGCAGAGCCGCTGCGCCTCCTCCATGAAGTGGGTGACGAGCAGCACGGTGACACCGCTCGCCCGGACATCCTCGATGAGCTGCCAGGTGTCCCGGCGGGCGCGCGGGTCGAGGCCCGTGGTCAGCTCGTCCAGCACCACGATGCGCGGACTGCCGATGAGCGCCAGCGCGATGAACAGGCGCTGCCGCTGCCCGCCGGACAGCTTGGCGAACCGGGTGCCGAGCTTGTGCGTGAGACCCAGGCGTTCGGCCAGCGGCCGCCAGTCGGCCGGGTTCGGATAGAAGGCGGCGTACAGCTCCAGCGCCTCCCGCACGGTGAGCTTCGCCTGCAGTTCGCTCTGCTGCAGCTGGGCGCCGAGGATCCTCGCGACCTCGTCGTGGTCGGCGACGGGATCGTGACCGGCGACCCGGATCCGGCCGCCGTCGGGGACCCGCAGTCCCTCGACGCACTCCACGGTGGTGGTCTTCCCGGCGCCGTTCGGGCCGAGGATCCCGAAGATCTCGCCCTCCTCGACGGCGAAGGAGACTCCGTCGACGACGGCCCGGCCGCCGTACGACTTACGCAGATCGGTGACTTCGATGACGGATGGCATGCGTCGAGAATCCCGGTCGGGCGGGGCCCGGCACATCGGCCGGCCCGCTCGAAGCGGCATCGTCCGATCGGTTGATGCCGGGCTACGACCGAAACTCGGTGGGCGTTGTCAGTGCCGGTCCGTACGCTCGCGGTGATGGCCACGACACGTGCAACCACCCCGGAACGCTCCGCAGTTCGTACCCTGCTGCGGCTGTGGCCGTACGTCCGCCCCCTGCGGGCACGTCTGTTCACGGCCGCGTTCGTCGCGATCGTCGCCTCCTGCACCGGACTGGTGATCCCGCTCGTCCTCAAGTGGATGGTGGACGGACCGGTCGCCGGCCGGGACCCGGCGGGCGTCTGGCTCGGCGCGCTCTGCCTGTTCCTCCTCGGGATCGCCGAGGCGGTCCTGTTCGGCATACGGCGCTGGCTGGTGGCCCGTCCGCTGTCGCACATCGAGGCGGAGATGCGGGCGAGCCTCTACGGCCGGCTGCAGCGGCTGCCCGTCGCCTTCCACGATCGCTGGGCCTCGGGCCAGTTGCTGTCCCGTGGCACCACCGATCTGATGCTGCTGCGCCAGTTCCTCGCCTTCCCGATGACGTTCCTCCTGGTCAACGGGGTCACGATCCTCGTCGGCGTGGTGATCATGCTGATCCAGGACTGGGTGCTGGGGCTGGTCATCCTCGGCCCCGTGATCCCCGTGGTGTGGACCTGCGCGGTCTTCGAGCGGCGGTACGCCCTGGTGGCGCGGCGCGCACAGGACCAGGTCGGGGACCTGACGACGGTGGTCGAGGAGAGCGTGCTCGGCATCCGCATCATCAAGGGATTCGGCCGCCACCGCAGCCAGGCGCGGGCCTTTCGCGAACTGTCCGTCACCCTGCGCGGCACCGAACTGCGCAAGGCGCGGCTGCTCGCCACGATCTGGGGCGTCATCGTGACACTGCCCGAGCTGGCGATCGGGGCGGCGCTGGTGCTGGGCGCGATACGGGTCGCCGACGGCGGGCTGAGCGCGGGGACGCTGGTGGCCTTTCTCAGTACGGCGCTTGCTCTGCGGTGGCCGGTGGACTCGATCGGGTTCCTGCTGGCGATGAGCCAGGAGGCGGCCACGGCGACCGAGCGGTACTTCGAGGTGCTGGACGAGAAGCCCGAAGACGCCGTGGCCGCGGGCAGTCGTGCCGCCGCCGGGACGGCGGCAGCCGCCGTCCCGGCGAGCGACGGCCGACGCCCGCCCGGCACCGGCACAGGACTCCATTTCGACAACGTCCAGTTCCGCTACCCCGACGCACCCCCCGACTCCCCGCCCCTCCTGTACCGCATAGACCTCCACATCCGCCCCGGCGAGTCCATGGCCCTGGTCGGGGCGACCGGCAGCGGGAAGACCACCCTCACCGCGCTCGTCCCGCGTCTGCACGAGGTCACCTCGGGACGGATCACCCTCGACGGCGTCGACATCGCCGCGATGCCCCGCGAGGAGCTGCGCGCCAAGGTGGCCGTCGCCTTCGAGGACCCCACCCTGTTCTCGGCGAGCGTCGGCGAGAACGTCCTGATGGGCGCCGCGGACGGCGCCGGACAGCCGGACCTCGACCGCGCACTGGCCGTGGCCCAGGCCGACTTCGCGCACGCCCTGCCCCAGGGCACCGACACCCGCGTCGGCGAGCAGGGCCTCAGCCTCTCCGGCGGCCAGCGCCAGCGCCTCGCACTGGCCCGCGCGGTGGTCGGCAGACCGGAGTTCCTGGTGCTGGACGACCCGCTGTCCGCGCTGGACGTGCACACGGAGGCCGCCGTGGAGGCGGCGCTGCGCCAGGTCCTCGCCGACACCACCGCGCTGATCGTGGCCCACCGGCCGTCCACGGTGCTGCTCGCCGACCGGGTCGCCCTGCTCTCGGACGGCCGGATCGCCGCCGTCGGCACCCACCAGGAACTGCTGCGCACCAACGCCGAGTACGCGCATCTGATGTCCGGAGCCGCCGAGGACACGGAGGACCCCCGTTGACCAGCACGACCGCCGCCACGCCCCCCGCCGAGGACGACGAACTCCCCGGCCCGCCGGGCGCGGGCGACGGCGGCGGCGATGTCTTCGACCGGGACGTGCTGCCCGCCCCGCCCGGTGCCACGGCCGCCCTGCTGCGCTCCCTGCTCGCGCCACTGCGGGCCCGGGCCGTGGTGACCACGGTCCTGCTGCTGCTCCAGCAGGCGGTGTCCCAGCTGGGCCCGCTGCTGGTGGCGTACGCCATCGACACCGCCGTACCCGCGTTCCGGGAGCACCGGCACGCTCCGCTGACCGCGGTGGCCGTCGGCTATCTGGTGTGCGCGCTGCTCTCCGGCGGGCTGCAGTTCGCCTTCATCGAGACCTCCGTCCGGGTCAGCCAGGACGTGCTGCTCGATCTGCGGGGCCGGATCTTCCGGCACGCGCAGGCCCTGAGCATCGACTTCCACGAGCGCTACACCTCGGGACGGCTGATCTCCCGCTCCACGGCGGACGTCGAGTCGCTGCGCGAGCTGCTGGGCGAGGGCCTGCAGGAGCTGGTGACCGTCGTGGTGTCCTTCGTGTACATCTCGGCGCTGCTGCTGTGGCTGGACCTCGGTCTTGGCGCCCTCGCGGTGGCCTCCTTCGTGCCGCTGTACCTGCTCATCCGGCTGTACCAGCGGCGGGCGGGGCGGGTGTACCGGGTGCGGTCCACCGCGATCGCGGCGGTGATCGTGAAGTTCGTGGAGACGATGAACGGCATCCGTCCGGTGCGCGCCTTCCGCCGGGAGGCGGCGAACGACGCCGAGTTCGCCGTCCTCAACCGGCGGCACGAGCGCACGAACGGCGACGCCCTGCTGGAGATGGCCCGCTATGTGGTCGGCTCCCGGCTGGTGGCCAACACGGCGGTCGCGGGGATCGTGCTGTGGGGCGCCTACCGGGTGGCGTCGGGTTCGCTGGAACTGGGCGTGCTGGCGGCGGCCGTGCTGTATCTGCGCCGGCTGTACGACCCGATCGACCGGCTGGGCATGTTCCTGAACTCCTACCAGTCGGCCGCCGCCTCGCTGGAGAAGATCGCCGGGCTGCTGGCGCAGGCCCCGTCCGTGCCGGAGCCGTCGCAGCCGCGTGAACTCCCGCCGCTGAAGGGTGACTTCCCCGGCCGCGAGGTCGTCTTCGACCGGGTCCGGTTCGGCTATCGCACCGGCGGAGAGGTGCTGCCCCGCTTCGATCTGACCCTCCCGGCCGGGCAGACGGTCGCCGTGGTCGGGGCCACGGGCGCCGGCAAGTCCACCCTCGCCAAGCTCCTCGCCCGTTTCTACGACCCCTCCGAGGGCCGGGTGCTGCTGGACGGGGTGGACGTGCGCGAGCTGTCGGTGCCGGAGCTGCGGCGCGGGGTGGTCATGGTGACCCAGGAGGCGTTCCTGTTCTCCGGCACGGTCGCGGACAACATCGCCATCGGCCGGCCCGACGCGACCCGCGAGGAGATCGAGGAGGCGGCGAAGGCGATCGGCGCGCACGAGTTCATCAGCGCACTGCCCGACGGCTACGACACCGACGTCCGCAAGCGCGGCGGGCGCATCTCGGCCGGCCAGCGCCAACTGGTCGCCTTCGCCCGCGCGTTGCTCGCCGACCCGGCGGTACTGATCCTGGACGAGGCGACCAGCTCGCTGGACATCCCGGGCGAGCGGGCCGTGCAGCGGGCGATGGCGACGGTGCTGCGGGGCCGTACGGCGGTGGTGATCGCGCACCGGCTGTCGACGGTGGAGATCGCGGACCGGGTGCTGGTGATGGAAGGCGGCCGTGTCGTCGAGGACGGCCGCCCGGACGAACTGATCGACGGCACGGGCCGCTTCGCGAACCTGCACAGGGCCTGGCGGGACAGCCTGGCCTGAGACCCGCCGAAGACGTCCCGCGCCGGTGTCACGAGGGTTCGTTCCGGTCCGCTCGGGTTGGGCGGGCCCGGACGGCGGCCAGCCGCATGCGCAGGACGTACCAGGGCGTGGGCGGTATCCAGCCCAGCTGGACGGCCTGGCCGAGGTCGTCGCGGTTGGCCCAGTGCTCGATCAGCCGCCCGTCGGCGATGCGGCACCAGTGCGTCTGCGTGACGGAGAAGGTCTTCCCGGTCGCGGGGAACGCCCCGAAGGGCCGGGCGTTCTCGTCGTAGGTGACGAACGTACCGGTGTGGCGGGCCGACATGGTGGTGTGCAGGACGACGAGATCGCCCTCGGTCACCACCTCGTCGATCGTCCACCGCAGGCCGGAGTAGGCGGCGCGCAGCCACAGCGCACTGGCGTAGAAGGCCTGCGGTCCACGGCCCCGGGCCGCCGGCGGCTCGGCCCGGCTCTCACGGTTGACGGCGTCGGGGTGGATGAGCGCCTCGAAGGTGGCGGGGCCGCCCTCGCCCATCATGCGTACACAGCGGATGGCGACCTCACGTGCGGTGAGCTGAGACCCGGTCATGGCCGGCCCCTCCTCGAAATCGTCGGCGCGGCCCCCAGCGTCCCCGGACGGCATGTCAACCGGCTTACAGCGAGCCGTCACGGCAGCGCGGTGACGGTGTCGGTGAACAGGGCGACCATCTCGTCCCAGGCCAGGGGGGCGCCCTTTGCCGGAGGCAGCTGCGCGAGCAGCCGTCGCACCCGGTCCGCGAGGCCCGGTCCGGCGAAGCGCAGATAGCGGCCGGGATCGGTGCCGCCGCGTCCGGCGTGGTCGGTGACCGCGGCGTGCAGCCTCGCCGCGATGTTGGGAACACCGAGTACGGCCAGGGCGAAGACGCCCGCGTGGAGCGCGGCGAGTTCGTCGGAGCCGTTCGGCTGCCGTTCGAACACGGCGACCGCGCGCGCCAGGAGATCGAGGGCCCGGCGCGCCCCCGCGTCCGCCCCCGCCGGATCGGCCAGCAGATACCAGGCCAGCTGCAGATCGCTGATGGCCTCCCCCGAGGTGAAGCCGCAGTGCGCGGCGATCTCGCGCGCCCTGGTCAGGGTGGCGGCGACGGCCGGCATGTCCGCGTCCTGGAAATGGACCAGGGCGATGCCCCACAGCGCCGACGCACGCAGGAAACCCGGCGGATCCCGCCGGTCGCAGGCCGCCTCGAAGGCCAGTGCCGCGGCGCGCAGGCGCTCGCCGGCGTCCAGGTTCGCCAGGGCGTTGCAGCGGCGCAGATGCGCCTCCAGCAGCAGCTCGTCGTGGGCCGGATCGTCGTCGTCGAGCAGCACGAGCGCGGCGTCGGCGGCATCGAGCGCGGCGTCGACGTCCCCGGTATGGCCGGCGGTGAGGGACAGCCCGATCAACGCGGCCGCACGGTCCGCGGCGGGCGCGTCAGGACACGCGTCGAGGGCCTGTCGCAGCAGCTGCCGCCCTTTGGGCACCTGCCCTGTGTGCACCCACAGATAGCGCAGGGCGCCGATGGTCCGCAGGGCCTGAGCGGGGGAGTGCTCCAGGTCGTGGGCGATGCCGGCGTGGATGTTGGCCGGCTCGCCCGCCAGTGTCCGTACCGCCTCGCTGAACCGGGGCCCGGCGAACAGCGACGTCTGCTCGGCGACGAGGCAGCGCACCCATGCGGCGTGTGCTCGCAGGGTGCCGGCACGGTCCGGGTCGCGATGTCGCGGCAGTGTCTGCGGATCGTCTCCAGCAGGCGGTAGCGCACATGCGCCGAGGACACATCCGCGGAGAGCACGGATCGGTCGACCAGCGCCGCCAGACCCGCGAACACCGCGCCGTCCGCGTCGGCCGGGCACACCGCCGCGGCCGCCTGCCAGGAGAATCCGCCGTCGAACGGCCATAATCGCAGCAGCAGCGCCCGCTCCGTGTCCGGGAGCCGGTCCACGCTCCAGGCGATGGCGGCCACCAGCGAGTCGTGCGGGGACACCGAGCCGCGGGCGGGGGAGCCGAGGCCGTCGAACCGCTCCCGCACATGCGCGGCGATGTCGGCCAGGCCGAACGACCGTGCCCGCGCGGCGGCCAGTTCGATGGCGAGGGGCAGCCCGTCGAGCGCGGTGCAGATGGCGGTCGCCGCGGCGGTGTCCCGCGCGGTGGGTGCCCAGCCCGCGCGCACCGCCCGTACCCGGTCGAACAGCAGCTCCACCGCCGAGCCGTCCGCGCCGTCGATCGGCAGCGGTGCCAGTGCGAGCACCCGCTCGCCGTCCAGGCCCAGCGCCCATCGGCTGGTCGCCAGGATCCGCAGCCCGGGGCAGCGCGCCAGCAGCGGCAGCACGGCATCGGCGAGCGGGTCCACGAGGTGCTCGCAGTTGTCCAGCACCAGCAGCTGATGCCGGTCGGCGAGGACCCGGGCGACGGCGGTCAGCGCATCGCCGGACGGCGGTGTCCCACCGAGGGCCGCGGCGATCGCGGGCGCGATGCTCTCGGCGGCACGGATGTCGGCCAGCCGTACCAGCCGGGCGTCGGCACGGCCGGCGGCATGCTCGACGGCGAGCCGGGTCTTGCCCACACCGGCGGGCCCGGTGACGGTCACCAGGCGCGCCGCGCCGAGCGCCGCGTCCAGCGCCGACAGCTCCCGGGCCCGGCCGATCAGCCGCGTCAGGGGCCGGGGCACCGTCGGCTCCGGCGCCGGAGCCGACGATCGCGGTTCGTCCGGCCGCTCAGGCGCCGGCACGAGCAGCAGAGCCGGATCGTGCGCGAGCATGCGCCGCTCCAACGTCCGCAGCGCCGGGCCCGGTTCGGTGCCCAGCTCGTCGACCAGCAGCCCCCGCACGCGCCGCAGCTCCGCCAGCGCGTGCCCCTGCCGGCCGCTGCGGTACAGGCCCAGGGCGAGCAGTTCCCATCGCCGTTCGCGGTACGGCGCCTCGATCACCGACTGGCTCAGCGTGGCGACGGCGCCCGCGGTGTCGCCCCGGGCCAGCCGCGCGGCCTGCAGCTCCTCCACCGCGCTCTCCCGCAGCTCCGCCATGCGCGCCCGCAGCCCGCAGATGTGCAGGGACTCACCCAGCTCCGCCCAGGGACGGCCGCGCCACAGGGCCAGCGCCGACTCCAGCGTCCGCAGCGCACCGGAGGGATCGTCGTCGGTCAGCTGCCTGCTGCCACGCGTCACCCGCTGTTCGAACAGGCCGTGGTCGGTCGCCTCGGGCGCCAGCGCGAGCCGATAGCCCCGCGGGGCCGACTCCAGGCATCCGCGTCCGCGCGGGCCCAGCGCGCTGCGCAGGCGGTGCACCACGACCCGGATCGCGCCGGTGACCTCGGCGGTCAGCTCGGTGTCCCAGACCGCCTCGGCCAGCGCCGCGAGCGACACCGGCGCTCCCGCACCGGCCGCGAGCGCCGCCAGCAGCCGGCGTGGAACAGGGCCGCCGAGTTCGGCCCTGACACCGTCGATCTCTACTTCGATCGGGCCGAGAACCCGGCAGAAGATCACCAACTCACCCTAGCTGTAAGCCCGTTGAAACCCCACCCGGACACAGTGAGGAGCGCGGGATCCGACGCGATTCCGACCCCCTCTCGAAGGAGAACGCAGACATGAGCCGGACCCACAGACTCGCCCTGGCCGCAACGGCGTTGACGTTCACCGCGGGCCTCGCGGCGACCGCCGCTCCCGCCCAGGCCGCCGCGGCGGCACAGCCCTCCATCAGCTCGGTGTCCTTCAGCGGGACCCATGGCCCCGGGGTCGCCTCGCCGACGATCACCGTCAACGGCTCCGGCTTCGGCGCCGCCGCGCCCGCGGGCACCAACAACAACGTCACCAGCTGCGGGACCTACACCGCCAACGGCAGCGCCTACGGCAGCCAGCTCTACTTCACCGACGACAACAACTTCGAAGCCGGTTACAGCGACGTCGGCGGCGCCAACTGCATCGGCGTCACCGTCGTCTCCTGGAGTTCCACGCAGGTCGTACTGCGCTTCGGCACCGCTTACGGCAGTTTCGCCCACTGGTACCTGAGCAACGGCGACGGCTACGCCCTGTCCGTCAACAACGGGATCTTCGGCGGCACGGTCAGCGGACTGAGCTGACCCGGGGAGGCCGGGGGTTTGACCTGCGTTCACGCGGGCTATGGTGGATAGTTGACGAGACGTCACGCCGCCCGGCCCGCGTGTCCGAGGCCGTTCCCGGGCCCGTCGTCAAGCCCATGTCAAGGCCATGCCTTGGGCTGCCCTCTCATGGATAAACGTTCAATCAAACTGGCTCTCGGTCGGGCAAAGAGGTCTACCCGCATAGATGATCCCGGTGCTGTCATGCCCATGACCGCCCGGAATCTCTGCCGGGCCCCCACCGGGAGACCCCCACATGTCCCGAATATCGCGCCCCCTGGTGACCACCTTCTCCACCCTGGCCCTCGCCGCCGCGGGCCTCACCGTCACCACCGGTTCCGCACACGCCGCCAGCTGCAGCCAGGACTACCTCCCCCTGCCCGACTCGGCCTGCACGCCCGGGGCCCTCAACCCCGACGTCACCCAGGACACCATCGACTCGACCATCTGTGTCTCCGGCTGGACCGCGACCGTGCGGCCGCCCAGCTCCTACACCACCGCGCTGAAGAAGAAGCAGATCGTCGAGTACGGCTACTCCGACACCAGTCTCTCGGACTATGAAGAGGACCACTTCGTCCCGCTCGAACTCGGCGGCGCCCCGAAGAGCGAGGAGAACCTCTGGCCCGAGCCGCACTCCGGCGACGAGACCTCCGCGGACAAGGACGCCGTCGAGAACAAGCTGAAGAAGGCCGTCTGCGCCGGCGACGTCAGCCTCGCCGACGCTCAGCACGCCATCATCACCGACTGGACGACGGCCCTCTCCAGCCTCGGCCTGGGCTGAGCCGCATCCCCCACACGGGCCGGTGCCCTCCTCGGGAGGCACCGGCCCCGCCGTGTCGGGGGCCGTTACCTACTACACCCACCGCCATTTCTGGTCCTTGTTGCCGTTGCAGCTCCACTGGATCGCAGTGGACCCCTTGCCGAAGCTGCCGGACCCGGCAAGGCACATGTGTGAATTCCTGTTGATGATCTGGGCTCCGCTACCCGACTTCCAGTACCACTTCTGGTCGGGGTTTCCGTTGCAATCCCACACCGAGATGTCTGCGCCCCGCGCCTTCGAGGCGCCATAGCTGCCCAGGCACTGGCCGTTGCCGTTGATTATCTGGTAGAAGCTCCCGCGGGCATCGTGACCGACGTGGTTGAAAGTCCAGATCTGATCGCGGTTACCGTTGCAGGACCACATGTATCCAACGGTGCGGTCGGCTCCGTTAAGGCTTCCCAGGCAGTAGCCATAACCGTTCTTCAGGCTATGACCGCCCGCCGCCGATGCCGTCGGCGCGAGCCCGACAACCGTCACCAATGCGGCCGATACGGCACCTGCCGCGACCGATGTGCGCGCAAATTTATTCATAGTCAAAACCCCTCCAGAAATTATCCCTGAGTGCATTTTCGCGACCAGGGCACAGATGAGTCGCCCCCGGATCGGCCATGGCTCGCCGGTCCCGGCGCTTCAGCGTGCCGAGCGCCTCTGATCAGGCGTCACGCCAGATGTCAAGATCATATACTACTGATCTTTTGATGCCACGTCAGGCGGCCGGGTCGTGCTCTGCATAACCGGACTCGAACCCTCCGGCAAATGAGCTGAGTTGAGCTGGGTGGTGTCTGCAGGCGATTGTTTTATGAATCGGAGGCTTTAGGCGTCGCTTCTTCGGCGAACCCGATCAGGTGCGATCCACGCCACGCATGGCTCTCGCGCGGGCTCAGGCCACCCGCAGCAACAGCACCGCACGCCCCGGCACCGTGATCTCCGTCCCCGCCGCGTGGACCGTGCCCGGCGCCTCGGCCTGGTCCTCGCGGGAGGTGTCCACGACCACCTCGTACCGCTCGGCCCAGGGCAGACCCGGCAGGGCGAAACCCGTCGGCTCGTCGCCCGCGTGCAGCACCGCGAGAAAGCTGTCGTCCGAGACCGGCATGCCCCGCTCGTCCCGGCCCGGGATGTCCCGCCCGGAGAGGTACATGCCGAGCGTGGCCGCGGGGGCGTACCAGTCGGCCTCGGTCATCTCCGTGCCCCGCGCGGTGAACCAGGCCAGGTCGCGCAGGCCGTCCGCGGAGTGCGCGCGGCCGGAGAAGAAGGCGCGGCGGTGCAGCACCGGATGCCGGTGGCGCAGCGCGATCAGCCGGCAGGTCAGATCGAACAGGGGGCGCCAGGCCGGGTCGTCCAGCAGCGACCAGTCCAGCCAGCCGACCTCGTTGTCCTGGCAGTAGGCGTTGTTGTTGCCGCGCTGGGTGCGGCCGAGTTCGTCGCCGGCCACCAGCATGGGCACGCCGGTGGACAGCAGCAGGGTCGTGAGCAGATTGCGCAGCTGACGGCGGCGCAGGGCCCGTACCCGCTCGTCCTCGGTCTCGCCCTCCGCCCCGCAGTTCCAGGAGCGGTTGTCGTCGGTGCCGTCGCGGTTGCTCTCGCCGTTGGCCTCGTTGTGCTTGCGCTCGTACGACACCAGGTCGCGCAGTGTGAAACCGTCGTGCGCGGTGATGAAGTTGACCGAGGCGTACGGGCGCCGGCCGCCCCAGGCGTACAGGTCGCTGGAGCCGGACAGCCGGTAGCCCATCTCGCGGACGTCCGGCAGGGCGTGCCGCCAGAAGTCGCGGACCGCGTCGCGATAGCGGTCGTTCCACTCCGTCCACAGGGGCGGGAAGGCGCCCACCTGGTAGCCGCCGGAGCCGATGTCCCACGGTTCGGCGATCAGCTTGACGCGCCGGAGGACCGGGTCCTGGGCGATCACGGCCAGGAAGGGGGAGAGCATGTCGACGTCGTGCATCGAGCGGGCCAGCGCCGCCGCGAGGTCGAAGCGGAAGCCGTCCACGCCCATCTCCGTCACCCAGTAGCGCAGCGAGTCGGTGATCAGCCGTAGCACCTGGGGCTGGACGACGTGCAGGGTGTTGCCGCAGCCGGTGTAGTCGGCGTACCGGCGGGCGTCGTTCTGGAGCCGGTAGTAGCCGCGGTTGTCGATGCCCTTCAGGGACAGGGTCGGGCCCAGCTCGCCCGCCTCCGCCGTGTGGTTGTAGACCACGTCGAGGACGACCTCGATGCCGGCCGCGTGCAGCGCGCGCACCATCCGCTTGAACTCGCCGACCTGCTGGCCCGTCGTACCGGAGGCCGCGTAGCCGGCGTGCGGGGCGAAGTAGCCGATGGAGTTGTAGCCCCAGTAGTTGCGCAGCCCCCGGCGCAGGAGGTGGTCCTCGTGCGCGAACTGGTGGACGGGGAGCAGCTCCACGGCCGTCACGCCCAGGTTCACCAGATGCTCTATCGCCGCCGGATGCGCCAGACCGGCGTAGGTGCCGCGCAGCTCCTCGGGGATGTCCGGGTGCAGCCGGGTGAAGCCCCGCACATGCAGCTCGTAGATCACCGAATCGGCCCAGGGCGTCTTGGGCCGCCGGTCGTCCGACCAGTCGTCGTCATCGTGCACGACGACACCCTTCGGGACGTACGGCGCCGAGTCCCGGTCGTCGCGCACGGTGTCGGCGACGGACTGCTCGGGCCAGTCCCGCACATGCCCGTACACCTCCGGCGGCAGCCCGAACTCGCCGTCCACCGCCCGCGCGTACGGATCCAGCAGCAGCTTGGCCGGGTTCCAGCGGGCACCGGTCCACGGGTCCCAGCGGCCGTCCACCCGGTAGCCGTAGCGCTGCCCCGGCATCACCCCCGGTACGAAACCGTGCCAGATCTCATGCGTCAGCTCGGTCAGCGGGACCCGGGTCTCCCGGCCGCCCTCGTCGAACAGACTGACCCGGACCGCCTCCGCCCCGGCCGCCCACAGCGCGAAGTTGGTGCCCGCCACCCCGTCCGGGCCGACCCGGAACCGGGCCCCCAGCGGGGTCGGCACACCCGGCCAGACCACCGGGGCCGGCGGCACGGCGCGCCGGGCGCCGTTCACCACGGCCGGCTGCTGCCCGGTCCCGGCGGCCGGCTCCCCGGCCGGTGCCCGCTGCTCGGCTGCGCTCGTCACCTGTCGGCCCCTCTTTCAGTGGCTCGCCCCGGGGCGGAGCAACCGGCCGTGCCGGAGGGCCGAGGCTGCCCCGCAGCACCCTCGGCCGCCCGGTACGGCTGCGCCCCGACGGTCGGGGGCGCCCTCCGGATCGCGCTTTCCGTCCCTTTCAGCCGATCCGATCCAAGAAGGCGCCCCCGCCGTGAGGCGCGGCGGCTCCCCAGCGTGTCGTCCTTCCCTCTGTTCTGCCCAGTGCGTGCGTCGCACTCACGTTTCCCCGGAGCGGGCCCGGTCGTTGAGTCCCGCGTGAGGCACGTACAAGGACGCGCACGGCGCGCGGGGGCCGCACTGGCCGCCGTACTGACAGCGGCGGCCCTGCTCGCCGGGTGCTCCGCCGGCGGCTCCGGCTCGCTCGGCCTGGGCGGGGCGCTCGGCCTCGGCGGGGCGCTCGGCAAGCCCCCGGCACCCGAGGACGTCATCCACGTCACCCCCGACGACGACAGCAAGGCCGTCCGCCCCGACCGGCGGCTGCGGGTCCGGGTGCCCCACGGGCGCCTGGAGAAGGTGACCGTCGTGAAGTCGCAGGACGCGCAGGACACCGCGGTCCCCGGGCGCATCAGCGCCGACGGCCTGACCTGGCGACCGGACGACGACCGGCTGGCGCTCGCCGCCCAGTACACCGTGGACGTCGTGGCGCGGGACGCGGACGGCCGCCGCTCGGCCCGGCACACCACCTTCACCACGTTCGTCCCCGGGCAGCGGTTCGTCAGCTACGTCACGCCCGAGAACCGCGCCGTCGTCGGCACCGGAATGATCGTTTCCCTCGCCTTCAGCAGGGAGATCACGCACCGCGCCGCCGTCGAACGCGCCGTCCGGGTCAGCGCACAGCCCCCCGTCGAGATCCGGCCGCACTGGTTCGGCAGGAGCCGGCTGGACTTCCGGCCCGAGCAGTACTGGAAACCCGGCACCGTGGTCACCGTCGACCTGAACCTGCGGGACGTCCAGGGGGCGCCCGGCGTCTACGGCGTGCAGGACAAGACCTTCGCCTTCACCGTCGGCCGCAGCCAGGTCTCGCTGGTGGACGCGGCCAGGCACACCATGCAGGTGCGCCGGGACGGGCGGCTGCTCGCCACCGTGCCGATCACCGCGGGCGCCCCGAGGAACCCCACGTACAACGGCAGGATGGTGGTGATGGACATGCTGGACGTCACCCGCATGAACAGCCGCACGGTCGGCTTCGGCGGCGAGTACGACATCCCGGACGTCCCGCACGCCATGAAGCTCACCGACTCCGGCACCTTCCTGCACGGCAACTACTGGTCGCCGGACGCCCCCGGCCACGCCAACGTCAGCCACGGCTGCGTGGGCCTCAGGGACGTCAAGGGCGGCAGCTCGGACACCCCCGCGGGCTGGTTCTTCGACCGCAGCCTCGTCGGTGACGTCATCGAGGTGATCAACAGCGAGGAGAGGACGGTCGCCCCGGACAACGGCCTGGGCGGCTGGAACATGACGTGGAAGCAGTGGACGGCGACGGACCCCGCGGCTGGGTGACAAGGCGGAGACCGCGCACGGCCGGGCCCGGCCGCTCCGCCCCGATCGGCTTCCGTGAACAGCTCGCCGGGCACCCGCGGCCAACCTCTCCACCCGGCACCTGGGTCATGTCGGGGTCCCCGCCGACACCGACACCGCCGAGCCGCTGCGGCCCATGTCCCCCTGCCCCGGCACGCTTTGGGCCCGGGGCGGGTAGATGTTTCAGGGGCCGGGGTGCGAGGTGGCCGGAAGTTGCGACGGAACGGTGACATACACCTGACACACCGCTCAAAACCAGACGGTTAATATGCGCGCACCAGTGTGGTGGGGAGCGGGCCTGACCAGGCCCGGCGAGGGGAGAACGAGTTGAACGTGCGGCCTATATCGGGGGCGTCGATGGCAGGGCGGCGAGGCCGTAAGGGACTGGCGCTCATAACCGGCGCCCTTGTGCTGTCCCTCGCCGCGTGCGGCGGGGGAGGCGACAAGGGTTCGGGCAAGGGCAAGGACGGCGGCACCCAGCAGGCCGAGCAGCAGTCCGTCGCCGCCGTCACCATCACGCCCAAGTCCGGTGCCACCGGCGTCGACACCAGCGGCGCGGTGAAAGTGGACGTCGCCAAGGGCAAGCTGACCGAGGTCACCGTCAAGGACGCCAAGGGCGAGAAGGTCGACGGCACCATCACCGGCGGCGGCGCGTCCTGGACGCCGTCCGCCCACCTGGCCGCCGCCACCAAGTACTCGGTGCACGCGGTCGCCAAGGACGCCGCGGGCCGCGAGGCCGCCGAGGACTCCACGTTCACCACGCTGACCCCGAAGAACACCTTCCTCGGCAACTTCACCCCCGAGGACGGCTCCACCGTCGGCGTCGGCATGCCGTTCTCCGTCAACTTCACGCGGGGCATCACCGACCCGCAGGCCGTCGAGAAGGCCATCAAGATCACGACCGAGCCCGCCGTCGACGTCGAGGGCCACTGGTTCGGCAACGACCGCCTGGACTTCCGCCCCGAGAAGTACTGGAAGGAAGGCACCAAGGTCACCGTCGACCTCGACCTCGACGGGGTCGAGGGCCGCGACGGCGTCTACGGCAAGCAGCACAAGACCGTGAAGTTCACCATCGGCCGTAACCAGGTCTCCGTCGTGGACGCCAAGAAGCACACGATGCAGGTGACCCAGGACGGCAAGGTCATCAAGACCATCCCGGTCACCACCGGCAAGCCCGGCTACTCCACCTGGAACGGCCAGATGGTCATCAGCGAGCGGCTGGAGGTGACCCGGATGAACGGCGAGACCGTCGGCTACGGCGGCGAGTACGACATCAAGGACGTCCCGCACGCCATGCGCCTGACCACCTCCGGCACCTTCCTGCACGGCAACTACTGGGGCGGCGACGCCTTCGGCAACTACAACGCCAGCCACGGCTGCGTCGGCCTGAGCGATGTGCGCGGCGGCTACGACAAGTCCACCCCGGCCGCCTGGATGTTCGACCACTCGATCATCGGCGACGTGGTGATCGTGAAGAACGCCGACGACCGCACGGTGGCCCCGGACAACGGGTTCAACGGCTGGAACATGTCCTGGGCGGACTGGAAGAAGTGACCTTTCTCTGACGTACGGGCCCGGTGCTGTGAGGTACGGCACCGGGCCCGTTGCCGTTAATCCCCGTTAACCTGCCTCCATGACCGTCAATCTCGAAGTCGCCGAAGGCGTCGGAACGCTGCGTCTGGACCGTCCGCCGATGAACGCGCTGGACGTCGCCACCCAGGACCGGCTGAAGGAGCTGGCAGAGGAGGCCACGCGCCGCGACGACGTGCGCGCCGTGGTGATCTACGGCGGCGAGCGGGTGTTCGCGGCCGGCGCGGACATCAAGGAAATGCAGGACATGGACCACACCGCGATGGTCCTGCGCTCCCGCGCCCTCCAGGACTCCTTCACGGCCGTGGCCCGCATCCCCAAGCCCGTCGTCGCCGCCATCACCGGCTACGCCCTCGGCGGCGGCTGCGAACTGGCCCTGTGCGCCGACTACCGCATCGCCGCCGACAACGCCAAGCTCGGCCAGCCCGAGATCCTGCTCGGCCTGATCCCGGGCGCCGGCGGCACCCAGCGGCTGCCCCGGCTGATCGGCCCATCCAAGGCCAAGGACCTCATCTTCACGGGCCGTCAGGTCAAGGCGGCCGAGGCCCTCGCGATCGGCCTGGTGGACCGGGTCGTCCCGGCCGCCGAGGTGTACGAGCAGGCGCACGCCTGGGCCGCGAGGCTCGCCCAGGGCCCGGCGATCGCGCTGCGCGCGGCCAAGGAGTCGGTCGACACCGGTCTGGAGACCGACATCGACACCGGCCTCGCCGTCGAACGGAACTGGTTCGCGGGCCTGTTCGCCACCGAGGACCGCGAGCGCGGCATGCGCAGCTTCGTGGAGGAGGGCCCGGGCAAGGCCAAGTTCCTCTGAGCGGCAGCCGGGTGAACTTCCCCGCAACTCCTGTGGGGCCCCTTGCAATTGACGCGTCGTCTCATCCGGGTCCCTCGATGGAGCGGTTTATGGGAGCCTTAAGGCAGCCTTAAGCCCGTGCTGTCGAGGGGGCCTGACGATTGCCCGGAAGCGAGCCGTCCGCGCAGGTCAGCGGGGCCCTACCGGCCAGTGACATGCCGTCGGCATATGCCGGTAGCGCAGCATGGAGCGGGGGCGTACGGGGGGCGTATTCCGCGGGAACGGCCCCCAAGACGGCTCCGGGCCGCCATCATGGGGGCATGGCGGGGCTGGAGGGCATCGAACAGCCGCGGGGACACAGCCGTGCGGCCGCAGCGCGCTGGTCGCCCGCGGTGGAGGACGAACAGGCGCTCAAGGCGCTCGAACTGTTCGGCAACCCGACTGAGGCGGAGGTGCCGCTGCCGTCCCGCCCGGAGTCCGCGGCCACCGCCCGCCGGCTCGCCCAGGTCGTCGTCCTGCGCACCTGGCGGCTGTCCCCCAAGCTGACCGAGGACGCGGTCCTCCTCGTGTCGGAACTCGTCGGCAACGCCGTACGCCACACCGGCGCCCGGGTCTTCGGCCTGCGGATGCGCCGCCGCCCCGGCTGGATCCGGGTGGAGGTCCGCGATCCCTCGCGTGGCCTGCCCTGTCTGATGCCGGTCCAGGAACTGGACGTCAGCGGCCGCGGCCTCTTCCTCGTGGACAAGCTGTCGGACCGGTGGGGCGTGGATCTGCTGCCGCGCGGTAAGACGACATGGTTCGAGATGCGGGTCGCCGATCGATAGGCCGGGCTGCGCAGGCCGGTCCTGGTCAGGTCATTGTTCCCGCCGCGACCCGAAATCGCCCCCCATTCGGGGCAATCGGCGGTTTTCTTACCTATCGCCCCTTAAATGGTGCGGGTGACCACCACCAACCGACGCGGGGTGCTGCGCGCGGGCGCCGGGCTCGTCGCCGGCGGCGCGCTCGCCGCCGGTTGCGGCGCAGGCCAGGCCGCCCCGCCCCACACCCCTGATTCCGCATCCCCCTCCGGCCAACGCACGGCCACTGCCCCCGCGAGCGGCGTCAAGGCGGCTCCCGCCCCGCGCGCCTACGCCGGGCAGCCCGCCCAGATCACCCACGGCCCGCCCACCCGCCCCCAGGTCGCCCTCACCTTCCACGGCCAGGGCGACCCCGCCATCGCCCACTCGCTGCTCTCCACGGCCGAGAAGAACGGCGCCCGCCTCACCGTGCTCGCCGTCGGCACCTGGCTGGACGAACACCCCGATGTCGCCCGCCGGATCCTCGACGGCGGCCACGACCTCGGCAACCACACCCAGCGGCACATCTCCATCAACACCATGGCCGAGGCGGACGCCCGCAAGGAGATCACCGACTGCGCGGACCGGCTGAAGCGGCTCACCGGCTCCATCGGCACCTGGTTCCGCCCCTCCCGCTCGCCGACCGCGTCCCCGCTGGTCGCCCGGCTGGCCCGCGCCGCGGGCTACCCGCACGTGCTGTCGTACGACGTCGACTCGCTCGACTACACCCGTCCCGGTGCCGCCGCCGTCACCCGCAAGGTTCTCGCCGAGGCGCGGAACGGTTCGGTGGTGAGCCTGCACTTCGGGTACCCGGACACGGTCGCCGCCCTGCCCGACCTCCTCCACGAACTCCACCGCCGCGGACTGCACGCGGTCACCACCACGGAGCTGCTGAGCTGATGCGAACCACGAAAGCCGCCCGCCTGCTGGCCGCAGGTGTCGCCGTCACCGCCCTGACGCTGCTGTCCGCCTGCAGTTCCGGCTCCCAGCACCATGAGAAAGAGGCCCTCGGCAGCAAGGGCCCGGCGCGGCCGCGGGCCGAGGCGCGGGTCAACGTGCTGCCCGGGATGCCGCCGGTCGAGGAACCCAGGGACCTCTACTCCGCCGACCGCCCGGACCGGCTCTCCCCGGTCGTCAAGGACTTCCCGTCCCGGGTGTACGTCCCCAACACCAACTCCAACACCGTCTCCGTCATCGACCCGAAGACGTACAAGGTCATCGACACGTTCCCGGTCGGCCGCCAGCCCCAGCACGTCGTACCGGCCTGGGACCTGAAGACCCTCTGGGTCAACAACGACCTCGGCAACAGCCTCACCCCCATCGACCCGAGCACCGGCAAGGCGGGCAAGCCGGTCGCCGTGCACGACCCGTACAACCTGTACTTCACGCCCGACGGCAAGTACGCCGTCGTCATGGCCTCCATGGACCGCCAGCTGGTCTTCCGCGACGCGCACACCATGAAGGTCGTCAAGGCCGTCCCGGTCCGCTGCTACGGCGTCAACCATGCCGACTTCTCCCCGGACGGCCGCTACTTCATCGTCTCCTGCGAGTTCAGCGGCGAGCTGCTCAAGGTCGACACCGCGCGGATGAAGGTCGTCGCCCAGCAGCGGCTGCCGCACCGCGGGGCGATGCCGCAGGACGTCAAGATCTCCCCGGACGGCAAGCTGTTCTACATCGCCGACATGGTCGCCAACGGCATGTGGATCCTCGACGGCGACACGTTCGCCCCGCCCCGGTTCCTCTACACCGGCAAGGGCGCCCACGGCCTCTACATCAGCCGCGACTCCCGTGAGATGTACATCTCCAACCGGGGCGAGGGCTCCGTCTCCGTCTTCGACTTCACACAGAACCGGCTCACCAAGAAGTGGCACCTCCCCGGCGGCGGCAGCCCCGACATGGGCGGCGTCTCCGCCGACGGCAAGGTCCTGTGGCTGTCCGGCCGCTACAACTCCGAGGTGTACGCAATCGACGCGCAGACAGGCCGGGAACTGGCCCGTATCAAGGTCGGCAGCGGCCCGCACGGCCTCGCGGTCTATCCCCAGCCGGGCCGCTACTCGCTCGGGCACACGGGCATCTTCCGCTGAGGCGGGGTGAGTTGAGCCGAGGCCGGCCGGACAGGTCCGGCGGCCGTGCACCCGTGGCGCTGAAGGGCTGGCCGGGCCGTTAATCTGACCAGCGTCAGTACGCCAGCACGGCATCAGAAACACAACCAAAAGGGGCGGATCGGTGGCGGACATCGAGGAAGCACGCAAGCAGTTCCAGCGGATCGACGCGGACGGTGACGGGTTCATCACCGCTGCCGAGTTCAAGACCGCCCTGGCGCAGGAGGGTGACTGGAACGTCACCGAGACGGTGGCGGCGGCCATCATCAAGCAGCGCGACCTCAACGGCGACAAGGTCCTGTCGTTCGACGAGTTCTGGGCCTACCTGAACAAGTGACGTGCTGAAGGGGCCCTCCGGAAGGAGGGCCCCTTCGTCATGCCCGCCGGATCCGCACGCTCCACCGGCCGCCCTCGTGCCGCTCCAGCGCCAGCGGCAGGCCGAAGCACATGCCGACCCGGTCACCGGTGAGGACCTCCTCGGCGCGCCCCCGCGCGATCACCCGGCCGTCCCGCAGCAGTACGGCGTGGGTGGTGCCGGCCGGCAGCTCCTCCAGATGATGCGTGACGAGCACGGTCGCCAGCCGCGGATGCGACGCCTGCAGCTCCTCCAGCGCCTCGATCAGCTGTTCCCGGCCCGGCAGATCCAGCCCGGTCGCGGGCTCGTCCAGGAGCAGCAGCCGCGGCTCGGGCATCAGCGCCCGCGCGATCAGCGTCCGGCCGCGCTGCCCTTGCGAGAGTGTCGGCCAGCGGTTGTCCCGGAGCGCGGCCAGCCCCAGCGTGGCCATCAGCGCCTCGGCCCGCGCCCGCTGCCGCGGCGTCGGCCGCCACCGCGGGACCGGCTCCACCGAGTTCGTCACCCCGGTCAGCACCACGTCTCGTACCGTCAGCGCCGAGGTCAGCGGATGGCGCGGATCGACGTGCCCGACATGCGCCCGCAGCTCCCGCAGATCGACCCGGCCCAGCCGTCGCCCGAGCACCTCCACCGTGCCCCGCGTCGGATGCGCGCGCGCCCCGAGCAGCCCGAGCAGGGTGGACTTGCCCGCGCCGTTCGCGCCGAGCAGCGCCCAGTGCTCACCGGCCCGGACCGTCAGGGACACCCCCTGGAGGAGGGGCCGGCCGCCCCGGACGAGATCGATGTCCTCGGCGCGCAGCAGCTCGCTCACCCGGCCGCCGCCCGGTTCACCGCGGACAGCACGGCCTCCACCGAGGCCGCGAGCCCGGAGGAGGCCCGCCCGGCACCCCACAGCGCGGTGCCCCCGACCCGGCACTCGGCATAGGCGACCACCTCCCCTTCCACACCGGCCTGCTCGACCACGTCCAGCACCTCCACCTCGTGCCCCGCCCCCGCGAGCGCGTCCGCGAAGGCCGCCAGCGGGTCCGCGCCGCTGCCCGTGTGCTCCCCACCCGTGGCCGGCACGCACACGAACCGGTGCGCCCCGGACGCCTCGCGATGCGAGGACCAGGAGTCCAGCCGTATCCGGCCGTCCGCCGCATAGGTCCTGCGGAACAGCTCGTACAGCTCCTTCGGGGTCGCCTCCCGCCCGCTGTCGTCCGTCGCCTCCTGCACGATCCGCGAGAACTCCGGCCGCATCCTGGGCGGCAGGTCCAGCCCCGCGTGCATGCGCAGCAGGTACGCCACCCCGCCCTTGCCCGACTGCGAGTTGACCCGGATCACCGCCTCGTACGACCGTCCCACGTCGGCCGGATCGATCGGCAGATACGGCACCTCCCACGGCGCCTGCCGCTCGGGCACCCCCGACTCGGTCGCGCGCCGTGCATGGTGGGCGAGCCCCTTGCTGATCGCGTCCTGGTGCGTGCCGGAGAACGCGGTGTGGACCAGCTCGCCGGCGTACGGGTGGCGCGGATGCACGGGCAGCCGGTTGCAGTGCTCGACCGTCTCCCGTACAGCGTCGATGTCGCTGAAGTCGACCAGCGGATCGACCCCTTGGGCGAGGAGGTTCAGGGCGAGGGTCACCAGATCGACGTTGCCGGTGCGCTCGCCGTTGCCGAACAGGCAGCCCTCCACCCTCTGCGCACCGGCCAGGACGGCGAGTTCGGCGCAGGCGACACCGGTGCCGCGGTCGTTGTGCGGGTGCACCGAGAGGATCACCGCGTCCCGGCGGGAGAGGTTGCGGTGCAGATGCTCGATCTGGTCGGCGTACACGTTCGGGGTGGCGATCTCCACGGTCGCCGGGAGGTTGTGCGTGACCGGCCGGTCGGGGCTCGCGTCCCACAGCTCGGTGAGCCCGTCGCACAGTTCGAGCACGAAGTCGGGCTCGGTGAGGTTGAAGGTCTCCGGCGAGAACTGGAACCGGACGCCGGGCGCGTCCCCGGCCCGCCGCGCCATGCGCTCGGCCGCCTCCCGCACGGTCCGCCGCACCTCGCCCCGGTCCCGGCCCAGGACGACCTCCCGCCACACCGGCGAGGTGGCGATGTACAGATGGACGACGGCCCGCGGCAGCCCCGCGATCGACTCGAAGGTCCGGTCGATCAGGTCGGCGCGGGCGGGGGTGAACACGACCGGTGTGACGTCGTCCGGTACGGCCCCGCCGGTCACCAGATGCCGTACGAAGTCGAAGTCGGTGCGGCTGGCGGACGGGTAGCCGACCTCGATCTCCTTGAAGCCCAGCGCCACCAGCAGATCGAAGAAGCGGCGCTTGCGGGGCGTGTCCATCGGCTCGGCCAGCGCCTGGTTGCCGTCGCGCAGATCGACGGGCACCCAGAGCGGGGCGCGCTCGATCCGGGCGGACGGCCAACTCCGGTCGGCCGCCGGGACGTTCACCCGGTCCTGGTAGGGGCGGTAGCGGTGGTACGGCATGGGGCTCGGGCGCTGGGGGTTCCACAGGGTCTTCATCGGCGGTCACTGCCTTCGGCTCGGTCGGACGGTGACCGGCAGCACGGGGCCCCGCGGCGGGGCGCCGGTCGCGTCAAACCCCGCCGCGGCAGCCGAGGAGAAGCAGACCGCACAGCGTCATGCCGGGTACGCTAGCGACACCTCAGCTCCTCAGACAAGTGAGAATCGCTCCACAAGCCGTAACCCCGGAACAAGTTGGTGACCTCGATGCCGCTCGGCCCCCTCCGCCCCAGCCCGCTGGTCGAACAGGCCGCGCAGCGCCTCAGGCAGCAGATCGCCGCAGGCCACTGGCCGGTCGGCGGCAAGCTGCCCGGCGAGACCACCCTCGCCAAGGAACTCGGCGTCGGCCGCTCCACCGTCCGCGAGGCACTGCGCGCGCTCGCCGGCGCCGGGCTGGTGCGGCCCCGGCACGGCGCCGGCGTCTTCGTCATCGCCACCGAGCCCGCCGAGGACTGGCCCACCCGGCTCGGCCGGGCCGCCGTCACGGACGTCTACGAGGTCCGCATGGGCGTCGAGGTGCAGGCCGCCCGCCTCGCCGCGCACCGCCGCACCCCCGAGGACGTCAGCGCGCTGCGGGCCGCGCTGGACGGCCGCCGGGCGGCGGTCGCCGGGGACGACGCCGGTTTCGTGGACGCCGACATCGCCCTGCACACGGCCGTGGTCGCCGCCGCCCACAACCCGGTCCTGGCCGACCTGTTCACCGAGTTCACGCCCGTCCTGCGGGAGGGCCTGGTGACCCTGCTGTCCCTCACCGGCCTCCGTGAGCACACCCCCGACACCGGCGACGCCACCCACACGGCCCTCGTCCGGGCCATCACGGCCGGCGACCCGGACCGGGCGGCGGCGGTACTGCTGGGGGAACTGGAGGAGACCCTTCAGCTGCTGCGCGGCAGCGGCTGACCTGCGAGCCGCTGATGGGCTCCGACCGCCGCACGGGCAAGATCGTCGTACGTCTCCGACCGGGTTCGTCCGATCGCCGGAGTCCCGGAATAGACCCCGACCGGTCCGGGTTGACGCACGACAACAGAAGCATGCACATGCATGCACCGGTCACTCATCCGGAAGGCCTGTCATGAAGATCGGCATCATCGGCGCGGGAAACATCGGCGGCAACCTCACCCGGCGGCTCACCGCCCTCGGCCACGATGTCTCCGTGGCCAACTCCCGTGGTCCCGAGACGCTCAGGGAACTGGCCGAGGAGACCGGCGCGACCGCGGTCCCCGCAACGGAGGCGGCCAAGGGCGCCGAGGTGGTGGTCGTCACCGTCCCGCTGAAGGCGGTCCCGGCCCTCCCCGTCGGCCTGCTGGACGGCGCCGCCGAGGGCGTGGCGGTGATCGACACCGGCAACTACTACCCGCGCGAGCGCGACGGCCGGATCGCGGCCATCGAGGACGAGGGGCTGACCGAGAGCCGCTGGACCGAGCAGCACCTCGGCCACCCCGTGATCAAGGCCTTCAACGGCACCTACGCCCAGGACATCCTGGACCGCCCCCGTCCCGCGGGCGACCCCGAGCGCATCGCCCTCCCGGTCGCCGGCGACGACCGGGAGGCCAAGGCGAAGGTCCGCGCCCTCATCGACGAACTCGGCTTCGACACGGTCGACGCGGGCGGCATCGACGACTCCTGGCGCCAGCAGCCGGACACCCCGGTGTACGGCCTGCGGGCAGGTGCGGAGGGCATCAAGAAGGCCCTCGCGGAGGCCTCCCCGGACCGCCCGGAGGGCTTCCGGGGCTGACCGCCGTGTCCTTACGGCGTCGCCCAGTCCTGCAGCGCGGCCTTGCTCGCGAAGTTCGCCACGTCCTGGTCGTGGGGCGTGCTGGTGTACTGGTGGAAACGCCACTTCGCCTTGATGCGGGGATGACCCGCGCTCACGTAGTCCGCGATCCACAGACCGTCGCCCGCGTAGGACGTGCTGTCGATGTTCAGCCAGAAGTCGAGATTGCAGTAGAGCACGATCCTGTGGGTGGGCCGTAGGGCCTTCACCCTCTTGAGGAAGGTGTCCTTCTCCGAGTTGCTCGCGTGGGTGCCGTCGCCGGTGGTCTCCCAGTCGACGGCGAGGATGTCGCCCGCCCTCGACGGGGCCGCGGTCACGAAGTGCTCGGCCTGGGCGGTGAGGTCGCCGGGCCACAGGAAGTGGTAGAAGCCCACGACCAGGCCGGCGTCACGGGCGGTCTTCGCCTGGGCGCCGGCGTGGGGGTTGACGTACGTACGGCCCTCCGTCGCCTTGATGAAGGCGAAGGAGAGGCCGCTCGTGTCGTACGAGGATGACTGGTACGCGCTGACGTCGATGCCGCGGAGCATGTGGGGGACTCCTCGAAGTGGCGGTGGGGGAAAGGAGTTGCTGGTTGAGTGATGCCCCACGATGGCACGCCCGATCCGTCCCCCGCGCAGGAACGTCAGCTTCGGTCGGTCACCGAACTGAGTACCGATGCGGACTTCGCCGACCAGTCCGAGGTGATGATGCTCGCGTGGTCCTTGGCCAGCAGGGCCAGGCGGGCGGCGACCTCGGCGTCCGTCGGGTCGGTGGAGGAGATGGCCGGGGAGACGCCGGCGGCGTCCGTCATGATCGAGATGTAGTGGTTCGTGGAGTAGAACGACGTGTCGTAACCGTTGTCGACATAGGTGGCCGCGTCGCCGTCGAAGAACACGAACCAGGGGCGGATCGAGGTGTCGGAGGTCCAGCGGGTCGCCCGCGGGTCGCCGCCCGCCGCGCCCAGCACCGCCGGGAAGGCCTGGGCCCGGGAGATGTTCCCGGCCGCGTACAGGTCGCGCAGATGGTCGCCGTACTCCTGGTCCGTCCAGTAGTGGTCGAACGGGTTGGCCTGCTCCACCGTGCCCGGGATCAGTTCGAAGAGGAACTTGCCCTTGAGGGAGTCGCGGTCGGGCCAGGCGTTCGCCTTCGCCGCCGCGTCGAGCGAGCTGTAGCCGCCGCCCAGCAGATCCGCCGGCTTGTAGACGCTGCTGCCGAGCTTCTGTGAGACGAGGGTGTCGAACGCGCCCGGTCCCATCCCCGCGTTGTTGTTGAAGCCGACCTTCATCTCGACCTTGATGACGATCGGCGGGTGGTCGGGGTGGAGCTGGTTCCAGGCGGCCATGTTGTCCAGGCAGCTGCCCAGGTCCTGGTTGCGGCTCTTGCTGTACAGCTCGCCCGGGGTCTTCGCGGCCTCGCAGTTGTTGTCGTTGCCCAGCGGATTGCTGTGGCTGACCCGCCAGCGGTGGGTGAGGGTGTCCACGTACACGTCCAGCTCCAGCAGCGAGGCGCCGGAGTCCAGCGCCTGCGCGAAGTACGTGTACTTGGCCTTGTCGTACGCGTTGTGCGTGCCGATCGCCGTCGTCCCGGAGAACCTGGGCGCCGCCGCGTACGCGTCGCCCGGCCCCGCCGTCAGCACGGTGACCGCCCCGAGGAGTGCCGCCACCCGTCTCACCGCGCCCATGCTCAACTCCCCTTGGTTTCCGTCAATTTGATGACAGCGTAGGAGTAATCGGTTACTGAGCGGTAGCTGCTGGAGAAACATCAGTCGCTCCCGTCCGCCGCCCCTCGTTCCGGCCCGGCGCCCCGAACGCGTCGATAGCATGGCCGGAGCGGCGAGTTGGGGGAGTCCGGGTGGAACCGTTGATGACCATGGCTGTCTCGGCTGTCGGCACGGTCGTTTCGAGCGCCCTCTCCGGAGCGGGCGGCGAGATGGGCCGGCGGACCTCCGAGCGGCTCTACGACCTGCTGAGCCGGGGCCGTGCCGGAGGCGACGGCCAGAGCGACTCGGCTTCCGGAGCGGCAGGTTCGGATCGCCCCACGCTGCCCGTCACCGAGGCCGAGCTGACGGCGGCGGCCCGGCAGCTGCTGGAACTCGCCCGCAGATCCCCGGAGTCGGCCCGCGAGGTGACCGAGTGGGTCCGTGAGGCCTCGTGGCTGTCACCCCGCACCGTACCCGCCGTGGCGCACGGCGCCTCCCGTCCGCAGATGCTGCCCCCGTCGACGGCGGTGTTCACCGACCGCGCGGAGGTGCTCGCGTGGCTGACGGGACTGGTGGACGAGGCGGGCCATGCACCGGGTGCGCCGACGATCGCCGTCCTCACCGGGCCGGGCGGCATCGGCAAGACCGCTGCCGTCGTCCACTGCGCGTCCGCGTTACGGGAGCGGTTTCCCGACGGTGTCCTGTTCGCGGACCTGGGCGGCGCCTTTGCGCACCCGCCCTCCGATGTGCTCGCGCGGTTCCTGGAGCGACTCGGGGTCCCGCCCGCCATGGTGCCGGGCGACGAGGCACGGCAGCGGGATCTGTACCGCGACTGCACGGCCGAGCGGCGCCTGATCGTCGTACTGGACAACGCCCATGACGGCGCCCAGGTGATTCCGTTGCTCCCGGCCTCGCCGGAGTGCCTCGTCCTGGTGACGAGCAGGCATCGGCCGGAGCGCCTCGTGGGCGAGTACGGGGCCCGGCCGTTTTCTCTGCGGCCGCTGTCGACCGAGGATTCCGTCACCTTGATCAGGCGGGTCGTCGGCAGCGGCCGCCGGCCGGCTCCGGACGCCGTCGTGCGGGCCGTGGCGGAAGGCACGGGTGGGATCCCCCTCGCGGTATGCACCACGGGCGCCGGACTGGCCGTCCGGGAACACCTGACATGGGAGCGGGTCGCACAGCGGCTGTCCGACCGCGTCCACGGCCACGACCAGGGAGACACCGCCGTGCGCGAAGGCAGCGGCCAGGAAGGCGCGGCCGATCCGGTCCGTCTCGTTCAGGACGCCTCCTACGGCGAACTGGCCCCCGACTGCGCCGCGTTGTACCGCGCGATCGCGGTGTGGCCCTGGCCGACCGTGACCGTCCTGTGCGCCGCGCAGGCCGCCGGCGTCGGCGAGGGGGAGGCGCGGGCGCTGCTGGAACACCTGGCCCGGGTGCATCTGCTGGAGGAGGTCGGGGAGGAGCGCTACCGGTTCCACGACCTCACCCGGGCCCACGCCCGCGCGCTCGCGGCCGCCGAGGACGGACACGGCCGCATGGCGGCCGCCGTGCGCCGGGTGGCGGTCGCGCAGCTGCGCCTCGCGGCGGGCCTGGACTTCCGGATCATGCCGCTGCGGTGGCGGCTCGGCCCCGCCTACGACCGCCTCGTCCGCCCGGAACACCGCGACCCCGCGGACGGCAAGCGCGCGCTGGCCGAGCTGCGCGATGAGCGGGAGAACCTCGCGGCCGTGATCCAGGCCGCCGCACACCATGGCTTCGACGACCTCGTCTGGCAGCTGTGCGAGGCCATGTGGGGCCTGCATCTGCTGCTCGGCTTCCATGCCCAGTGGATCGACACGCACCTGCTCGGAGCCGAGGCCGCGCGGCGCGGCGCCGCGGAGTTCGGTGACCCGCGCGCCGTGGGCCGCATGTGCACGCAACTGGCCTTCGGGTACCTGGGAGCCGGCCAGGTGGACCGGGCCGCCGACGCCCTCACGCGGGCGAGGGCCGCGGACCGGGCCTGCGGCCACCACCGCGGCGAGGCGACCGCCGTCGAGGCGCTGGGACTGCTCCGCCTCAAGCAGTGGGAGTTCGCGGCGGCCGAGCGGTGCTTCGAGGAGGCGCAGGAGATCCTGAGCCGGATCCGCCCCGGCCAGGACGGCTGGGAGGACGTGCCGCGTGCCACCGCCCTGCTGACACACCACGTCGGCCGCGCCCGGGCCAAGCAGCGGCACTTCCCCGCCGCCATCGCCCACTTGAACGACGCCCTCGACCGGTTCCGCCGTCTGCCGGGCGGCGGCGACGCCTACAACGCGGGCCGTGTCTACATGAGTCTGGGCGACGCCCACCTGGACGCGGGGGACGTGGAGCAGGCGCGCGTGTGCCTGGACGAGGCCGTCAAGGCGATGACCGAGGCGGGCGCGGGGCTGCAACTGGCCGATGCCGTCGAGGTGCGGGCCCGCTGCCACCGGCTGGCGGGCCGCTTGGCGGAGGAAGCGGAGGATCTGCGCACCGCGGCCGCGTCCTACGAGGAGCAGGACAACCCCGTCGGCCTGGCACGCGTACGGGCGCGCCTGGCCGAGCTGGAGGCGTGAGGCCCCGGCTCACGGCGCGAGCCGCTCCACGGCGACGCGATGCGCCGCGACCCCGGTGCGTACGGTGATTCCGGGGAGGGACTGCTCCAGGCTCCTGCCGCTCGCGAGCCAGCCGTGGAGCGCGGAGGCGTAGGCGGCGGGATCGCACAGGTCGGCCCGACCGTCGGCGGCCGCGGCGGCGGACAGCCGGACGAGGTCTCCCGCGCGGGTGCGTACGACACAGCGGTCCGGCCCGTCGACATAGGCGACCAGTGCGCAGTACGGGTGGCGGTCGAGCGCCTCCGCCGTCCAGGCGGCCGGCGGCCCGAGCCGCGGGTCGTCCTCGGCCGCGTACCGTACGACGACGTCGGCGACGCGCAGCCGGCCGGTCTCCCGCGTCTCCTCGTCGACCACCGTGTGCGCGGCCTCGCAGCCCGCGTCCGGTGCGGGCTCGTCCCCGACGGCGGCGTACCGCACGACGCTGACCTCCGGCGGATCCGCGCCGACCTCGCCGACGAGCACACGGACCGGCGCGGTACGACGGGCCGGCTTGTAGGGCGGCAGCGGCAGCGGGTCGAGCAGCGCCGGGTGTCCTTCGGGCTCGGGGACGTCCATGAGGCCGTAGAACAGGCGGCGCAGGAGGGCGGCCGACTCCCCGGGTGACGAACTGGTCTGCTCCGCCTGCTCCTTGTACCGGCCGGGGTCGTGCGCGGTGATGGCCCCGTCGATCTGTGCGCGCAGGCTGTCCCGGCGGACCAGACGCGGAGCGGTACGGCCGAGGGCGGCGACCGGCGAGTCCGGGTCGAGGTCCTGCTGGGGGAACGCGCCGAGAACGACGGGGATGCCGATGGCGGCCGCGTAGTAGGTGACGCTGGAGTGGTCCCCGAGGACGCAGTCGGCGGCGATCAGGGCCTGCCGCCACCCGTCGAGGGGCGGGATCGCGTCGAGACCGGCTCGCCGCGCGTTGTCCAGCCAGGCACGGACCTGGCCCGGCCCATGGCCGTACCAGATGTTGGGATGCAGGACCGCGACGGTCCGGTACTCGTCGGCCGGCAGCTCGGCCGAGAGGCGGGACAGGAGCCAGGGCAGCAGGTCATCCGTCCCCGGCTCGCCGCCGAAGAGGGAGCGCGGCGCCCAGGTGGAGCTGACGACGACCAGACGCTGGCCGGGTCCCACGCCCAACGCGCGGCGGAACAGAGCGCGTTGGGGGAGAGCGGCGAGCATGCGGTCGTAGCACGGGTCCCCGGCGAGTACGGCCGTGGGCGCCGCCTCCGGGCAGGCCGCGCGGAGCCTGTCCAGCTGTTCGGGGTGGGAGAGGACGGTGGCGGTGGCGAGGGGACGCCCGTCCGCGAGCAGCCAGTCCGGCGACAGGCCGAAGACGGGCGACGGGTGTCCGGTGTCCGGTGTCCGGTGTCCGGTGTCCGGTGTGGCCAGCCTTTTATTGTAGCCAACCCCGTGCGACAGGACGGCCAACTTGCCCTGGAGCGCGTCGAGTTCACCGCCGTAGCTGGCGGACACCACCAGGTCGAACGGTGTGTCCCTGGCCTGCTCCCAGGGCAGGACCGGCAGCCCCGCCCGGGCCAGCAGCTCGGGCACCCCTGCGAGGAACGGCGACGAACCGGTGCAGGTCGCGAACAGCTGCACACGCAGGTCGTCGGCGAACAGCGGGAGCACGTCCAGCAGGCGCGTCGCCGACGTCACGTTGTGCACGACGATCAGGACCCGGCGACAGCCCGCCCGCGTGACCCATCGCTCCGCGTCCTCGCCCACCGGCACACGCACCCGAGCCGCCCCGCCCGTCACCCCGCCCGTCACGGGGTTCACCTCAGCACTCGATGATGTTCACCGCAAGTCCGCCCCGTGCCGTCTCCTTGTACTTCACGGACATGTCCGCGCCGGTGTCCTTCATGGTCTTGATGACCTTGTCCAGGGACACCTTGTGGGAGCCGTCGCCGCGCATGGCCATCTTGGCGGCGGTGACCGCCTTCACCGCGGCCATGCCGTTGCGCTCGATGCACGGGATCTGGACCAGGCCGCCGACCGGGTCGCAGGTCAGGCCGAGGTTGTGCTCCATGCCGATCTCGGCCGCGTTCTCGACCTGCTCGGGGGAGCCGCCGAGCACCTCGGCCAGCGCGCCCGCGGCCATGGAGCAGGCGGAGCCGACCTCGCCCTGGCAGCCGACCTCGGCGCCGGAGATGGAGGCGTTCTCCTTGAAGAGCATGCCGATCGCGCCCGCCGCGAGGAGGAAGCGGACCACGCCGTCCTCGTCCGCGCCCGGCACGAAGTTGATGTAGTAGTGCAGGACGGCCGGGATGATGCCCGCCGCGCCGTTCGTGGGGGCCGTGACGACCCGGCCGCCCGCCGCGTTCTCCTCGTTCACCGCCATCGCGTAGAGCGTGATCCACTCCATGGCGTGGGCCAGCGCGTCGCCCTCGGCGCGCAGCTGGCGGGCGGAGACGGCCGCGCGGCGGCGGACCTTCAGACCGCCCGGCAGGATGCCCTCGCGGGACATGCCGCGCTGCACGCACTCGCGCATCACCCGCCATATCTCCAGCAGGCCGGTGCGGATCTCGTCCTCGGTGCGCCAGGCCCGCTCGTTCTCCAGCATCAGCGAGGAGATCGACAGGCCGGTGTCCCGGGTGAGGCGGAGCAGCTCGTCGCCGGTGCGGAAGGGGTACTTCAGGACCGTGTCGTCCAGCTTGATCCGGTCCGCGCCGACCGCGTCCTCGTCGACCACGAACCCGCCGCCGACCGAGTAGTAGGTCTTGCTGAGGAGTTCCGCGCCGGTCGCGCCGTACGCCCACAGGGTCATGCCGTTGGCGTGGTACGGCAGGGTCTCGCGGCGGTGCAGGACGAGATCCTTGTCGTAGTCGAACGCGATCTCGTGCTCGCCCAGGAGGCTGATCCGGCCCTCGGTCCTGATCGCCTCCACGCGCGCGTCCGCCGTCTCCACGTCGACCGTGCGCGGCGAGTCGCCGGCGAGGCCCAGCAGGACTGCCTTCGGGGTGCCGTGGCCGTGCCCGGTGGCGCCCAGGGAGCCGTACAGCTCCGTGCGGACGGAGGCGGTCCTTTCCAGCAGGTCTTCGTTGCGCAGCCGACGGGCGAACATCCGCGCCGCGCGCATCGGGCCGACCGTGTGGGAGCTGGACGGGCCGATGCCGATCGAGAACAGGTCGAAGACCGAGATGGCCACGGTCACTCCTCAAAAGCAGGGGGTTGGCGGGGCGCCCTGCGGACTCTCCTTCGAGAGCCGGAGGCCGCCCCACCGGGGACTTGCGTGTCCGGGTCTACTTGTTCAGGCCCGGGTACAGCGGGTGCTTGTCGGCGAGCGCCTTCACGCGCGCCTTGAGCGCCTCGGCGTCGGCCTCCCCAAAGGGAGACGGCGCCTTCAGCGCCTCGGCGATCACGTCCGCGACCTCGGCGAAGTCCTCGGCCGTGAAGCCGCGGGTCGCGAGGGCCGGCGTACCGATGCGCAGGCCCGAGGTGACCATCGGCGGGCGCGGGTCGTTCGGGACCGCGTTGCGGTTGACCGTGATGCCGACCTCGTGGAGGCGGTCCTCGGCCTGCTGGCCGTCCAGCTCGGACTCCCGCAGGTCGACCAGGATCAGGTGCACGTCCGTGCCGCCGGACAGCACGTTCACCCCGGCCTCACGGGCGTCCGCCGCCGTCAGCCGCTCGGCGAGGATGCGGGCACCGTCCACGGTACGACGCTGGCGCTCCTCGAAGTCCTCCGAGGCCGCGACCTTGAAGGAGACCGCCTTCGCCGCGATCACATGCTCCAGGGGGCCGCCCTGGAAGCCGGGGAAGACGGAGGAGTTCAGCTTCTTCGCGAAGTCCTTCTTCGCGAGGATGATGCCGCCGCGCGGGCCGCCCAGGGTCTTGTGGGTCGTGGAGGTGACCACGTCCGCGAACGGCACCGGGTTCGCGTGCAGGCCGGCCGCGACCAGGCCGGCGAAGTGCGCCATGTCGACCCACAGGTACGCCTCGACCTCGTCGGCGATCCGGCGGAACTCGGCGAAGTCCAGCTCGCGGGGGTACGCCGACCAGCCCGCGATGATCACCTTCGGGCGGTGCTCCTTGGCGAGCCGCTCCAGCTCGGCCATGTCGACCAGGCCGGTCTCGGCGTCCACGTGGTAGGCGACCACGTTGAACTGCTTGCCGGAGAAGTTCAGGCGCATGCCGTGGGTCAGGTGGCCGCCGTGCGCGAGGTCCAGGCCGAGGATGGTGTCCCCGGGCTGGGCCAGCGCGAACAGGGCCGCCTGGTTGGCGGAGGCGCCGGAGTGGGGCTGGACGTTGGCGTACTCGGCGCCGAACAGCTCCTTGACCCGGTCGATGGCGATCTGCTCGGCGACGTCGACGTGCTCGCAGCCGCCGTAGTAGCGGCGGCCCGGGTAGCCCTCGGCGTACTTGTTGGTGAGGACCGAGCCCTGCGCCTCCATCACCGCGACCGGCGCGAAGTTCTCGGAGGCGATCATCTCCAGCGTGGACTGCTGGCGGTGCAGCTCGGCGTCGACCGCGGCGGCTATCTCCGGGTCCAGCTCATGCAGGGGCGTGTTCAGGACAGTCATACGGCTACGACTCCTCAGCCGGCGGTCTCGGCGGTGTACTCGTCGGCGGAGAGCAGGTCGGCCGGCTCCTCCGTGACGCGTACCTTGAACAGCCAGCCGCCCTCGAAGGGGGCGGAGTTCACCAGCGACGGGTCGTCGACGACGCTCTCGTTGACCTCGGTGACCTCACCGGTGACCGGCGAGTACAGGTCGGAGACCGACTTGGTCGACTCCAGCTCGCCGCAGGTCTCGCCCGCGGTCACGGTGGAGCCGGCCTCGGGGAGCTGGACGAAGACGACATCGCCGAGCGCGTTGGCCGCGTGCTCCGTGATGCCGACCGTCGACACGCCGTCCTCGGCGGCCGACAGCCACTCGTGCTCCTTGCTGTAGCGCAGCTGCTGGGGGTTGCTCATGGCCTGAATTCTCCTGTACGCGCGTGAGTGCTGGTGAAGGGGGACTGCTGAAAACGCGTGCGAGCAGCGGTGATGTGCCCGACGTCACGTCCTGGGGCTCTGCCGCGGGACTACGAAGGTGTCACTTCTGACGCTTGTAGAACGGCAGCGCCACGACCTCGTACGGCTCGTGGCTGCCCCGGATGTCCACGCCGACACCTTCGGTGCCCGGCGCCGCGTGCGCCGCGTCGACGTAGGCCATGGCGATCGGCTTGCCCAGGGTGGGAGAGGGGGCGCCGGAGGTGACCTCGCCGATCACCTCACCGCCCGCGACGACGGCATACCCGGCGCGTGGGACACGGCGGCCCTCGGCGATCAGGCCGACCAGGACGCGCGGCGGGTTCTGCTCGGCGCGGGAGGCGGCCTCGGTGAGCGCCTCGCGGCCCACGAAGTCGCCCTCCTTCTCGAACTTCACCACCCGGCCGAGCCCGGCGTCGAAGGGGGTGAGCGAGGTGGTCAGCTCGTGCCCGTACAGCGGCATGCCCGCCTCCAGGCGCAGGGTGTCCCGGCAGGACAGGCCGCACGGGACCAGGCCGACGCCCTCGCCGGCCTTGGTCAGCGCCTGCCACAGCTCCACGGCGTGCTCCGGCTTCACGAACAGCTCGAAGCCGTCCTCGCCGGTGTAGCCGGTGCGGGCGATCAGCGCGGGGACGCCGGCGACCGTGCCGGGCAGCCCGGCGTAGTACTTCAGGCCGTCGAGGTCGGCGTCGGTGAGCGACTTCAGGATGCCGGGGGACTCCGGGCCCTGGACGGCGATGAGCGCGTACGCGTCCCGGTCGTCGCGGACCTCGGCGTCGAAGCCGGCGGCGCGCTCGGTCAGCGCGTCCAGCACGACCTGGGCGTTGGAGGCGTTGGCGACCACCATGTACTCGGTCTCGGCGAGCCGGTAGACGATCAGGTCGTCCAGGATGCCGCCGTCGGCCTGGCAGATCATGGTGTAGCGGGCGCGGCCGACGCCGACGGAGGCGATGTTGCCGACCAGGGCGAAGTTCAGCAGGGCGGCCGCCTGGGCGCCGGTGACGGTGATCTCGCCCATGTGGGAGAGGTCGAAGAGGCCCGCCTTCGTCCGCACGGCGAGGTGCTCGTCGCGCTCGGAGCCGTAGCGCAGGGGCATGTCCCAGCCGGCGAAGTCGGTCATCGTCGCACCGAGCGAGCGATGCAGGGCATCGAGCGCGGTGCGGCGCGGCTCAGTGGGTTCGGTACTGCTCATCGGTCGGTCGTCTCCCAGGAAAGGCAGGACAGGCGAGGAACGTTCCTCCCCATCTGTCATCGGAACCTGAGAGGTTCGCCGGGACCGCCACAGGGACGATCACGGCTTGCACCTTGGGTGGAGCCACTGTCACAGCGGCCCGCTTTTCAGATGTGCCTCGCCCGCGCGGTAACGGGGCCTGAGAGATTCAAGGGAGGGACTTGCTCCTTCGGCGCCCCAGCGAAGGCTGCTGGGGACTCTCCCGCGCGGATTCAAACGGCCGGTATGCAGTTGGCGGCCACATCATTGCACGGCGTGCGGGCTTTTGTAACCGACCTGTGGCAGGACGCGGACCCCGCCACCGACATCGTCCATTACCTTCTCTTTACATACAGCGGGAACGAGGATTACCGGGCCGACAGGGGAGGACGATCACGGTGAACAGGACCCCGGCGTACGCCACCGTCAGCACCGGTATCGCAGTGCCGGGGCAGCGTCCCGCCCCGGCCCCGCGCGTCCGCGATCTGCGCGACCGCGCCGGCCGCAGCCCGCGCGCCCTGCTCTTCGGCCCCGCGGACCTGGTGGTGATCACCGGCCTGCCCGGCAGCGGCAAGTCCACCCTGATGCGGCGGGCGGTCCCCGGCCGGGGCATCGACTCCCAGGACACCCGCGACCGCTTCGCCGCCCGCCTGCCCCGCCTCCTGCCCTACGCGCTCTACCGCCCCCTGGTCCGCCTCGCCCACTACGCCGGCCTGCACCGCGCCCTGCGCACCGGGCAGGGCGTCGTCGTGCACGACTGCGGCACCCAGCCCTGGGTGCGCGCCTGGCTCGCCCGCGAGGCCCGCCGCCGCGGCGGCACCCTCCATCTGCTGCTGCTCGACGTCACCCCGGGCACCGCCCGCGCGGGCCAGCGCGAGCGCGGCCGGGGCGTCTCCCGCTACGCCTTCGGCCGCCACCGTCGTACGACCGCCCGGCTGCTCGGCGCGGTCGAGCGGGGCGAGCTGCCCGCGGGCTGCGGCTCGGCGGTGCTGCTGGACCGCGCGGCGGCGGACGCCCTGCGGCGGATCGCCTTCACGGGGTGAGGGGCCGGATCACGGGACGAGGGGCAGGATCAAGAGACCGGATCAAGGGGCCGGGGGACTGTCACAGCCACCCGCTAGCCTTCATGGTCACAGCAGTGGTTCCCAGCAGGCGGTAGGCAGATGGACTTCCCGGCGGACATTCCCGCGGACTTCCCGGCACAGGCACACCCCCAGCCGCACGGCGGCTGGCCCGGCAACGAACTGGAGGAGGTGCTCTCGGCCTCCCTCGGCATACCCGCGGCGGCGGGCCGGATCATCGAGGTCCTGGGCCGCAGCCTGCTCTGGATACCGCTGCCGAACGGCGGCGGCCCGGGCACCGGCCCGCTCGACCTGCCCACGCTGGACATCGACGGCCAGGTCTACGTCCCGGTGTTCAGCTCCGAGGAGCAGCTGCGCCAGGCGACCGGCTCCCATATGTCGTACACGATCGCCCCCGCCGTGGACTTCGCCCGCGGTCTGCCCGCGCAGGTCGGCATCGCGGTGAACCCCGACGCCCTGGTCGGCATCCCGCTGCCGCCCGCGGCCGTGGCCGAGCTGTGCCGGTCCGGCCGTACGCCGCTCGACGGCCCCGCCACCGGCGGCCGGGTCCGCCTCTTCGAGCCCGACTGGCAGGACGACCCGGTCGACTTCCTCTCCGCCGCGTCCGCCGAGTTCGCCCAGACCGGCGTGGTCCTCACCGCCCGCCGCTGCCTGGCCGCCATCGAGACGGACGACCCGGTCATGTTCATCGGCGTGGAGCTGTCCCAGTGGGAGGGCGACCTGCGCGCCCGCCCCCTGGAGGCCCTGGGCAAAGCCCTCGGAAAAATACCGGTGCGCTGGCCGGTCAACCTGGTCCTCCTGGACGTGACGGACGACCCGGTGGCCACCTGGCTGAAGTCAAACGTCCGCCCCTTCTATCAATACGGCAACTGAAGCATCCCCGGGGGCGCGGGGAACCGCGCGACGAGCCACAACGCACCCGCACCCGCGTACGGACCCGAGGCCGTACCCCGGTGGGCGCTTAAGCTGTCTCCGAACGCGGGGTACTGAAAAGAGAAGGGGCACGACAGGTGAGCGCGAGCCACATGGGCAGCGTCGAGCACATGCTGCGCCAGGTCACCCCCGGCCGCTACGACGCCTACGAGGCCCTGCTGCGCGCCCTCGCGACCCCGTCCTCCGGCCAGATCTGGATGCTCCTGTGGCACGGCCAGTCCGGCTCCCCGGACGCCCAGTACGGGAACATGGAGATCGAGGGCTTCCACTACGCCCCCTGCGTCACCTCCGCCCAGGAACTCTCCGCCAGCGGCTGGAACCGGTCGTACGAGGTCGTCGACGCCCTCGACGTGGCCCGCACCCTCTACCCGGACCACTACGGCCTCTGGCTCAACCCGCACGCCCCGGGCGGCGGCGTCGGCATCCCCTGGCTGGACCTGCGCCGTATCGCCACGGGCCTGGACCGCCAGCCCGCCGGGCCCCTACGGCTGACCGAACCCGGCATCGAGATCCCGCAGTTCTACGCCCTGCTCGCGCAGAACGCCCACCGCACCCCCGCCCTGCGCTCCCTGCGCCGCGCCTGGGTGCAGCCGGCGCTCGGCGCGCCGTACCTCGCCATCGGCCTGGACGTGTACGACACCTCGCCGGCCGCAGTCGACTCGGTGCGTGCGATGATGCAGCAGTCCGTGGGCGCGGTCCCGGAGGGCCTGCCGGTCTCGACGGTCGCGATGACCGACGAGTACGACCCGGTGGTGATCTGGATGCGGGCCAATGCCCGCCCGTTCTACGACCGCGAGGCCCACGCGGCGCCGCCCCAGCCCCAGCTCCAGGCCTCTCCCCAGCCGCAGGCCCCGGCTGCCGGATACGGCTATCCGCCGGTGCACGGCAGCTACTGACCTGGGCAAATGGGCCATAAGGCCCCTTCTGCGCGGCAGTCCGCTTCCGACAGTGCCGTCCGCTCCCCGTAACTCTTTGTCCGCATAACAGGAAACGCCTGCTTGCATCACGGTTGCGCATCCATTCCCCGCCAAGGCTGGCGGCTGATCGCGCCAGCGTTGAAGACTCCCCCTTCAAGGGGTTCGCCCCTGTGTACGACGGACTTGTTTGATGCCGCTACCAGCGGCAAGTGCGGGCCGGTTACCGCCGGTTGAGAGGGGTCCCAGCCTAATGACGGCACCATTGCACGAGCCGACCGCGGAAGCGGCCCCGGGTGCGGCAGAGGAAGCTGCGGTCGCGGCCACCGGCGCGAAGGCCGTCCAGGGCCGGTCCCTGGGCCGAATCGCCTGGGAGCGGCTCAAGCGGGACAAACTCGCCCTGACGGGCGGCGTCGTCGTGCTTCTCCTGATCGTGATCGCGCTGCTCGCACCGGTGATCACGAGCCTCGTCGGACAGGACCCGGACGTCTACCACCAGGGCCTGATCGACCCGCTGTTCAGCACCCCCAAGGGTTCCCTGGGCGGCATGAGCGGCGACCACCTGCTCGGTGTGGAGCCGGTCAACGGCCGCGACATCTTCGCCCGCATCCTCTACGGCGCCCAGATCTCGCTGCTCGTCGGCTTCCTGTCCGCCGTGGTCGCCGTCATCCTGGGCACCGTCCTCGGCATCCTCGCGGGCTTCTTCGGCGGCTGGGTGGACTCGGTCATCAGCCGCGTCATGGACGGCCTGCTGGCCTTCCCGCAGCTGCTGTTCATCATCGCGCTGGTCTCCGTCATGCCCAACCAGATGCTGGGACTCACCGGCACGGGCGTGCGCGTCTTCGTGATGATCCTGGTCATCGGCTTCTTCGGCTGGCCGTACATCGGCCGTGTGGTCCGTGGCCAGACGCTGTCGCTGCGTGAGCGCGAGTACGTCGAGGCGGCCCGCTCGCTCGGCGCCGGGCAGTTCTACATCCTCTTCAAGGAACTGCTGCCCAATCTCGTCGCGCCCATCATCGTCTACACGACGATGATGATCCCCACGAACATCCTCACCGAAGCGGCGCTCAGCTTCCTGGGCGTGGGCGTCAAGCCGCCCACGTCCTCCTGGGGGCAGATGCTCTCGAGCGCGATCGATTACTACGACTCGGACCCCATGTACATGGTGATCCCCGGCGTGGCGATCTTCATCACGGTTCTTGCCTTCAACCTTTTCGGCGACGGCGTGCGCGACGCGCTGGACCCGAAGGGCTCGCGCTGAAGTGCCGTACCCCAAGCGTCCCGTGAGTTCATCCACGGGGTCTCTCATCAAGTTCGGAGGATCCGAGATCGTGACTACCCAACGCACCTCAGGGCGGCGCAAGCAGGCCCTTGCCGCTGCCGCAGTGGTCGCCGGGCTGCTGACCACGGCGGCGTGCGGCGGAGGCAACGGCGGCGGCTCGAAGGACGGGGCAGCCGGCTTCGACGCGGCGAACAACAAGGTGGCCCAGGCCGACCAGGCCAAAAAGGGCGGCACCCTGAAGTTCGTGAGCACGCAGGACGCCGACTCGTGGGACACCACGCGCGGCTACTACGGCTTCATGTGGGACTTCTCCCGCTACTACAGCCGCCAGCTGCTCACCTACAAGACGGAGCCGGGTGCCGAGGGCGCGAAGGTCACCCCGGACCTCGCCACCGACATGGGCAAGGTCTCGGACGGCGGCAAGACCTACACCTTCTCGCTGCGCGACGGCATCACCTGGGAGGACGGCAAGCCGATCACCTCCCAGGACATCAAGTACGGCATCGAGCGCGTCTGGGCGCAGGACGTCCTGTCCGGCGGTCCGATCTACCTCCAGCAGATGCTGGACCCGAAGAACACCTACAAGGGTCCGTACAAGGACACCGCGAAGGACCACCTGGGCCTGAAGGCGATCGACACGCCGGACGCCAAGACGATCGTCTTCCACCTGCCGACGCCCAACTCGGACTTCCTCCAGGTGCTGGCGATGAACTCGGCCTCCCCGGTCCGCCAGGACAAGGACACCAAGTCCAAGTACGGCCTGCACCCGTTCTCCTCGGGCCCGTACAAGTTCGAGTCGTACAGCCCGGGCAAGAACCTGGTCCTGGTCCGCAACACCAGCTGGAAGGCGTCCTCGGACCCGGTCCGCAAGGCGTACCCGGACAAGATCACCCTGGACATCTCCACCAACCAGGCCGACTCCGACCAGCGTCTGATCAACGGCGACTACGACATCGACGCTTCGCAGACCGGCCTTGGCCCGCAGGGTCGCCAGATCGCCCTGAAGGAGCACAAGGGCAACCTGGACAACCCGGTCTCCGGCTTCATCCGCTACGCGGTCTTCCCGCAGAGCGTCAAGCCGTTCGACAACCTCCACTGCCGCAAGGCCGTGATCTACGCCGCCGACCACGTCTCGCTGCAGACCGCCCGCGGCGGCCCGGTCGCCGGCGGTGACATCGGCACCAACATGCTCCCGCCGTCGGTCGCCGGTGGCGAGGGCCAGAAGTACGACCCGTACCAGATCTCCGGTGCCAACAAGAACGGCAACGTCAACCTGGCCAAGCAGGAGCTGAAGGCCTGCGGTCAGCCGAACGGCTTCTCGACCACGATCGCCGTCCGCAACAACAAGACGCAGGAAGTGGCCACGGCCGAGTCCCTGCAGGCCGCGCTGAAGAAGGTCGGCATCAACGCCGACATCTACCAGTACGACGGCTCGCAGTCCCCCGGCATCATCGGCTCCCCGTCGAACGTCGCGAAGAAGAAGCTCGGCATCATCATCATGGGCTGGGGACCGGACTTCCCGACCGTCCAGGGCTACGGCATCCCGCTGTGGAGCAGCAACTACATCCTGCAGAGCGGTAACAACAACTACGCCCTGATCAAGGACAAGTCGATCGACGGCCTGTTCGACCAGTACACCGGCACGCTGGACGAGTCGAAGAAGACCCAGATCTCCACGGAGATCAACCACAAGGTCATGGAGGGCGCGTACTACCTGCCCTTCACCTTCGAGCGGCTGCTCAACATCCGCTCCTCGCGTGTGGCCAACGTGTACACGACGAACGCGTACAGCGGTTACTACGACTTCGTCAACCTCGGCCTGAAGTCCTCGAAGTAAACCCGGCACACCCGCCGAACGGCACGAAAGGCAGGTGAAGGCCGGCGCGGCGAGCCGCGGGCCCTCCGGAAGACCTCCGGGGGCCCGCGGTCCGCGGCGGGCCGTTAGCTGTGCTCGCTTACCTCATCAGGCGGCTGTTCGCCGCCGCAGTGATGCTGGTGGTCATCATCCTGGTGGTCTTCAGCATCTTCTTCCTCGTCCCCAAGTGGGCGGGCGTGGACATCGCCACGAGCTTCGTGGGCAAGCAGGCGGACCCGCACGCCGTCGCGGCGGTGCGCGAGAAGCTGGGTCTGAGCGACCCGATCTACGCGCAGGTCTGGCACTTCTTCAAGGGCATCTTCGTGGGCCGCACCTACGCGGCCGGCGGCGATGTCACCCACTGTGCCGCGCCGTGCTTCGGCTACTCCTTCCGCAGCGAGCAGGCCGTCTGGCCGGTGCTGACCGACCGCTTCCCGGTGACCCTGGGGCTCGCGCTCGGCGCCGCCGTGCTGTGGCTGGTCTTCGGTGTCGCGGCGGGTGTGCTCTCCGCCCTCAAGCGGGGCAGCCTCTGGGACCGCGGCGCGATGGTCATCGCCCTCAGCGGTGTCTCCCTGCCTATCTACTTCACCGGTCTGCTCTCGCTGGCGATCTTCAGCTACGGACTGAACTGGATCGACGGCAAGTACGTCTCCCTCGGTGACAGCTTCTCCGGCTGGCTCGGCGGCATGATCCTGCCCTGGATCACCCTCGCCTTCCTGTACGCGGCGATGTACGCCCGTATCACCCGGGCCACCATGCTGGAGATCCTCGGTGAGGACTACATCCGTACCGCCCGCGCCAAGGGCCTCACGGAGCCGGTCGTCATCGGCAAGCACGCCATGCGCTCCACGATGACCCCGATCCTGACCATGCTCGGCATGGACCTCGGCGCCCTGATCGGCGGTGCGATCCTCACCGAGACCACGTTCAGCATCCCCGGCCTCGGCCAGGCCGTGCTGACCGCCATCAAGAACCAGGACCTCCCCATCATCCTGGGCGTCACCCTGATCACCTCCCTCGCGGTGCTCCTCGCCAACCTTGCGGTGGACGTCCTGTACGCCGTGATCGACCCCCGAGTGAGGCTCTCATGACCGAACTCAGCAAGACCGGAGCGGCCGTGGGCGAGCCCACGGACGCCTCGCCCGCGCCGACCTCCTTCCTGGAAGTGCGCGACCTGAAGGTGCACTTCCCGACCGACGACGGTCTGGTCAAGTCCGTCGACGGCCTGAGCTTCACGCTGGAGAAGGGCAAGACCCTCGGCATCGTGGGCGAGTCCGGCTCCGGCAAGTCCGTGACCTCGCTCGGCATCATGGGCCTGCACACCGCCGGCCAGTACGGCAAGCGCAAGGCGCAGATCTCCGGCGAGATCTGGCTGAACGGCACCGAGCTGCTGTCCGCCGACCCCGACCACGTGCGCAAGCTGCGCGGCCGCGAGATGGCGATGATCTTCCAGGATCCGCTGTCCGCGCTGCACCCGTACTACACGATCGGCGCGCAGATCGTGGAGGCGTACCGGATCCACCACGACGTCGACAAGAAGACCGCCCGCAAGCGGGCGATCGAGATGCTCGACCGCGTGGGCATCCCGCAGCCGGACAAGCGGGTGGACAGCTACCCGCACGAGTTCTCCGGCGGCATGCGCCAGCGCGCCATGATCGCCATGTCGCTCGTGAACAACCCCGAGCTGCTCATCGCGGACGAGCCGACCACCGCGCTCGACGTGACGGTCCAGGCGCAGATCCTCGACCTGATCCGCGACCTGCAGAAGGAGTTCGGCTCCGCGGTCATCGTCATCACCCACGACCTGGGCGTCGTCGCCGAACTGGCCGACGACATCCTGGTGATGTACGGCGGCCGCTGCGTCGAGCGCGGTCCGGCCGAGAAGGTGTTCTACGAGCCCCGCCACCCCTACACCTGGGGTCTGCTCGGCTCGATGCCGCGCCTGGACCGCGACCAGCAGGAGCGCCTGATCCCGGTGAAGGGCTCCCCGCCCTCGCTGATCAACATCCCGTCCGGCTGCGCCTTCAACCCGCGCTGCCCGTACGCGGACCTCCCGAAGGACAACCTGACCCGCACGGTCCGCCCGGAGCTGACCGAGGTCGGAACCAAGCACTGGGCCGCCTGCCATATGTCGCAGGAGCAGCGGGAACGGATCTGGACCGAAGAGATTGCGCCGAAGCTGTGAGTGAGAACACAGAGGACAAAGAAGTGAAGGCCTCTGGTGCGGCCACCCTCAGCAAGGACGTCGCCCCCGGCGAGACCCTGCTGAAGGTGACCGGGCTGCAGAAGCACTTCCCCATCAAGAAGGGCCTGTTCCAGCGACAGGTCGGCGCCGTGCGCGCCGTCGACGGGCTCGACTTCGAGGTCCGCTCCGGCGAAACCCTCGGTGTCGTGGGCGAGTCGGGCTGCGGCAAGTCGACGATGGGCCGGCTGATCACCCGGCTGCTCGAACCGACCGCCGGCAGCATCGAGTTCGAGGGCAAGGACATCACGCACCTTGGCGTGAACGGCATGCGTCCCATGCGCCGCGACGTGCAGATGATCTTCCAGGACCCGTACTCGTCGCTGAACCCGCGCCACACCATCGGCACGATCGTCGGTGCCCCCTTCCGCCTCCAGGGCGTCGAGCCCGAGGGCGGCGTCAAGAAGGAAGTGCAGCGGCTGCTGTCGGTGGTCGGCCTCAACCCCGAGCACTACAACCGCTATCCGCACGAGTTCTCCGGCGGTCAGCGCCAGCGCATCGGCATCGCCCGCGCGCTCGCCCTGAAGCCGAAGCTGGTCGTCGCGGACGAGCCGGTCTCCGCGCTGGACGTGTCGATCCAGGCGCAGGTCGTGAACCTCATGGACGACCTCCAGGAGGAGCTGGGCCTGACGTATGTGATCATCGCGCACGACCTCTCGGTGGTCCGGCACGTCTCGGACCGCATCGCGGTGATGTACCTCGGCAAGATCGTCGAACTGGCCGACCGGGAATCGCTGTACAAGGCGCCGATGCACCCGTACACCAAGGCGCTGATGTCGGCGGTGCCGATCCCGGACCCGAAGCGGAAGAACGCGAAGAGCGAGCGCATCCTGCTCAAGGGCGACGTGCCCTCGCCGATCTCGCCGCCCTCGGGCTGCCGCTTCCACACCCGGTGCTGGAAGGCGACGGAGATCTGCCGGACCACGGAGCCCGCGCTGCTGGAGCTGAAGCTCGGTCAGCGGGTCGCCTGCCACCACCCGGAGAACTTCGAGGACCAGGCCCCGCAGGACACGGTGCTGCTGAGCGCCGCGAAGGAGGCGGCGGAGCTGGTCGCCGACGAGGTCCTCGCGGAGTCGGCGGAGACGTCGGCGGCCGTGGCTGCGGAGCTGGCGGAGGAGACCTCGGAAGAGGCCTCGGAGGAGGCTGCGGAAGAGACCTCGGAGGAGGCCGCTGCCGAGTCCGGTGCCGAAGAGGCCGCCGCCGAGGCTTCCGAGTCCGCGTCCGAGTCCGAGTCCGAGCCCGAGACGGCGTCCGACTCCCAGGAGTCAACCGACAAGTAGCGCATGACAGTCCGGCAAAGTCATGCACATGTCTGATCGGGAGAGTGCAGAGTCGTCCGTGTCCGACCACTGATCGGTACACGCTCGAAAGGGACGACCATGGCACTCTCCCGTTCGGCACGCTCAGGAGCACTGGTCACCGCCGCGGCCTCCTTCCTCCTCATCGCTGCCGCACCCGCACCCACCCCCGGCGCCCCCGGCATCGGCGACCCCTACTTCCCGCAGCTGGGCAACGGCGGTTTCGACGCCCTCCACTACGACCTCGACGTCGCCTACGCCCCCGGCACCGGCCGCCTGGACGGCCGTACGACCCTCACCGCCCGCGCCACCCAGAACCTGTCCTCCTTCGATCTGGACCTGCAGCAGCTGGACGTCAGCCGGGTCGAAGTCGACGGCAGACGCGCCGAGTTCACCCGCACCGGCGACGAACTCGTCATCACCCCGCGCCACAGCCTCGCCCGGGGCCGCACCTTCCGGGTGACCGTCGCCTACGGCGGCGTACCGCAGCCCCTCAGCGGACCCATCGTGTTCGGCTCCAAGTACGGCTGGATGAAGACCGCCGACGGTGTCTTCGTCGCCTGCGAGCCCAACGCCGCCTCCACCTGGTTCCCGTCCAGCGACCACCCCTCCGACAAGGCCACCTACGACATCCGGATCAAGGCGCCCAAGGGCCTGACCGGCGTCTCCAACGGCCGGCTCGTGTCGACGTACGACAAGGGCGGCTCGACGTACAGCCACTGGCGCGAGTCCAGGCCGATGGCGACGTACCTCGCCACCGCCACCATCGGGAAGTTCGACGTGCGCACCGGACGGACCCCCGGCGGCACCCCGATCTACGTGGCGATCGACCCCGTCCTGAAGAACAGCAACAAGGTCGACGTGTACGCCGTGACGGCCGCCGCGACCGACTACTGGTCGCAGGTCTTCGGGCCGTACCCGTTCGAGGAGACCGGCGCGATCGTCGACGACATGCCCGAGGCCGGGTTCTCGCTGGAGGTGCAGAGCAAGCCCGCCTACTCGGCGGTGCGCAGCGAGTCGACGATCGTGCACGAGCTGGCCCACCAGTGGTTCGGCGACTCGGTGAGCGTCGACCAGTGGAAGGACATCTGGCTCAACGAGGGCTTCGCCAGCTACGCCCAGTGGCTGTGGGCGGAGCACCAGGGCACCCGCTCGGCCCACGACTCCTTCCTCGCCGCCTACAACGCCCGCCAGGCGGACGACAGCTTCTGGCAGACCAAGGTGGCCGACCCGCAGCGCGACACGATGTTCGCCTCCGCCGTCTACCAGCGCGGCGCGATGACGCTGCAGATGCTCCGGGAACGGATCGGCGACCAGGCCTTCTTCAAGCTGCTGCCCGCCTGGACCAAGCTCCACCGGTACGGCAACGCGAACACCGCCGACTTCATCCGCCTCGCCGAGCGCGTCAGCGGGCAGCAGCTGGACGGCCTCTTCGACACCTGGCTGTTCACCACAGGGAAACCCGCCCTGTGAGCCTGGCTTTGTAAGGTTCACGTCGTTCGGCAGGTGAGAATACCGGGGTGCAGCTCCAGCAGATCTTCAGTCCCTCCGTCCAGCACACGCTCGATGTCATCGGCATCTTCGTGTTCGCCATCTCCGGCGCGCTGCTGGCCGTCCGCAAGAACTTCGACGTGTTCGGCATCGCCGTACTCGCCGAGGTGACCGCGCTGGGCGGAGGGCTGTTCCGCGACCTGATCATCGGAGCCGTACCCCCGGCCGCCTTCACCGACCTCGGATACTTCGTGACCCCGCTGTTCGCCGCGCTGGTCGTCTTCTTCCTGCACCCGCACGTGGAACGCATCCAGTCGGCGGTGCTGGTCTTCGACGCGGCCGGTCTCGGCCTGTTCTGCGTCAGCGGTACGACGAAGGCGTACAGCTACGGCCTCAACCTGACCGCGTCGGCGACACTCGGCCTCGCCACCGCCGTCGGCGGCGGTGTGCTCCGGGACGTGCTGGCCAACGAGGTGCCCTCACTGCTGCGCTGGGACCGCGATCTGTACGCGGTCCCAGCGATCGTCGGCGCCACCATGGTGGTGCTGTGCCTGCGCTACGACGTCCTCACCCCGTTCACCAGCGGACTCGCCGCCGTCACGGCTTTCGTGCTGCGCCTGCTCGCGATGCGGTACCACTGGCGAGCTCCGCGCGCGTGGAACCGGCGGTCGACGGTGACCGAGGAGTAGTCCCGGTGGTCCCGGCGGCGTTCCCGGCGACGGAACCCGTGGGTCCGGTAAGAGACCGGTCCTGCCCCTTGGCGTGGTTCTGGCCCATCTGCAGGGTCAGCCAGCGGAACACCGTGTCGACCTGGGGCCGCCACAGCGCCATGTTGTGGCCGCCCGCGCTGCGCGGCAGGAACACCACGTGCACGGTCGTCGGCGCCTTGGCGATGGACTCCAGCGCCACGCCCGCCTGGTAGCCGTCGCCGGTCTCACCGGAGACGTAGAGCGCGATCCGCGGCGGCACGGCCTGCTTCTTCAGGATCATGTAGGGGTTGTTCTCGTTGCGCACGGTGGGGTTCTGCGCGGCGAGGGAGTTGCGCTCACCGATCGGGTCGTTGTAGCCGGACAGGCTCACCGCGGCCCGGTAGCGGTCGGGGTGCGCCACGGCCAGCTTGATCGCGCAGTGGGCGCCCGCCGAGTACCCGGCCACGCCCCAGCCCTGCGGCGCCGGCTCGGCGCGGAAGTTGTCCGTGACCATCTTGGGCACGTCGATGCTGAGCCAGGTGTCGGCGTTGACCTGACCGGGGATGTTCGCGCAGCCGGTGTCCACGCCGGCCAGCAGGTTGGTGCGCGGGGCGACCAGGATGAACGGCGCGACCTGGCCGCTCTGCATCAGCGGCAGCAGCTGCTCGTGCGCCTTCATGGAGCCGAACCAGGCCTTGGCCGAACCGGGATAGCCAGGCAGCAGCTCCACCACCGGGAACTTCTTGTTGCGGTAGGCCGGGTCGTTGTACTGCGGCGGCAGCCAGACGTAGACCTCGGCGTTCACCCCGGAGACCCGGCCCTTGAGCTGGGTGACCTTCACTCCGCCGGCCGCGTGCATACCGGGACCGTCGGCCGCTGTGAAGGTCTGCTTGACCTTGGGCAACCGTTTCACCGCTATGCCGCCGGTCCCGTCCCGGCCCAGGTCCTGGGCCTGCTGGACGTGGTCGCCGGTGCCGAGCAGGTCGGCCCAGTTGTCGTACAGGTTGTTCTGGTTGTTGACCATCACGAAGATCAGCGTGACGGCGGTGCCCTGGGCGAACAGGAGCATCAGCAGCCGGGCCGCGGTACGCAGGGGCTTGGGCCCGCGCACGCGCGACCACAGGACGAGCGGCAGTATCAGTGCGACCACGGCCAGCACGATGGTCGTGTAGAGGAACGGAGTCCCGGTGAGGCTCATGTCCCCATAGAGGGGAATCGGCGGCTCAAGGTTGTGGACGTGTCCGGACACTTACCGAGAAATTGCCGGAACCTCACTCGCCCGAGGGATCCGACACTACTCCGTCATCCGCCGGACATCTACAAAGCTACCGCTTAGTAGTTTCCTGTTGTACCGTTCATCCATGCCAGAAGCAGCTTCCGCACCCTCCCCGGCTCTCGGCTTGGCTCGGGCTGGGGGACCCCCGTCGCGGGCCGTGATCGGCGAGAGCGAGTTCGACCGCGACACCGCGGTCACCCGGCGCGAGCCCGGCGTCTACGACATCGACCTCTCGGCCGGCTGGACCATCATCAGCGCCGTCAACGGCGGCTATCTGCTGGCCGTGCTCGGCCGGGCCCTCGCGGACACGCTGCCGCACCCGGACCCCTTCACCATCTCCGCGCACTACCTGACCGCCTCCCAGCCGGGCCCCGCGGTGATCCGTACGCAGCAGGTCCGCACCGGCCGCACCCTCTCCACCGGCCAGGCCTCCCTCTACCAGCACGACGCCGAGGGCAACGAGGTCGAACGCATCCGCGTCCTCGCCTCCTACGGCGACCTCGCCGCCCTCCCCGACGACGTCCGCACGACGGCGACCCCGCCGCCGATCCCGCCCCTGGACCAGTGCTTCGGCCCGGACGACAGCCCCACCCCGGTCGAGGGCAGCTCGGCGATCGCCGACCGCCTGATGCTCAAGCTGGACCCCTCGACCCTCGGCTGGGCGCTCGGCGCGCCCTCCGGCAAGGGCGAGATGCGCGCCTGGTTCGGCCTGGCCGACGGCCGCGACGCCGACCCCCTCTCCCTGCTCCTGGCGGTGGACGCGCTGCCCCCCACCGCCTTCGAGATCGGCCTCAAGGGCTGGGTCCCCACGGTGGAACTGACCGTCCACGTCCGACACCGCCCCGCCCCGGGCCCCCTCCGTGTCTCCATCACCACCCGCAACTTGGCCGGCGGCTTCCTGGAGGAGGACGCCGAGGTCTGGGACACCGAGAACCGCCTGGTCGCCCAGTCCCGCCAGCTGGCCCGCGCCAGAATCGTCTGACCGTCAGGGGCGGTTCAGGGGTGTCCGGCCGAGCCAGGCCGCCAGCTGGTCGTAGGAGGTGGCGTCCTGCGGGCAGTCCTGGCGGGGGTCGAAGGGGGTGTCCTCGCCGCGGGGCCGGCTGTCCGGGAGTACCCTGCGGGCCGTGGCGAGGGCGAACCGGGCGAGTTCGGGGTCGAGTTCGAGGGCGGGTCCGCGCGAGTGCCCGAGGGCCTCGACGAGGTCCCAGGTGTGGGTGACGATCTCCATCACATAGCCCGACAGCGCCGCCTGGCCGGGGACCTCGCCCCACGGCACCCGCACCGCCGCCGTCATCCGCTCGTCGCTCTCCCAAGCCTTCACCGCACGTGCGCGCACCTCGTCGTAGGCCGCCGCCCAGCCGTCGTCCTCGACGCCCTCGGTGGTCGGGTCGACGGCGAGCCCGTCACCGCCCTCGCCGACCACCGCGATGCGCCGGGTGCCACCGACGATGTGGCCCAGCAGACCGCGTACGTCGAACTCGGTACAGGGGGTCGGCAGGGTGAGGTCTTCGGGGCGCACGGTCCTGATGAGGGCGGCCGCCTGCTCGGTGGCGCGGAGGTACAGGGGCCGGGGATCGGTGACCACGTTCGTCATGATGTGCCTCTCGGTGAGTCGGTGCACCGAGCATCCCCGGATAACCTGACAAGTACCGTCAACATTTGCGCGAGCCGTACCGCGGCGGGATCCTGGGCGCTTGAAGTCCGACCGGCTGCTGTCGATCCTGCTGCTCCTGCAGACCCGGGGCCGCGTCCCCGCATCTGAACTCGCCGACCGGCTGGAGGTGTCGGTCCGCACCATCTACCGGGACATCGAGGCGCTGTCGGCCTCCGGCGTCCCGGTGTACGCCGAGCGCGGCCGGCACGGCGGCATCGAACTCCTCGCCGGCTTCCGCACCGATGTCACCGGACTGACCGCCGACGAGTCCCGCGCCCTGTTCATCCTGGCCGCGCAGGGCGCCCATGCCGCGCTCGGGCTCGACGCGGCCCTCGGCTCGGCCCTGCGCAAGGTGATGGCCGCGTTGCCGGCGCCGCACCGGCCCGCCGCCGAGGTGACCAGCCGCCGCATCCTGGTGGACGCCACCCGCTGGAAGAGCGGCCCCCAGCAGGCCGTCGACCTGGAGGCGCTCCAGGACGCGGTCTTCTCCGACCGGCGCCTCAGGCTGCGCTACCGGCACAGCGGGGAGCGCGAGCCGCGGACGTACACCGTGGATCCGTACGGCCTGGTCGCCAAGGCCGGCGTCTGGTACCTGGTCGCCGACCGCCGCGGCGCGCCGCAACTGTTCCGGGCCGACCGCATCCGCACGGCCCGCCGGCTCGACGAACCCGTGCGGCGGCGTCCCGGCGTGGAACTCGCCGACGCCTGGGAGGTGTTGCGCCGCCAGGTGGAGGAGCGGGAGGGCGGGATCGAGGTGACCGTGCGGGTACGGCGGGAGCGGCTGGACATGTTCCGGCGGGTGGCCGCCGCCCATCTGGCCGCTGGGCCGGACGACGACGGCGAGAGCGAGTGGGTCACCGCCCGGCTGGCCTACCCGGTGCTGGGCGCGGTCCGCCAACTCCTCGCGTTCGCCGACCACGTGGAGGTGCTGGACCCGCCCGAGGCCCGCGCGGAACTGCTGGCGGCGGCCCGTTCCGTCACGGCCTTGTACCAGCGGGCCCCGGGCCCCTGAACTGACAGCCGGCGCACAGGGCGAGCCCAAGTGCCGCCAAGGCGCCGCTGGTTGAGTGCGGCTCTCAGAGGTCGTTTTCATCTGCAGTGTGGTAATGCATCCATGTTTGTGCGGGGCAGTGGTCTGGTGTTGATGAGGGTGCTGAGTCGGTCGTGTTTGTC
>NZ_JBFAWH010000037.1:0-69002 GCF_040680235.1 Streptomyces sp. NPDC052101
CGCCCGGTTACATTCCGAACCCGGAAGCTAAGCCTCACAGCGCCGATGGTACTGCAGGGGGGACCCTGTGGGAGAGTAGGACGCCGCCGAACAATTCTTCTAAAAAGGTCGGATCCTGAACTTCGGTTCGGGGTCCGACCTTTTTACGTTTTGCTTAACGTGTCGTTCACCCGGCCCGCCCAGCATCCAGCACATGGGTACTGCTGCAATGCTCAGGGCCGCCGGTGTCGGAGTCGGTGACGAGGTCGTCGTACCGGCCTTCGGGAACGTCGAGGTCGCCGAGGCCGTGACCCTGGCCGGTGCGCTCCCGGTGTTCGCCGACATAGACCCGGTGACCTACTGCCTCGACCCCGACGCTGTCGAGGCAGCCCTAACTCCCCGTACGGCAGCGGTCGTTGTCGTACACCGCTTCGGACGGTGGGCCGATCTCGGCCGGTTGCGCGCGCTCGGGCAGCGGCATGAGCTGCTGGTGCTGGAGCAGGGCGAGTCCGAGGCGCCGTACGACGAGATAGCGCAGCGCAGGGAGCGGGCCGCGTATCTCGACTCCAAGCTCAAGGGCGTGCGGACGCCGGACGGCGGGGACGGGCACACCTATCAGCAGTACGTCGTGCGGGTGCCGGGCAACGGCCGGCCCGACCGGGACGCCTTCGCGATGGCCTTGCGGGCCAAGGGAGTTGAGTGCCGGGTGCCGGTCAAGACGCCCGTGCACCGGCTGCCGGAGTACCGGCGGTGTGTGTCCCTGCCGGAGACCGAGGTCGCCGCCGACGAGACGCTGACGCTGCCCGTGGACGCCTCGCTCACCAAGCGGGAGATGCAGCGGATCGTCTCCGCGTGCAACGCGCTCGGAGGATTGCTGCAGCCCGCCTACTGAGCGGGCTCCGAACGAATTTGGGAACTCGGACCTGCTCGGGGTACAGTTCCTTTGTCGCCGCGAGGGAAACCTCGAAAACGACAGGCCCCTATAGCTCAGTCGGTAGAGCGTCTCCATGGTAAGGAGAAGGTCAACGGTTCGATTCCGTTTGGGGGCTCCAGCAAAAAGGCCTCACCCTTTCGGGTGAGGCCTTTCGCCTGTCTTACGCCTCCTTGTGGATTCCCGGGACGCGCATCGCCAGGATCGCCATGTCGTCCGACGGGGCGTCCGACGCGAAGCGTTCCACGGCGCGCATGATGCGCGCGGCGACCGCGCCCGCCGTCAGCCCCGTGCAGGTGGTGAGGACGTCGGCGAGGCCGTCGTCGCCCAGCATGCGCGAGCCCTCGCGGCGTTCGGTGACGCCGTCCGTGACGCACAGCAGCACGTCACCGGGGTCGAGGGTCACCGTCTCCTCGTGCAGTTCCAGGTCCTCGATCACGCCCAGCAGCGGCTGTGGTTCGGCGGCGGGCGTCACCGTGCCGTCCTGGCGCAGGCGCAGTGGGAGCGGATGGCCGGCGCAGACCACCTTCAGCTCGGCGCTGCCGTCCTCCTGTGGGCGCATCTCGCCGTAGAGGAGGGTCAGGAAGCGGCTGCGGTCGCCCTCGTCGAGGATCGCCGAGTTCAGGCGCTGCAGGACCGCCGGTCCGGACAGGCCCTCGCGGGCCAGCAGGCGCAGGGCGTGCCGGGCGAGGCCGGTGACCGCGGCCGCGTTGGGGCCCGTACCGCAGACGTCGCCGATGGCGAAGCCGTAGGCGCCGTTGCCGATGGGGAAGAGGTCGTAGAAGTCACCGCCGACCTCGTTGCCCTCGCCGGCCGCGCGGTAGATGACCTCGACCTCGACGCCGTCGATGTGTGGGGTGCCGGGCGGGAGCAGGCTGCGCTGGAGGGCCTGGCTGATGGCCGTGCGCTCCGAGTAGAGGCGGGCGTTGTCCAGGGCGAGGGCGGCCCGGCGGGACAGGTCCTCGGCCAGTTCCAGGATTTCCTGGCGGAAGTGTTCGTCGGTGGGCTTGCCGAGGACGAGCATGCCGATGACGCGGTTGCGGGCGACGAGCGGCAGGACGACCGTCTCGCCGCCGACCGCGGAGGCCGTGGCGAGGGTCGGGCCGATGCTCGAGCTGACCCGGTGCGTGGGGCCGCCGGAGAGGCCGAGGCTGCGCATGGAGGTGCGCAGGGCGGCCTGGTGTGCGACCTCGCCGGGGACGGTCCACACGCGGGCGCCGGGGGTCGGTACCGGGTCCGGCGGGGCGATCTTCGACAGCAGTGACTTGATGCCGTCGATGAGTTCCTCGTCCTCGTGCAGGACGTACGACAGATACGGCTCCGAGGCCTGGTCGGCGATGGTGTAGACGGCGCACCAGGTCGCCAGGGTGGGGACCGTCATCTGGGCCATCAGAGCCAGTGTCTGGTCCCGGTCCAGGGTGCCGGCCAGCAGGTCGGAGGCCTCGACCAGGAAGCTCAGGGAGCCGCGGCGCAGCCGCTCCAGCTCGCCCAGGCGGGCCGACTCGACGGCGAGCGCGATGCGGTCGGCGGCGAACTGGAGGCGCAGCGCCTCCTCGTTGGAGTACCGGCAGGGTGCCTCGGCCGCGACGCCCAGGGAGCCGGTGAGCCGGCCCTCGACCTTCAGCGGGACCGTGACGACCGAGCGCATACCGGTGCCGGACAGCAGCGGTACGGCTCCGGGTACGGCGGTGAGGTCGTCGTGGACGGCGGGCATGCGTGCGGAGCCGTAGCGGCCGGGGCCCGCCTCGACGGGCACGCGCGCGAAGCGCTGGCGGGCCGAGGGCAGGCCGGTGGAGGCACGGACCTCCAGCTCGGTCTCGTCGTCGGTGGCCAGCAGCAGGAACGCGGAGTCGCCGTCGAGCATGTCGCGGGCGCGCTCGACCGTGCGCTGCAGCAGTCCGTCGAGGTCGTCCGGGGCGGGGGAGCCGATGAAGACCTCGAAGGGGTCGGTGCTCTGCCCGTCGGCGGGCTGGGGCTGGTCACCGGCCGGGACGCGCGGCGGTGTCTGCAGGACGGCGCGCTCGTGCTCGCGGACCAGGAGGCAGACGGTGGAGGGTTCGCCGCCGGTGTCGCGGACTCTGAGGTGGGAGGCGTAGACCGGGGCGACCCGGCCGTCGGCGCCGCGGATGCCGTAGCTGCCCTCCCAGCGGGAGAGCTGGAGGGCCTCGGCGACGCCGGTGCTGGTGCCCGGGGTGTGCGGCCAGGCCGCCAGTTCGGTGAGGGGCCGGCCGACGACCTCGCCGGTCGCGTAGCCGAAGAGTTCCTCGGCGTCCTCGTTCCAGGAGGTGATGGCGCCCTTCCGGTCGACCTGCAGCACCGCGACGCGGACCCGGCCGTCGGCCAGCGGGAGCAGGTCGGCGGGGAGGGACGGGCCGGCTGTGCGAGTGCCGACCGGGCGTTCGGGGAGGTTGAGCTGGAACCAGACGTTCTTGTGGGTGGGGGTGTAGTCCACGCCCCAGCGGCCGGCCAGTGCCGCGCACAGCTGCAGGCCGCGGCCGCCCTCGCGGTCGGGGCTGCCCATCGTGGCCGTCGCGTTCTGGAGGGGGACCTCGCGCTCGGGGTAGCGGTCGGCGACCTCGATACGCACTCCGTCCTCGGTGCGCAGGCACAGTACGTCCGCGTGCGTGCCCGCGTGGACGACCGCGTTGGTCACCAGTTCGCTGGTGAGGACGACGGCGTCGTCGACGATGTCGGCGAAGCCCCACCCCTGGAGGGTGTCGCGGACGAAGGACCGGGCGGTCGCGACCGACCGCCCCACGGGCTCGAAGGTGGCGGCCGCGCGCGCGGTGATCACAGAACTCCTCGGCCGGTTGTCGACGTGCAGGGCTGCATGGCCGGCCGGCTCGCTGCGCTGCTGCGGCATCAGCTCGCCCGTCGGCTGTGGCTCCGGGGGCTGTCCCCCGGGGATGACTCCGGTGGTCATGGTCTGCGGCCGCCCCTCCGATGCCCGCTCGTTCTCGTGCCACCGCCCAGGCCGGTCGGACCGGTGCGGCTGGACAGCCGCATGCAAGGTTACTTACCTTCGCCGTCCGAGCGGATGCCGGTCGCCGGTGTTTACCCCCGAGGGTGTGCGGACGATGTGCGAAGCTGCCGAACTGTTATGGCCTGGTTCGGGCAGGGTGAAACACTGGGCAAGCTTCTGATGAAGGTCGGGTCGGGCTGCGTGTGTTCCGTGTACGGCGGGCAGCAGCCCCTGGTGTGGCCGGATCTCGTCTGGCAGAAATACGCAGCAGTAACGGGTACGCGGAAGTATCCGGTATGCCGATGACGGGCAGGCCGGGTCGAAGCGGCCGAGCACAGCAGTAACGGTCTACCCCTCCGGGAGGGACACAGTGGAGTCTGGCGCGGCGACGCGTGGCACGAAGACGCGCGCGAAAGGCGGACCGTCCCTGGGCAGGCGCGGCAGTACGACTGCCGTGGACACGGCCGCCCTGAACCGGCTGCTGGCGGCTCTTGTCGCGATGCGTGACGGGAACTTCCGCAAGCGGCTGACGGTCTCCGGGGACGGAGTGATGTCCGAGATCGCGGCCGTCTTCAACGAGGTGGCCGACCGGAATCTCCATCTGACCGGTGAGCTGTCCCGGGTGCGTCGCATGGTGGGGCGTGAGGGAAAGCTCACGGAACGGCTGGAGGCGGGGGCCTGCGAGGGTTCCTGGGCGTCCGCGATCGACGCCTCCAACGCGCTTGTCGACGATCTCGTCTGGCCGGTCTCGGAGGTCGGCCGGGTACTTACGGCGGTCGCGGAGGGTGATCTGTCGCCGCGCATGGAGCTGCGCACGCAGGCGCCGGACGACGGCACCGGGCATCCGCTGCGGGGTGAGTTCCTGAAGGTCGGCCGTACCGTCAACAACCTGGTCGACCAGCTGTCGACGTTCACGGACGAGGTCACGCGCGTGGCCAGCGAGGTCGGCACCGAGGGCAAGCTCGGCGGGCAGGCCCAGGTGCGCGGTATGTCGGGTTCGTGGAAGGACCTGACCGAGTCCGTCAACACGATGGCGAACCGGCTGACCGCGCAGGTGCGCGACATCGCGCTGGTGACGACGGCGGTCGCGCGCGGTGATCTGTCACGCAAGGTGACCGTGCATGTGGCCGGCGAGATGCTGGAGCTGAAGAACACCGTCAACACGATGGTGGAGCAGTTGTCGTCCTTCTCCGTCGAGGTGACGCGGGTCGCCCGTGAGGTGGGCACCGAGGGCATTCTGGGCGGCCAGGCGCAGGTGCCGGGCGTGGCCGGTGTGTGGAAGGAGCTGACCGACTCCGTCAACACGATGGCGGGCAACCTGACCGCACAGGTGCGGGGGATCTCGCAGGTCACGACGGCTGTCGCCAATGGTGACCTGTCGCAGAAGGTGACGGTTCCGGCGCGCGGCGAGGTGGCGCAGCTGGCCGAGACGATCAACCAGATGACCGAGACGCTGCGGATCTTCGCGGACGAGGTCACGCGCGTCGCGAACGAGGTCGGCGCGGAGGGGCGGCTCGGCGGTCAGGCGAACGTGCCGGGCGCCGCCGGTACGTGGAAGGACCTGACGGACTCCGTCAACACGGTCTTCCGGAACCTGACCACTCAGGTGCGCGACATCGCCACCGTGACGACGGCCGTGGCCAGCGGTGATCTGTCGCAGAAGGTCACGGTGGACGTGGCGGGCGAGATGCTGGAGCTGAAGAACACCGTCAACGGGATGGTGGACCAGCTGTCCGCGTTCGGTGCCGAGGTGACGCGGGTCGCGCGGGAGATCGGTGTCGAGGGTGAGCTTGGCGGTCAGGCGCAGGTGCCGGGGGCGGCCGGTGCCTGGAAGGACCTGACCGACTCCGTCAACACGGCGTTCCGCAATCTCACCGGTCAGGTGCGCAACATCGCCCAGGTGACGACGGCGGTGGCCAACGGCGACCTCTCCCAGAAGGTCACCGTGGACGTCTCCGGCGAGATGCTCCAGTTGAAGAACACCGTGAACACGATGGTGGACCAGCTGTCGAGCTTCGCCGACCAGGTCACGCGGATGGCCAGGGACGTGGGTACGGAGGGCCGGCTGGGCGGTCAGGCCCGGGTGGACGGCGTGTCGGGCACCTGGAAGGAGTTGACGGACTCCGTCAACTTCATGGCCGGCAACCTGACGTCCCAGGTGCGGCAGATCGCCCAGGTGACGACGGCCGTGGCGCGCGGTGACCTGTCGCAGAAGATCGACGTCGACGCCCGCGGCGAGATTCTTGAGCTGAAGAACACGATCAACACGATGGTTGATCAGCTGTCCGCTTTCGCCGACCAGGTGACCCGGGTCGCGCGTGACGTGGGTACGGAAGGCCGGCTCGGCGGTCAGGCGCAGGTGCCCGGTGTGGCCGGTGTGTGGCGCGATCTGACCGACTCCGTGAACGGCATGGCCGGCAACCTCACGGCCCAGGTGCGCAACATCGCGCAGGTCGCGACCGCGGTGGCGCGCGGTGACCTCTCCCAGAAGATCACCGTGGACGCGCGCGGCGAGATCCTGGAGCTGAAGAACACGCTGAACACGATGGTGGACCAGCTGTCGTCGTTCGCCCAGGAGGTCACGCGCGTGGCCCGTGAGGTGGGTACGGAGGGCATCCTCGGCGGTCAGGCCGAGGTGCAGGGTGTCTCCGGCACCTGGAAGGACCTCACGCAGTCCGTGAACTTCATGGCGAACAACCTGACCATCCAGGTGCGCAACATCGCCGAGGTCACGACGGCGGTCGCCAAGGGCGATCTGTCGAAGAAGATCACTGTTGACGCCAAGGGCGAGATTCTTGAGCTGGTCACGACGGTCAACACCATGGTTGATCAACTGTCCAGCTTCGCCGAGCAGGTGACCCGGGTGGCCCGTGAGGTGGGCACCGAGGGCATCCTGGGCGGCCAGGCGCACGTACCGGGCGTCACCGGTATCTGGAAGGACCTCAGCAACAACGTCAACCTGATGGCCAACAACCTGACCATGCAGGTGCGGAACATCTCCCAGGTGGCCTCGGCGGTCGCCAACGGTGACCTGACGCGTCAGGTGACGATCGAGGCGCGCGGTGAGGTCGCGCAGCTCGCCGACACCATCAACATCATGGTGAAGACGCTGAGTTCGTTCGCCGACCAGGTCACCAAGGTGGCCCGTGAGGTGGGCACGGACGGCATCCTGGGCGGTCAGGCGCACGTGCCGGGTGTGGCCGGCACCTGGAAGGACCTCACCGAGTCCGTGAACCAGATGGCGTCCAACCTGACCGGTCAGGTGCGCAACATCGCCATGGTCACCACGGCCATCGCCAAGGGTGACCTGACGAAGAAGATCGACATTGACGCGCGCGGCGAGATTCTTGAGCTGAAGACGACGATCAACACGATGGTTGATCAGCTGTCCAGCTTCGCCGAGGAGGTCACGCGCGTGGCCCGCGAAGTGGGCACGGAGGGACAGCTCGGCGGGCAGGCACGCGTGCGTGACGTCGACGGCACCTGGCGGGACCTCACCGAGTCCGTGAACGAGATGGCCGGGAACCTCACCCGGCAGGTGCGCGCCATCGCGCGCGTGGCGACCGCGGTGACCCGTGGCGACCTGAACCTGAAGATCGACGTCGACGCGTCCGGCGAGATCCAGGAACTGCAGGACTACATCAACAAGATGATCGCCAACCTGCGCGACACCACGATCGCCAACAAGGAGCAGGACTGGCTCAAGGGCAATCTGGCCCGCATCTCCGCCCTCATGCAGGGCCGCCGCGACCTGGAGGACGTGGCCTCGCTGATCATGAGCGAGCTGACGCCGGTGGTGTCCGCGCAGCACGGCGCGTTCTTCCTGGCGCTGCCGCTCATGGAGGGCAAGGACGCCGGTGACGGCGAGGACAACTACGAGCTGCGGATGCTGGGTTCGTACGGCTACTCGATGGGCTCCATGCCGACGTCGTTCCGGCCCGGTGAGGCGCTGGTCGGCACGGCCGCCGAGGAGAAGCGCACGATCCTGGTGGAGAACGCGCCCAGCGGCTATCTGAAGATCTCCTCGGGGCTCGGCGAGGCCCCGCCGGCGCAGGTGATCGTGCTGCCGGTGTTGTTCGAGGGCAATGTGCTCGGTGTGATCGAGCTGGCCTCGTTCACTCCGTTCACGCAGATCCAGAAGGACTTCCTCAACCAGATCGCCGAGATGATCGCGACCAGCGTCAACACCATCTCGGTCAATACCAAGACCGAGCAGCTGCTGAAGCAGTCGCAGGAGCTGACCGAACAACTCCGTGAGCGCTCGGCGGAGTTGGAGAACCGCCAGAAGGCGCTGCAGGCCTCCAACGCCGAGCTGGAGGAGAAGGCCGAGCTGCTGGCCCGGCAGAACCGCGACATCGAGGTGAAGAACACCGAGATCGAGGAGGCCCGGCAGGTCCTGGAGGAGCGCGCCGAGCAGCTGGCGGTGTCGATGCGCTACAAGAGCGAGTTCCTCGCCAACATGTCGCACGAGCTGCGTACGCCGCTCAACTCGCTGCTGATCCTGGCGAAGTTGCTCGCCGACAACGCCGAGGGCAATCTCTCGCCGAAGCAGGTGGAGTTCGCCGAGACCATCCACGGCGCCGGTTCCGATCTGCTGCAGCTGATCAACGACATCCTCGACCTGTCGAAGGTCGAGGCGGGCAAGATGGACGTCTCGCCGACGCGTATCGCGCTCGTGCAGCTCGTGGACTATGTGGAGGCCACCTTCCGGCCGCTGACCGCGGAGAAGGGCCTGGATCTGTCCGTACGGGTCTCTCCGGAGCTGCCCGCGACCCTGCACACCGACGAGCAGCGGCTGCTGCAGGTGCTGCGCAACCTGCTGTCGAACGCGGTGAAGTTCACCGACTCCGGGTCGGTGGAGCTGGTGATCAGGCCGGCCGGCGCGGACGTGCCGGTGGGCATCCGGGAGCAGTTGCTGGAGGCCGGCTCGCTGACCGATCCGGGCGGGCCGCTGATCGCGTTCTCGGTGACGGACACCGGCATCGGTATCGCGGCCAGCAAGATGCGGGTGATCTTCGAGGCGTTCAAGCAGGCGGACGGCACGACCAGCCGCAAGTACGGCGGCACCGGTCTCGGTCTGTCGATCTCCCGGGAGATCGCGCAGCTGCTCGGCGGTGAGATCCACGCGCAGAGCGAACCGGGCCGCGGCTCGACGTTCACGCTGTACCTGCCGCAGCACCCGACCGAACTGCCGCCGCAGGGCTACCAGCAGTCGGTGCCCGCGCTGGAGGCCGGCGAGCTGCTGGCCTCGGAGGCGGAGGAGTCCTCGGAGCTGTCCGCCGTGGAGATCGAGACCCCGGCCGAGGTGAAGTCGTACCGGGAGACGCAGAACGGCCCCGCCGCGCTCTTCCGGCGCCGTCGGCGGGGTCTGCCCCAGGGCGAGCAGCGCTCCGAGCACTGGGCGTCGGTCCCCGAGCAGGACGGCGCGCCGCAGTCCGCGCGCGCGGTACGGTTCGGCGGCGAGAAGGTGCTGATCGTCGACGACGACATCCGTAACGTGTTCGCGCTGACCAGCGTTCTGGAGCAGCACGGTCTCTCGGTGCTGTACGCCGAGAACGGCCGCGAGGGCATCGAGGTGCTGGAGCAGCACGACGACGTGGCGGTCGTGCTGATGGACATCATGATGCCGGAGATGGACGGGTACGCGACGACCACGGCGATCCGCAGGATGCCGCAGTTCGCCGGGCTGCCGATCATCGCGCTGACCGCGAAGGCGATGAAGGGCGACCGGGAGAAGGCGATCGAGTCCGGTGCCTCCGACTACGTGACCAAGCCGGTCGACCCGGATCATCTGCTGGCCGTGATGCAGCAGTGGATGGGCGGGAAGTGACGAGATCGGCGCGGTGCGATGTGAACACCGGGGGAACCCTCGGCGTGTGTCGGGAGTTGCCCACTTGAGGTGAGTGCGAACGTACGGCTTAAGGTGGCTGCGCACGTATGGGAATGCGAGATTCCGGGAACCATTCCGGCCTCCGCCGCGTTTCCGGTACGTGCACAGTGACATCGCGGTGACAGGGTGTGGCGACAGGCGGGGTGCGGCTACGATGACCGGCACAAGGACGGGCGGCGAAAGGGAGTCGTCCCCTGGGGCGGCGCCCGGTGTACCGCCGGGGCGAGGAGGGCGGGCCATGGTGCAGAAGGCCAAGATCCTCCTGGTCGATGACCGGCCGGAGAATCTGCTGGCGCTGGAGGCGATCCTCTCTGCGCTCGATCAGACGCTGGTGCGGGCATCGTCCGGGGAGGAAGCACTCAAGGCACTGCTCACGGACGATTTCGCGGTCATTCTGCTGGATGTCCAGATGCCGGGCATGGACGGCTTCGAGACCGCCGCGCACATCAAGCGGCGCGAGCGGACCCGGGACATCCCGATCATCTTCCTGACGGCGATCAACCACGGCCCGCACCACACCTTCCGGGGCTACGCGGCGGGCGCGGTCGACTACATCTCCAAGCCGTTCGACCCGTGGGTGCTGCGCGCGAAGGTCTCGGTCTTCGTCGAGCTGTACATGAAGAACTGCCAGCTGCGGGAGCAGGCGGCGCTGCTGCGGCTGCAGTTGGAGGGCGGCGGCAAGGGCGGGGTCGGCGGCAAGGAGTCGGCCGGGCTGCTCGCCGAGCTGTCCGCGCGGCTCGCGGCCGTCGAGGAGCAGGCCGAGGCGCTGTCCAAGCAGCTGGACGACGATTCGGCGGACGCGGCCGCGGTGGCCACGGCGGCCCATCTGGAGCGCAAACTCACCGGGTTGCGGCGCGCGCTGGACGCCCTGGAGCCGGGCTCCGGCCCCGGCGGCGCATCCGTGCCGGCACAGAACTGACGTATGTCCAGGCGGCGGTTGCCCATGAGCGTGCGTCAGCTCCGGTCCCCGGCAAGGGCGACACGAACGGGTGAAGCTGTGGGCACACGTGTCCGCTGTCGTCTCCCCCGGTAACCTCACACCCATGGCCTCACGTCCCTCCGCAGCCAAGAAGCAGCCCGCGAAGAAGGCGGCCGCTCCCGCGAAGGCTCCGGCGAAGAAGGCCGCAGCGAAGAAGGCGGCGGCCAAGAAGGCACCCGCCAAGAAGGCACCCGCCAAGAAGGCTCCGGCCAAGAAGGCCGCGCCGAAGCCGGCGCCCAGCCCCACCGGGGGCGTGTACCGGCTCGTGCGCGCCCTCTGGCTCGGCCTCGCGCACGCCGTCGGCGCCGTCTTCCGCGGCATAGGGCAGGGCGCGAAGAACCTCGACCCGGCCCACCGCAAGGACGGCATCGCGCTGCTGCTGTTCGGCATCGCGCTGATCGTCGCCGCCGGTACCTGGGCCGACCTGAAGGGCCCTGTCGGCGACCTCGTGGAGATCCTCGTCACCGGAGCCTTCGGCCGGCTCGACCTCCTGGTCCCGATACTGCTCGCGGTGATCGCCGTACGGTTCATCCGGCACCCGGAGAGGCCGGAGGCCAACGGCCGGATCGTGATCGGCCTGTCCGCGCTCGTCGTCGGCGTGCTCGGGCAGGTCCACATCGCCTGCGGCTCGCCCGCACGCAGCGACGGCATGCAGGCGATAAGGGACGCCGGCGGCCTCATCGGCTGGGCGGCGGCCAGCCCGCTGACGTACACCATGACCGAAGTGCTCGCGGTACCTCTGCTGGTGCTGCTGACGATCTTCGGTCTGCTCGTGGTGACCGCCACTCCGGTCAACGCCATTCCGCAGCGGCTGCGCGCGCTCGGCGTACGCCTGGGCGTGCTGCACGACCACGAGGCGGAGGAGTTCACCGAGGACGACGCGCGCTACGACGAGCAGTGGCGCGAGGCGCTGCCCGCGCGCCCCCGTAAGCGCTCGTCCGCCCCCCGGGCGTACGACCCCGACGGAGCCGAGGAGGAGGCCCTCTCGCAGCGCCGCGGGCGCCCGAGGCGCTCCGCGGTGCCCCAGCCGGATCCGCAGCGCCACATGGACGCCGTGGACGTCGCGGCGGCCGCCGCCGCGGCGCTCGACGGCGCGGTGCTGCACGGCATGCCGCCCTCCCCGCTGGTCGCCGACCTCACCCAGGGCGTCAGCATCGGCGACCGCGAGGAGACGACCCCGGTACCGGGCCCGGCGCCCGGGCCGGTGCCCGCGCCCTCCGCGGTCCCGGCCGCGCGCCCCCAGCAGGAGAAACTCAAGGCCGGAGTCGTCCCCGACCTGACCAAGAAGGCCCCCGACGAGCCCCGCGACCTGCCCCCGCGCGCGGAGCAGCTCCAGCTCTCCGGGGACATCACCTACTCACTGCCCTCGCTGGACCTCCTCACCCGCGGCGGCCCCGGCAAGGCGCGCAGCGAGGCCAACGACGTGGTCGTCGCCTCGCTCACCCAGGTCTTCACCGAGTTCAAGGTCGACGCCGCCGTCACCGGCTTCACGCGCGGCCCGACGGTCACCCGCTACGAGGTCGAACTCGGCCCCGCCGTCAAGGTCGAGCGGATCACCGCGCTGACCAAGAACATCGCGTACGCCGTCGCCAGCCCGGACGTGCGGATCATCAGCCCCATCCCCGGCAAGTCCGCGGTCGGCATCGAGATCCCGAACACCGACCGGGAGATGGTCAACCTCGGCGACGTGCTGCGGCTCGCGGAGTCCGCCGAGGACGACGACCCGATGCTGGTCGCCTTCGGCAAGGACGTCGAGGGCGGGTATGTGATGCACTCGCTGGCGAAGATGCCGCACATGCTGGTGGCCGGTGCGACCGGTTCGGGCAAGTCGTCCTGCATCAACTGCCTGATCACCTCGGTCATGATGCGGGCGACCCCGGAGGACGTCCGGTTGATCCTGGTCGACCCCAAGCGCGTCGAACTGACCGCGTACGAGGGCATCCCGCATCTGATCACGCCGATCATCACCAACCCCAAGCGGGCCGCCGAGGCGCTGCAGTGGGTCGTCCGCGAGATGGACCTGCGCTACGACGACCTCGCGGCCTACGGCTACCGGCACATCGACGACTTCAACCAGGCCGTGCGCGAAGGCAAGGTCAAGCCGCCGGAGGGCAGCGGGCGGGAACTGCAGCCGTACCCGTATCTGCTGGTGATCGTCGACGAGCTGGCCGACCTGATGATGGTCGCGCCGCGCGACGTCGAGGACTCGATCGTGCGCATCACCCAGCTCGCGCGCGCGGCCGGCATCCACCTGGTGCTCGCCACCCAGCGCCCCTCGGTCGACGTGGTCACCGGCCTGATCAAGGCCAACGTGCCCTCCCGGCTGGCCTTCGCCACCTCCTCGCTCGCCGACTCCCGGGTCATCCTCGACCAGCCGGGCGCCGAGAAGCTGATCGGCAAGGGCGACGGCCTGTTCCTGCCGATGGGCGCGAACAAGCCCACCCGTATGCAGGGCGCGTTCGTCACCGAGGCCGAGGTCGCGGCCGTCGTACAGCACTGCAAGGACCAGATGGCGCCGGTCTTCCGGGACGACGTCACGGTCGGCACCAAGCAGAAGAAGGAGATCGACGAGGACATCGGCGACGACCTGGACCTGCTGTGCCAGGCGGCCGAGCTGGTCGTCTCCACCCAGTTCGGGTCGACCTCCATGCTGCAGCGCAAGCTGCGTGTCGGCTTCGCCAAGGCCGGGCGGCTCATGGACCTCATGGAGTCCCGCGGCATCGTGGGACCGAGCGAGGGCTCCAAAGCACGTGACGTTCTTGTGAAACCTGATGAGCTGGACGGCGTGCTCGCCCTGATTCGCGGGGAGTCTGAGGAGTAGGGCGACGAGCCGTCCGGCGGATGCCGGTTACGCCGGGTGGCGTCATCGTCGTGATCCACTCGTTAGAGATCGGCGGGCAACCGTTTCCCTTTCCCGTACGTCAAGTTGAGCGAGAGGACAGACAGGCATCTCATCCTGAGGTACCTCCTGTCCAGCCCTCGGCATGCCCGGCCATTCCGATGGCGTACAAAGTCCCACCGCCCGGTTGCCCCACCCTTTCGTACCACCCCTAGACTGAGCATTCAGCACAGGTGGCTACACGCTCGAAAGGCGCCCCCGTGTCCATCGGCAACTCCCCTGAAGACGAGCGTCCGTTCGAAGACGAGTCCCAGGAAGCCCGCGTCCCCGTGGGCCGCGCCCTGCGGCAGGCGCGGATCGCGGCCGGGCTCACCGTGGACGAGGTCAGCAGTGCCACTCGTGTCCGCATCGCCATCGTGCACGCCATCGAGGCGGACGACTTCGCTCCGTGCGGCGGCGACGTGTACGCCCGCGGGCACATCCGTACGCTGGCCAAGGTAGTCCACCTGGATCCCGCACCCCTGATCGCCCAGTTCGACGAGGAGCACGGCGGCCGTCCCGCCCCCACCCCCGCGGCACCGCTGTTCGAGGCCGAGCGGATCCGGCCCGAGCGCCGCGGGCCGAACTGGACCGCGGCCATGGTCGCCGCCATCGTCGTCGTGATCGGTTTCGTCGGGTTCACCATGGTGAAGGGCGGCGACTCCGGAAGCGACGCGAAGTCGCAGGTCGCCGAGGGCAGCACACCCGCCGCGAGCAAGTCCGCCCCAGCCACGCCGAAGAAGGACAAGCCGGCCCCGCCGAGCACCGAGCCCTCCGACAGCGCCATCGCGGCCGCGCCCCAGGACAAGGTGACCGTCCAGGTCAGCGCGCCGAACGGACGCAGCTGGATCTCGGCCAAGGACCACAACGGCCGGATGCTCTTCGACGGGCTGCTGAAGAAGGGCGAGTCCAAGACCTTCCAGGACAGCTCCAAGATCAACCTGATTCTCGGCGACGCCGGCGCGATCGAGCTGTACGTCAACGGCAAGAAGATCGACGACAACTTCCAGCCGGGCGCGGTGGAGCGCCTGACGTACACCAAGGGCGACCCGGTGGCGGGCTGACCGGGCGCCTGCTGCGGGACGGGGTCGGCCGTGATCGGCGGGCGGCCCTGACCCCGTCGACGTGGGCTGTCAGTGAGACGAAGTAGTCTTGAGCCCATGCCTGAACGCCGTACCGTCGCACTCGTCACTCTCGGCTGCGCCCGCAACGAGGTGGACTCGGAGGAGCTCGCAGGCCGTTTGGAGGCGGACGGCTGGCAGCTCGTCGAGGACGCCGCGGACGCCGACGTCGCCGTGGTCAACACCTGTGGCTTCGTGGAGGCCGCGAAGAAGGACTCCGTCGACGCCCTCCTCGAGGCCAATGATCTCAAGGACCACGGGAGAACCCAGGCCGTCGTGGCGGTGGGCTGCATGGCCGAGCGGTACGGCAAGGAGCTGGCCGAGGCGCTGCCCGAGGCCGACGGCGTGCTCGGCTTCGACGACTACGCGGACATCTCCGACCGCCTCCAGACCATCCTGTCCGGCGGCATCCACGCCGCCCACACCCCGCGCGACCGGCGCAAGCTGCTCCCGATCAGCCCGGCCGAGCGGCAGGAGTCCGCCGCGTCCGTCGCCCTGCCCGGACACGGCCCGGCCGACCTCCCGGAGGGCGTGGCGCCCGTCTCCGGCCCGCGCGCGCCGCTGCGCCGCCGCCTGGACGGCGCCCCGGTCGCCTCGGTCAAGCTGGCCTCGGGGTGCGACCGGCGCTGCTCCTTCTGCGCCATCCCGTCCTTCCGCGGCTCCTTCATCTCCCGCCGCCCCAGCGATGTGCTGAACGAGACCCGCTGGCTGGCCGAGCAGGGTGTGAAGGAGATCATGCTCGTCTCCGAGAACAACACCTCCTACGGCAAGGACCTGGGCGACATCCGCCTGCTGGAGTCCCTGCTGCCGGAGCTGGCCGAGGTCGACGGCATCGAGCGGGTGCGGGTGAGCTACCTGCAGCCGGCCGAGATGCGCCCGGGGCTCATCGACGTACTGACCTCGACCCCCAAGGTCGTCCCGTACTTCGACCTGTCCTTCCAGCACTCCGCGCCCGACGTGCTGCGCTCCATGCGCCGCTTCGGGGACACCGACCGGTTCCTGGAGCTGCTCGACACGATCCGCTCCAAGGCCCCCGAGGCCGGCGTGCGCTCCAACTTCATCGTCGGCTTCCCCGGCGAGAGCGAGGCGGACCTGGCCGAGCTGGAGCGCTTCCTGACCGGCGCCCGGCTGGACGCCATCGGTGTCTTCGGCTACTCCGACGAGGAGGGCACGGAGGCCGCGACGTACGAGAACAAGCTGGACGAGGACGTCGTGGCCGAGCGTCTCGCGCGGGTGTCCCGGCTGGCCGAGGAACTCGTCTCGCAGCGCGCCGAGGAGCGCGTCGGCGAAACCGTCCATGTGCTGGTCGAGTCCGTCGACGAGGAAGAGGGCGTGTACGGCCGCGCCGCGCACCAGGCGCCCGAGACCGACGGACAGGTGCTGCTCACGAGCGGCGCGGGCCTCGGCGTCGGACGTATGGTCGAGGCAAAGGTGGTCGGTACGGAAGGTGTCGACCTGGTGGCCGAGCCGCTGACCGGCTCGCTCGGGTGTAGTGAGGAGGCGGGCAGATGACCGGAGTCCCGGCATCCGCCGCGGGTGGCTCCTCCGGCGCGCACGGCGCGCGGGGTTCCGGCGCCGCTGCCGGCGGCGCTGCGTCCGAGGTCTCCGGTTCTGCTTCAGGCCCCGACAACGGCGGCAAGCCCGCACGCGGCGGGAAGATCGCGGCCGCGGCCGTCAACCAGGCGAGTGTCTGGAACGTGGCCAATCTGCTGACGATGCTGCGACTGGTCCTGGTGCCAGGCTTCGTGGCGCTGATGCTGGCGAACGGCGGCTATGACCCGGCCTGGCGCTCGCTGGCCTGGGCGGCTTTCGCCATCGCCATGATCACCGACCTGTTCGACGGCCATCTGGCGCGGACGTACAACCTGGTCACGGACTTCGGGAAGATCGCCGACCCCATCGCCGACAAGGCCATCATGGGGGCGGCGCTCATCTGTCTGTCGGCCCTGGGCGATCTGCCGTGGTGGGTGACGGCCGTGATCCTCGGCCGGGAACTCGGCATCACGCTGCTGCGTTTTCTGGTCATTCGCTACGGCGTGATCCCGGCCAGCCGCGGAGGCAAGCTGAAGACCCTCACCCAGGGCGTCGCGGTCGGGATGTATGTCCTGGCGCTGACGGGGTGGCTGGCCACTCTGAGGTTCTGGGTGATGGCCGTGGCGGTCGTCCTCACCGTGGTCACCGGCCTCGACTACGTAAGACAAGCCATTGTGCTGCGCCGGCAGGGAATCGCCGAGCGCGCGGCGGCGTTGGAGGAGAAGGAAGCGTGAGTTCGCACGCCACCGAACTGGTGCGACTACTGACAGTGAGGGGCGAGACCCTCGCCGTCGCCGAGTCGCTCACCGGTGGTCTGGTGGCGGCGGAGATCACCTCGGTCCCCGGAGCGTCCAAGGTGTTCCGGGGCTCGGTCACCGCCTACGCCACCGAGCTGAAGCATCAGCTGCTGGGTGTGGACCGCACCCTGCTGGCGCGGCGAGGAGCGGTGGATCCGCAGGTCGCGGGCCAGATGGCAGCCGGAGTGCGGAAGGCTCTGGGCGCCGACTGGGGCATCGCGACCACCGGAGTCGCCGGCCCCGAACCGCAGGACGGCCAGCCCGTAGGGACGGTGTTCGTGGCCGTCGACGGGCCGCTCACCGACCGCGCCGGTTCTGCCGGTGGCGGAAAAGTGGAAGCCCTGCGGTTGAACGGCAGCCGTGCGGAAATTCGTATGGAGAGTGTACGGAGCGTACTCGCAAGTCTCCTGGAGCAGCTTGCGGGCGAACAGACCGGGAATGAGCGGGCACAGGATACGGAACGGAACGGGGGGTTTTGATGTTTGCAGCCCTGAGTGAACACGACATCGCTCCCCGCACGGCCGCGGCGCGAGGCGGTACGGTGGGGCGAGAAGGATGCGGCTACGCGGTCCGAGGAGGGAGCCACCGATGATTCTGCTCCGTCGCCTGCTGGGTGACGTGCTGCGTCGGCAGCGCCAACGCCAGGGCCGTACTCTGCGCGAAGTCTCCTCGTCCGCCCGAGTCTCACTCGGCTATCTCTCCGAGGTGGAGCGGGGGCAGAAGGAGGCTTCCTCCGAGCTGCTCGCCGCCATCTGCGACGCGCTGGACGTACGGATGTCGGAACTCATGCGAGAAGTGAGCGACGAGCTGGCGCTCGCCGAACTGGCCCAGTCCGCCGCGGCCACCGAGCCCGTGCGTACGCCGGTCCGTCCGATGCTGGGGTCGGTGTCGGTGGCCGGTGTGCCGCCGGAACGGGTGACCATCAAGGCGCCCGCGGAAGCGGTGGACGTGGTAGCCGCGTGAACCTCTGCGCGGCCTAGCGTTCCGAGACGAGTGAAGCCCCGGCCGGCTGTTCCAGGGAGACCTGGAGAGCCGGCCGGGGCTTGTCTTTGTGTGCGTTTGCCGGGCTTGGGCGGTGCGGTCATGGTGGAGGGACGTGACGGCGCCGAAGCACCGGAGGAAGCGGATGTACGTCGTGAAGAGCCCGTTGGCCGACGCGGACCTGAAGACCGTGACCGAGGCGCTGCAGGGCGCACTCGTGGACCTGGTGGACCTCTCCCTGGTCGCCAAGCAGATCCACTGGAACGTCGTCGGGCCCCGCTTCCGCTCCATCCACCTCCAGCTCGACGAGGTCGTCGCCTCCGCGCGGGCCCACTCCGACACCGTGGCCGAGCGGGCCTCGGCCCTGGGTGTCCCGCCCGACGGACGTGCCCCCACGGTGGCTTCCGGCAGCGGCATCAAGGCGACTCCGGCGGGCTGGATCAAGGACACGGACGCCGTGCGGACCATGGTGGACGCGCTCGGCGCGGTGATCACCCGGATGCGGGAGCGGGTGGACGCGACGGGGGAGCCGGACGCGGTGTCCCAGGACATCTTCATCTCGATCACGGCGGATCTGGAGAAGCACCACTGGATGTTCCAGGCGGAGAACGCGTGAGTGCTTCGGCCGGGGTCGGTGCCCTGTGCCTCGTCGGTGCCTGTGCTGTGCGTGCCGCCCGGGGGCTGCGCCCCCGAGGAGCTGTGTGGGTGCTGCACCTGTGAGCCCTCGGTGCGCCTACCGCGCTGTGCAAGCGGCGGTCTAGCGTCCCGCAGGAGGTGGTGGCGGGCATGGAGGCGCGGATAGTGCGCTGGGTGGTCGGGCTGGGGCTCGGAGCCGTGTGGTGGTGGGCTGTGCTGCGCATCGCCCTCGGACAGGGCACGGGCGTGCTGGAAGGCGCGGTCGCGGCCGGAGGGTGGGGGCTGAGCCTGCTGCCGGTGCACTGCGTGCCCAAGGGGCAGGCGGCCGGGGCGTTGCCGACGGGGCGCTGGGGGGCCGCCTGGCGTGCGGGGGACGTCACCAGGGCATCGCCACACCCCCGTTCGGGCGAAGAATCTGACCCGTCGTGAACGCCGACGCGTCCGACGCCAGGTACAGCACCGCATGAGCGACGTCGTCGGCCTCGCCGACCCGGCCCAGGGGCGCCATCCGGGACATCATGCCCTCGGTGTGCGCCTGTGCTTCCTGATCGTGGCGTTCGGTCATCGGGGTGCGGATCCAGCCAGGCGCGATCGCGTTGACCCGGATGCCGTGCCGCCCGACCTCGGTGGCCAGTGTCCTGGTCAGCTGGACCACGGCCGCCTTCGCCGCGCCGTAGCAGAGCAGGCCGGGGGCGCCGGTGTCCACCGCGCCGGACGCCATCGTGACGATGCTGCCCCGGGTGTCACGGGCCAGCATCAGACGTGCCGCCTCCTGGCAGGCGTGGAGCACGCCCTTGAAATTGACGTTCAGCACCCGGTCGAGATCCTCGTCACGGGTCTCCAGCACGGGGCTGCTGTGCATGATCCCGGCGATCGCCGCCATGACGTCCAGGTGCTCGCAGGACCGGACCGCCTCGGCCAGCGCCGCCCGGTCGGTGACGTCCAGGACATGCGTACGGGCCGCGCCGCCGCGTTTCTCGATCAGCTCCGCCGTGCCGCGCAGACCGTCCGGGTCCCGGTCGGCGCAGTGCACGCGCGCGCCCGCCTCGGCGAGCAGAACGGCGGAGGCCCGGCCGATGCCGCCGGCGGCTCCGGTGACGAATGCGGTGCGTCCGGTGAGGTCGTACGCCGTGAGGGGCATGTAGCGACGGTACGAGCATTTCTGACGGGCCGTCAATTAGCGGGAAGCGGCCATTGGCTCGCGCCGTCAGACTGCGCGGCGGGGGTGGCGGGCTCGCCGGCTCTGCGGTGAGCCGGGGGCGGGGCCCGTCTGGCAGGTGGGGCACCAGTAGGTGGGGCGCTCCCGTGAGCCGTCGCCCTGGTCGGCCGCACGGACGGGGGTGTGGCAACGCAGACAGGGGCGGGGTGCGCGGCCGTAGACGAACAGGTCGTGCCGGTGCAGGCCCGTGGTCTGGCGGACCGGGCGGTCGCGGTTCGCCTCCAGGAGCTTCCTGGCGAGCACGGGCAGCTGCTCGGCGCGGTCCGCGGGCAGCGCACCGGCCGGCAGCCACGGGGTGACACCGAGCAGGAAGCACAGCTCGCTCTTGTAGATGTTGCCGATGCCGGCCAGATTGCGCTGGTCGAGCAGGGCCTCGCCGAGCGGGCGGGCGGGGTCGGCGAGGACGTTGGCGAGGGCACGCTCGGGGTCCCAGTCCGGGCCGAGCAGATCCGGGCCCAGGTGGCCGACGACCCGCTCTTCCTCGCTCGTACGCAACAGCTCCAGGACCTGGAGGCGATAGCCCACGGCCGTACGGTCGGCGGTGGAGAGGACCGCACGGATCTGGTGCGCCGGGCCGCCGCGCCAGCGCTCGTCCGTGCCGTACACCTTCCAGGCCCCCTCCATCCGCAGATGCGTGTGCAGGGTCAGGCCGCCCTGGAACCGGGTGAGCAGGTGCTTGCCGCGCGGGATCGTGCTGAGCACCGTACGACCCGTGAGGTCGACCGTCGCGTACTTCGGCACCCTGAAGTCGCTGCGGGTCAGCGCCGTGCCCGCGAGGGCCTCGTGCAGCCGCCTTGCGGCCTGCCAGACCGTGTCACCTTCGGGCATGCGTCCAGGGTGCCACGCTCGGGTGAGGCGGGCGCACGACGGCGGTGCCCGGACGCTCGGCGGCGGTCACGCTCTCAGCCGCAGGCCGCGCGGCGTGGCCACGAAACCCGCGGCTTCCAGAAGGGTGCCCATGGGGGAGGTCAGGGCCTGGGCGCCGTTGATCCGCTCGACCGTGACCGTGCCGAGGGTACCCGCGCGGGCCGCCGCGGCCAGGGCCTCGGCCGCCGTACGCAGACGGGGATCGTCCGGGGCCTCGGTGTCCGGCGCGGTGGGCCAGGCCAGCAGGGTCTTGCCGCCGCGCTCCATGTACAGCGTCAGCTCCCCCTCCACCAGCACGACCAGCGAGCCCGCCTTGCGGCCCGGCTTGTGTCCGGCACCGGTCGGCGGCTCGGGCCAGGAGAGGGCCGCGCCGTAGGCATTGGCGGGGTCGGCCGCGGCGAGGACCACGGCACGGGGGTCGGGCCCGGCCGTGCCCATACGCCCGCTGCCGTACGCCCGGTAGGGCGGTGAGCCGTAGCCGCCCGCTCCGCCTCCTCGGGAGCCGCCGTAGCCGGGGGAGGCGAAGGGGTCGGCGAGGTCGCGGGGGGAGACATGGTCGCCGGGGGAGGGCGAGGGGTCCGCCGGGGGCCAGGTGAAGTCACCGTCGAGGCCCGGGTGCGCGAATCCGCCGTCGCTTCCGTCGAAGGCGCCGGGGAGTGCGTGGTCGTGCGGGGTGCCGTCCGTCGCGCCGAAGGTGTTCGGGAAGGCCGCATCGGTGAAGCCGGCCGGGAGGCCCGGGGCGGGGAAGCCGTCCTGGCGGGCCGGGGAGGTCAGGCTCTCACCGCGCTCGTGGGCGCTGGCCACCGCACGGAGCCGGTCCACCGCACCGTCCATGGCGAACTGGGCCGCTCCCAGGCCCTCGACCACATAGCCGCGCCGCGCCTGACCGCTGTCCTCGAACGCGGACAGCACGCGGTACACCGCCGAGAAGCCGCCCTCGATCCCCTCCGCGGCAACCGCCCCGCGGGTGACCACGCCGTGCCGGTCCAGGAGGGTGCGTGCCAGCGCGTGGGCGCGCACGGTGGCGTCGGGTTCGGCCGCGGGGAGCAGCGACCAGCGGCCGGCGACGGTCGGCGGGCCCGAACGGGAGGCGGTGCGCGCGGCGGCCGTCAGGGAGCCGTAACGCCCGCGCGGGACGGCGCGCTTGGCGCGATGGGCCGTGGAGCCCGCCGTACGACCGGATCCCAGGAGCGAGCGCATCGGGGCCAGGGTGTCGTTGGTGAGCCGGCCCGACCAGGCCAGGTCCCAGAGCGCGTCGGCCAGTTGGGGGTCGGTGACGTCGGGGTGGGTGGTGGCACGGACCTGGTCGGTGATCTGGCGGAAGAACAGGCCGTAGCCGCCGGAGAGCGCGTCCAGGACGGACTGGTGGAGCGCGGTCAGCTCCAGGGGGTGGGGCGGCGGGAGCAACAGCGGGGCCGCGTCCGCCAGATAGAGGGAGACCCAGCCGTCCTTGCCGGGCAGGGCGCCCGCGCCCGCCCACACCACTTCGCCGGCGGCCGTCAGCTCGTCGAGCATCGAGGGTGTGTAGGTCGCCACGCGGGAGGGCAGGACCAGCTTCTCCAGCGCGGAGGCGGGCACGGAAGCACCCTGCAACTGCTCGATGGCGCGCACCAGTCCGTCGATGCCGCGCAGACCGTGCCCCTTGCCGATGTGCTGCCACTGCGGCAGGAACTGGGCGAGCGCGGCCGGCGGCACAGGCTCCAGCTCATGGCGCAGGGCCGCCAGGGAGCGGCGGCGCAGCCGGCGCAGTACGGTCGCGTCGCACCACTCCTGGCCGATGCCCGCCGGATGGAACTCGCCCTGGACGACCCGGCCGCTCGCGGCAAGCCGCTGCAGGGCGCCCTCGGTGACCGCCACGCCCAGGCCGAAGCGGGCCGCGGCCGTGGCCGACGTGAACGGGCCGCGTGTGCGCGCGTACCGGGCGAGGAGATCGCCCAGGGGGTCCTTGACCGGCTCGGTGAAGGCCTCGGGCACACCGACCGGCAGGGCCGTGCCGAGCGCGTCACGCAGCCGGCCCGCGTCCTCGACCGCAGCCCAGTGGTCGGCTCCGGCGATCCGGACCCTGATGGCCCGGCGGGCTCCGGCCAGCTCATGCGCCCACTGCGGATCCGCGCCCCGCGCGACCAGCTCGGCGTCGGTCAGCGGGCCGAGCAACCGGAGCACGTCGGCCACGCCCTCCACGTCCTTCACCCGGCGGTCCTCGGTGAGCCACTGCAGCTCGCGCTCCAGCTCGGTCAGCACCTCGGCGTCGAGCAGCTCGCGCAGCTCCGCCTGGCCCAGCAGCTCGGCCAGCAGCCGGGAGTCCAGGGACAGCGCGGCGGCACGACGCTCGGCCAGCGGCGAGTCGCCCTCGTACAGGAACTGGGCGACGTACCCGAACAGGAGCGAGCGGGCGAACGGGGACGGCTCCGGGGTGGTGACCTCGACCAGGCGCACCTTGCGGGACTCGACGTCGCCCATCAGCTCGACGAGCCCGGGGACGTCGAAGACGTCCTGGAGACATTCGCGCACGGCCTCCAGCACGATCGGGAACGAGCCGAACTCGCTCGCCACCTGGAGCAGTTGGGCCGCGCGCTGGCGCTGCTGCCACAGCGGGGTGCGCTTGCCGGGGTTGCGGCGCGGCAGCAGCAGCGCGCGGGCGGCGCACTCGCGGAACCGGGAGGCGAACAGGGCGGAGCCGCCGACCTGGTCGGTGACGATCTGGTCGACCTCGCCCTTGTCGAAGGAGACGTCTCCCGCGCCGATGGGCGCCTGCTCGCTGTCGTACTCCGTGCCGGCCTTCATCGGTGCCTGGTCGAGCAGGTCCAGGCCCATCAGGTCGGCGTCGGGCAGGCGCAGCACGATGCCGTCGTCGGCGTGCATGACCTGCGCGTCCATGCCGTACCGCTCGGACAGCCGGGCGCCGAGGGCGAGGGCCCAGGGGGCGTGCACCTGGGCGCCGAAGGGGGAGTGGACGACGACCCGCCAGTCACCCAGCTCGTCCCGGAAGCGCTCCACGACGATCGTGCGGTCGTCCGGGACATGGCCGCAGGCCTCGCGCTGCTCGTCCAGGTACGACAGCACGTTGTCCGCCGCCCAGGCGTCCAGGCCCGCCGCCAGCAGCCGCAGCCGTGCGTCGTCCTTGGGCAGCGAGCCGACCTCGCGCAGGAACGCGCCCACCGCGCGGCCCAGTTCGAGCGGGCGGCCCAGCTGGTCGCCCTTCCAGAAGGGCAGCCTGCCCGGCACGCCGGGCGCGGGGGAGACCAGGACCCGGTCGCGGGTGATGTCCTCGATCCGCCAGGAACTCGTGCCCAGCGTGAAGACGTCGCCCACCCGGGACTCGTAGACCATCTCCTCGTCCAGCTCGCCGACCCGGCCGCCGCCCTTCTTGGGGTCGGAACCGGCGAGGAAGACCCCGAACAGGCCGCGGTCGGGGATCGTGCCGCCCGAGGTGACGGCGAGGCGCTGGGCGCCCGGGCGGCCGGTGATCGTGCCGGCCACGCGGTCCCACACCACGCGCGGGCGCAGCTCCGCGAACGCGTCGGACGGATAACGGCCCGCGAGCATGTCGAGGACCGCCGTGAACGCCGACTCGGGCAGCGACGCGAAGGGGGCCGCCCGCCGGACCATGGCGAGCAGGTCGTCGAACTGCCAGGTGTCCAGCGCCGTCATGGCGACCAGCTGCTGCGCAAGCACGTCCAGCGGGTTCGCGGGCACCTTCAGGGACTCGATCGAGCCCGTGCGCATCCGCTCGGTGACCACGGCCGCCTGGACGAGGTCACCGCGGTACTTCGGGAAGACGACACCGGTGGAGACGGCACCCACCTGGTGTCCCGCTCGGCCGACGCGCTGGAGCCCGGAGGCGACCGAGGGCGGGGACTCGACCTGCACGACCAGGTCGACGGCGCCCATGTCGATGCCCAGCTCCAGGCTGGACGTGGCGACCACAGCGGGCAGCCGGCCCGCCTTCAGGTCCTCCTCGACGAGGGCGCGCTGCTCCTTGGAGACCGAGCCGTGATGCGCGCGGGCGATCACCGGGGGCGCGCCCTGGGCCGCGCCCGAGCCGCCCATCAGCTGGGCCGGGGAGTGATGCTCCTCCAGCGTCTCGCCGGTCGCCCGCTCGTACGCGATCTCGTTGAGCCGGTTGCACAGCCGCTCGGCCAGGCGGCGGGAGTTGGCGAACACGATAATGGAGCGGTGGGACTGGACCAGGTCGGCGATTCGCTCCTCCACATGCGGCCAGATCGACGGCCGCTCGGCGCCGTCGCCCGCGTCGGCCGCCGGGGAGCCGCTCAGCTCGCCCATGTCCTCGACCGGGACGACCACGGACAGGTCGAACTCCTTGCCGGACTCCGGCTGGACGATCTCCACCTTGCGGCGCGGCGAGAGATACCGGGCCACCTCGTCCACCGGGCGGACGGTGGCCGAGAGACCGATCCGCCGGGCCGGCCTCGGCAGCAGCTCGTCGAGCCGCTCCAGGGAGAGCGCAAGATGGGCGCCGCGCTTGGTGCCCGCGACCGCGTGCACCTCGTCCAGGATCACTGTCTCCACGCCCGTCAGAGCATCGCGCGTGGCCGAGGTCAGCATCAGGAACAGCGACTCGGGGGTGGTGATCAGGATGTCCGGCGGACGCGTGGACAGCGCGCGCCGCTCGGCGGCCGGGGTGTCACCGGAGCGGATGCCGACCCTGGCCTCGGGCTCGGGCAGGCCCAGGCGCACGGACTCCTGGCGGATGCCGGTCAGCGGGCTGCGCAGATTGCGCTCGACGTCGACCGCGAGGGCCTTCAGCGGGGACACGTACAGAACCCGGCAGCGTTTCTTCGGGTCGGCCGGGGGCGGGGTGGAGGCGAGCTGGTCCAGGGCGGCGAGGAACGCGGCCAGCGTCTTGCCCGAGCCGGTCGGGGCCACCACCAGCACGTCCGAGCCCGCGCCGATGGCCTGCCACGCGCCCGCCTGGGCCGCGGTGGGCGCGGAGAACGCCCCCGTGAACCAGCCGCGGGTCGCGGGTGAGAAGCCGTCGAGGGCTCGGTGTGCGGAGCTGACCATGCGTCCATCCTGCACCCGGCCACTGACAATCGTGCTGACCTGGGAAAACGTCCTGCGGTGAGGAGCAGGCGCGGCCCGGTCGCCGCCGGTGGGGCGGGGCACGGGTGGGGCGGGGAACGGACGGGTGGGGAAAGGGGTGGGCGTCGGCCGGCGAAGCGCGCACACCCACCACCACGGCACCGACGTGATCGCGGGCGCGAATGGTCAACCCGGACCGATGCTGCTCTCGCCGTTCCTGATGGTCGTCGCAGCGGCCGTGGTGGTGACGGCGGGCGTACGGGCGTCGGTGGGTGATGCCGGACCGACCGACGTCGATGCCGGACGGCTCAGCCCACGAAGCGGCCGTACGCCCGAAGGATGCGCAGTGCCTCGATCGTCACCAGGGCACGTGACTCCAGCGCGGGGGCCGGCGCCCATGGGCGCCGGGGGTACCACCCGCGGTTCGGACAGTGGGGAAGGGCCGGCCAGCCGCCGTCGTCCTGTTGCTCGGCGGCCAGGTGGTCCAGGGAGCGTGCCATCTCGTCGTCCGTGAACCACGCGCGCGCGAGTGACTCCGGACTCCTGGCGAAGTCGTGCGGGAAGTGGTGCTCGCCGGGGGCATAGCCGGAGGCCACCGGATACGCGTCGAGCCGGTCCGGGTCCAGGGCCGCGAGCCGTTGCTCCCGCACCATGCGGCCGAGCCGGTCCGCGGCGGCCTCCGCACGCGAGCGGTCGGGAGCGGAGTCCAGGAAGGCCACGGCGGCCTCCACCTCGTACGGATGGGACTTGTCCAGGGACTCCACGGCCCGCCAGCAGAAGTCGGTGGCCCGGAACAGCCAGGCGTGCCACACCTCGTTGCGGTGCAGCACCCCGACCACCGGTCCGGTGGCGAGCAGCTCGCTGGGAGGGTCGTCGACGACCGGGACGAACGGTGCCGTCGGATAGCCGCGCTGACGGGGATGGACCGCCGGCAGGGCGCCGTCCGCGGTGGAGACCGACGTCAGATAGCGGCAGACCCGCTCGACCCGCTGCCCGCCGCAGCGCCCGATGGCGTCCAGGACGCCCAGCGCGTGCGCGGTGTGCAGGGGCTGGCTCACGGGGCCGCGCAGATCGGGCTCCAGCCCGTGCCCGTACCCGCCGTCCTCGTTGCGGTATGCGTCCAGTGCCGTTTCCACCGCGTCCGGGGTGCCGTGCAGGAAGTGGTGCGCGAAGAGGCGCTGCTCCAGCACGCGCGCGGTGAGCCACACGAACTGCTCGGCGCGGAAGAGCGGGGACCGCGCCGGGGCCGTGGAGGGGAGTGGGGAAGCTCCTGTTTCGGACATGCGTCAGACCGTAGGACGGAAAGCGGTCTCGGCAAGGGCTCCCTGCCGGGGCCCACCCCCAGGGGCGGGATACTGGAGTCATGCGGTTGACGGTCTTCTGGCAGCGGATGGCGGAACACTTCGGTCCGGGGTACGCCGACACCTTCGCGCGCGATCACGTCATGTCGGAGTTGGACGGGCACACGGTGAACGAGGCGCTGGACGCCGGCTGGGCCGCGAAGGACGTGTGGCGCGTGGTCTGCACGGTCATGGACGTGCCGGGTGAGCGGCACTGAAGCGCCCAGGCTCCCACGTGCTGCCCGTCGCATGGGGGCGTATGCGAAGCGGTACGTCGTCACGGACGAGCTGAGAGTGCACGGGCGACGCGGCCGGGGGCCGGGCGGCTCCGGGGTACTGGCGCGCATACGCGGCCCGCGGGCCCCACAGCCGGAACCGCAGGAGTCGTCGTAGGCCGGCGCCGCTTCGGTTCTGCCTTGCCTGTCTTCAGTACGTCAGCACCGCCCACACCCCCGCGCCGACGACGGCCGCCGCGTAACAGCCGACGGCCGCGGCCACGATCCGTCGGCGGGTCCGTTCGCTCCAGGGTGAGCGCGAGAGCAGCCAGGCCAGCGCGGGCAGGACGAGCACGGCGTGCAGGCTCACGCCGTGCAGGGGCTTGAGCGGGGCCGTCGAGTGGTAGGCGGCCTCCTGGTGGCCGGTCCTCGTCAGCACGACCCCGCGCGCGATCATCGCCGCCCCGGAGGCCAGCGCCACCAGCAGGATCGCGAACCCGGAGCGGATCGCGAGCGGCATGCCGGCAGGGCCCGCCGGTCGGTGCCGGAAGGACACCACGGCGAAGACCGTGAGCAGGGCGACGAGGACACCGCCGCCCACCGCGAGCGTCATGGACACCGCCGTGTCGAAGGGGGTCTCCATGTTCAGGTGCGAGGGCACCCGGCGCCACGCCTGGAGAGTGATCCCGCCGACCTCCACCACGCAGTCGGCGGCGAAGACGAGCAGCAGCACCGAGCGCAGCCGCGGGCTGAGGCGCAGGTACGACGTGACCCAGGTGAGCGCGATCAGCGTCAACCCGAAGGAGAGCCCGAAGGTGACGGGCTTGCGCCAGAAGACGGGGCCGTCCCAGGGGCCGCCGTCGACCGCGAACACCACCAGGTGCACGAGACCGGACAGCACGAGCAGCAGCCCTGTCGTTTGACAGAGGCGGTCGACGACGCGCGGATTCTCCATGGGCCAAGGCTCCCGGGGAGCGGCTCCGCGGTCGTCGTCCGGCCGAAGGCACCCGCGGTACGACTCGGGGAGTAGCGGCGCCGTTGCCGGACCGGGGACACCGAGAGCCACTGTGCCAACGGCGCCTGCTCAACCGCTTCGGCGACCGGCAAGGCGTCCCAGCGCGGCCCGGGCGGGTGGGCCCCAGCTGGGCTCGCCGCCCGGGCGGCCGTGGACGCCGGCCTCTCCGATGAGCATGCCGCTGAGGGCTGCGGCACCGCCCAGCCCCGGCGCGGCGCGGGACCGCGGGGTCCGGGGCGGGCCGGTAGACGCCGTGGAAGCGCTCGGCGGCGCCGTCCGGCAGGAGTGTCCAAGCGGCGGCGAGGTCGCAGGCCCGGATCGCCCGTACAGAGGTCGCCGAAGTCGATCACGCCGCAGAAAGAGCCGTCCGCGGTGGGGACGTTGGCCGGATGCAGGTCGCCGTGGAGCCACAGGGCCGGACCCGTCCAGGCGGGCGCGGCGACGGCGTCCTCCCAGACCGCGCGTACGGCGCCGGGGTCGGGGATCAGCCCCAGCTCGGTGGCCGAGGCGAGGCGCTCGGCGAACTGCACGGCGCGCTCGGCCAGCGGCCCGCCCCGGCCCCGCCCGGCACCCATGTGGTGACGATCCAGGGGCGCGGAAAGCGCTCGGAGGGCTCGCCGAGGCGCTGCGGGACGGGGGCCGGCAGGGGAAGGCGTGGGGCGAGGGCGGGCAGCCAGGCGTACTCCTTGCGCAGCAGTACGTCCGCGGACCGCGTCGCCCAGGGCAGCCGGACGGCCAGGTCGTCGCCGAGCCGCCACAGCTGGTTGTCCCAGCCGCGCGCGCCGAGCCGCAACGGGCGATCGGCCGGATCGGGGTGCTGGTCGCGCAGCAGATCCCGAACGATCCCTGCGGTGATCCCGGTCTCGGCCCGCTGAACCTTGGCCTCCGTGCTCCGTGATGCGCTTGACACAAAAATCGAACATCCATTCTCATGGGGCGCAGGCGAAGCTCTCGGCAGTGGCTTTCATCCCGTTTTGCAGGGAGAAGCCCCTCGGTTATCCACAGGCTGGGCCTGCGTCGGGGCGCATTGTCAGTGGCAGGCGTTAGCGTCTTTGACGTGAAGCGATCGACTCAAGCAAACCGGGTGGAACCCATGGCAGGAACCGACCGCGAGAAGGCGCTCGACGCCGCGCTCGCGCAGATTGAACGGCAATTCGGCAAGGGCGCGGTCATGCGCATGGGCGAGCGGTCCAAGGAGCCCATCGAGGTCATCCCGACCGGGTCGACCGCACTCGACGTCGCCCTCGGCGTCGGTGGCCTGCCGCGCGGCCGTGTCGTGGAGATCTACGGACCGGAGTCCTCCGGTAAGACGACCCTGACCCTGCACGCCGTGGCCAACGCCCAGAAGGCCGGCGGCCAGGTGGCGTTCGTGGACGCGGAGCACGCCCTCGACCCCGAGTACGCGCGCAAGCTCGGCGTCGACATCGACAACCTGATCCTCTCCCAGCCGGACAACGGCGAGCAGGCCCTGGAGATCGTGGACATGCTGGTCCGCTCCGGCGCCCTCGACCTCATCGTCATCGACTCCGTCGCCGCGCTCGTCCCGCGCGCGGAGATCGAGGGCGAGATGGGCGACAGCCACGTGGGTCTGCAGGCCCGCCTGATGAGCCAGGCGCTCCGGAAGATCACCAGCGCGCTCAACCAGTCCAAGACCACCGCGATCTTCATCAACCAGCTCCGCGAGAAGATCGGCGTGATGTTCGGCTCCCCGGAGACCACGACCGGTGGCCGCGCACTGAAGTTCTACGCCTCGGTGCGTATCGACATCCGCCGCATCGAGACCCTGAAGGACGGCACCGAGGCGGTCGGCAACCGCACCCGCTGCAAGGTCGTCAAGAACAAGGTCGCGCCGCCCTTCAAGCAGGCCGAGTTCGACATCCTCTACGGCCAGGGCATCAGCCGCGAGGGCGGTCTGATCGACATGGGCGTGGAGCACGGCTTCGTCCGCAAGGCCGGCGCCTGGTACACGTACGAGGGCGACCAGCTCGGCCAGGGCAAGGAGAACGCGCGCAACTTCCTCAAGGACAACCCCGACCTGGCCAACGAGATCGAGAAGAAGATCAAGGAGAAGCTGGGCGTCGGTGTCCGGCCGGAGGAGCCCGCCGTCGAGCCCGGCGCGGACGCCGCGGTCACCACCGCGGCCGCCGACGACACCAAGACGGTGTCCACCCCGGCCGCCGCCAAGACCGCCAAGCCCAAGGCCGCCGCAGCCAAGAGCTGACCCGTGACACGACGAACCGACTGGGCCGAGTACGAGTACGCCACCCCCGGTGCCCCACGGGGGAGGGGCGCCGGGGGCTACCCGGACCCCGCCCCGGGCGGTGACGACGGATACCGGGACGACGGACACAGGGACGACGGCTACGCGGGTTTCGACGCTGACGACGGGCGCGGCGACCACCGTGGAAGCGGGGGATACGGGGAAGACGCCGGCGCTGCCCACCCGGGCGACCCGGGCGAGGGGCCGTACGGGGGCGGCTCGTCCGGCCGCGGCTCAGGTCGTGGCTCCGGCAATGGCGTCGGCCCGCGGGGCGGCCGGGGGCGGGGCCGACGGCGGCGCGGCTTCGGGGACGCGCCCGGTGAGGACGAAGGCCCCCCTTCCTCGTCGAGGGCCGAGCGGGGGGAGTCTTCAGGGGACCTGGCTGAGCGGGCACGGGCGATCTGCCTGCGCCTGCTCACCGGGACCCCGCGCACCCGCAAGCAACTCGCGGACGCCCTGCGCAAGCGGGAGATCCCCGAGGATGTGGCCGAGGAGGTGCTGTCGCGGTTCGAGGAGGTCGGGCTGATCAACGACAGCGCGTTCGCGGACGCCTGGGTGGAGTCCCGGCACCATGGCCGGGGACTCGCGCGGCGGGCGCTCGCCCGGGAACTGCGCACCAAGGGCGTCGACTCGGCGCTCATCGACGAGGCCGTCTCCCAGCTCGACTCCGAGCAGGAGGAAGCGACGGCCCGCGAGCTGGTGGACCGGAAGCTGAGCGCCACCCGTGGCCTCGACCGCGACAAGCGGCTCCGCCGCCTTGCCGGCATGCTCGCCCGCAAGGGCTATCCCGAGGGCATGGCTCTCCGCGTCGTGCGCCGGGCTCTGGAGGAAGAGGGCGAGGACACGGAGTTCCTCGGAGAAGGCGACTTCTGAGTCCTCGGGCCGGGGGGCTTGGCGGATGGGGCGAGGGCTCCGGTCTCTGAACTCCAAGGAGCCGCAAGGGGGTTAACCCCAGCCGAAGACACCAGGGCACCGCAGTGACCCCCGGGCGCGGGCGGGGCGAGTCTGTACGCACGCTCCGGACCACGGCACGCACACCCGCCCGAGGGCCGGCCGTGTACGACCCAGCCGACGCGTACAACAGAAGAGAGCCCGCCCGATGATGCTGCGATACGCCCTCAGGACAGTCCGCGCCCGGAAGGCGGGATTTCTCGGCGCCTTTCTCGCGCTGATGTGCGCGGCCGCTCTGATCACCGCCTGCGGCACCCTCCTCGACACCGGCCTGCGCGGCACCATCCGCACCGAGCGTTACGCCGCCGCACCCGTCGTGGTCTCCGGCGACCAGTACGTGCACCAGACCACCGTCAAGCACAAGAAGGGCAAGACCAAGGTCAAGCACAAGGCGAAGCCCATCGCCGAGCGCGCCTGGCTCTCCGAGCGGCTGCGGACCAGACTCGCCCACGTCCCCGGCGTGGCCCAGGTCGTGCCCGAACTCAACTTCCTCGCCCAGCCGTTGTCCCCGGCCAGCACCGGCGGCCGTACCGCCTACGGGCACGCCTGGGACTCCGCCGCACTGACGCCGTACCGGCTGATCACCGGCAGCGCGCCCAGGTCCGGCGCCGACCTGGTCATCGACAGCGACCTCGCCGCACGGGCCCGGCTGCGGCCCGGTGACGGGCTCACCCTGCAGTCGACGCAGACCCCGCGCAGCTATCGCATCACCGGTATCGCCGCCCCGGCCACCGCCGTACGCCACCAGACGTCTCTCTTCTTCTCCGCCGCCGAGGCCCGCCGGCTGGCCGCGCACCCGGGGCAGGTCAGCGCCTTCGGGGTGCTGCCCGTGCAGGGGGCCGACCCCGAGCGGGTGCGCGACGCCGTGGCGCGGGCGCTGCACGGCACCACCGCCCAGGTCAGCGCGGGAGCGGCCCGGGGCCCCGTCGAGTTCCTGGACGCGGCTGCCGCCCGCACCCGGCTGGTCAGCATGGGCGGCGCCATGGGCGGAACCTCGCTGCTGGTGGCGGTGCTCGTGGTCGTCGGCACCTTCGCACTCACCGTGCAGCAGCGCCACCGTGAACTCGCACTGCTCCGCGCCATCGCCGCCACGCCCGGACAGATCCGCAAGCTGCTCGGCAGGGAGGCGCTGATCGTCGGAGCGGCGGCGGGCACGGCGGGCGCGCTGCTCGGGCTGCCGCTCGGTGGCTGGCTGCACTCCAGGTTCGTCGCCCTTGGCGCCGTACCCGCCACACTCGAGCACACCGTCAGTGTCTTCCCGCCGCTCGCCGCCCTCGCTGCCACCCTGCTCGGCGCCTGGGCCGCCGCCCGGATCGCCTCCCGCAGGATCGCCCGGATCCGCCCGGCCGAGGCTCTGGCCGAAGCCAGGACCGAACGGAGTCGTCCTGCCTGGGGCCGGATCGTCGCCGGACTGCTGCTTCTCGCCGGTGGAGTCGTCCTCGTCGCCGTCCTCACCTCCCTGCGCACCGAACCCGCCTCGACTCCCGTGACCTTCCTCGCCGTCGTCGTCCTGTCCACCTCCGTCGCGCTGCTCGGTCCCCTGCTGGTCAAGGCGGCCGCGCTGCTGCTCGCCGGCCCGCTCCGGCTCACCGGTCACGGCGGCCGCCTCGCCACCGCCAATCTGCGCGGCAACGCCGCCCGTATGGCCTCCGTCGTCACCCCCCTCACCTTGCTCGTCGGCATGACCTGCACCGTCCTGTTCGTCCAGTCCACCCTCGCCGACGCTGCCCGCAGCCAGGTCTGGGACGGTGTCCGAGCCGACTGGGTCGTCGCCGCGCAGGGGCCCGGCGTCCCCGGCGAGGCGGCGCAGAGGCTGCGTGCCGGGCACGACACCGCCACCGAAGTCGTCCGTACGACCGTCCGCGTCGGCCTCGACAAGTACCCCGCGCAAGGCCTCACCCCGGCAGGCCTGACCCGCACCTGGGATCCGCAGGTCACGGCCGGCTCCCTCGACCGGCTCGGCCGGCACACGGTCGCGGTCAGCCAACTGGCGGCGGGACAGCATCACTTGAAGCCCGGAAGTGCCCTGAAACTCACCCTCGGCGACGGGACGCCCGCCACGCTCACCGTCGCCGCCGTCTATGCCCGGGGTCTCGGCTTCGGCGACTTCACCTTCGACCACGACCTCATCGCCCGCCACGTCGACAACCCGCTCGCCTCCTCCGTCCTCGTCAGCACGACCCGTACACAGACACAACTCGCGACTACGCTCCGTGAGTTCCCGGGTCTGCGGATTCTTTCGCCGGCCGATGCCGACACCCTGCAGGCCGACCGTCAGCAGGCGAACGCCGAGGTCAACTATCTCGCCATGGGGCTCGTGCTGGCGTTCGCCGCCATCGCCGTCGTCAACACGCTGGCCATGTCGGTCGCAGAGCGTGTCCGGGAGTTCGCCCTGCTCCGCCTCGCCGGCGCGACCCGCCGTCAGGTGCTGCGCATGCTGCGCACCGAGGCGCTGTCCGTACTGCTCCTCGCCACCTCGCTCGGCAGCGGTATCGCTCTCGCCGTACTCACCGCGTTCAGCGTGGGGATGACGGGCCGGGCGGCGCCCTCGGCCACGCCCCTGCTCTACGTCACCGTCGTCGGCGTCGCCGGTCTTCTCGCACTCGTGGCCAGTGCGGTTCCCGGGCGGGCGGCGCTTCGGGTGCGGGCGGTGACGGTGGCCACGGCGAAGGAGTAGGAGGAGGGCAGCCGTACGGAACCCTCGCGCCGGGCAAGGGGGTTCCGTACGGCTGCCGGTGTCGTCACCGTTTGCCGGGTTCCCCGGGCCGGCGCCGGCTCAGGACGCCGCCGGCTCCACCGGGAGTCCCTCCGTCCGCCATGCCTGGAAGCCGCCCACCAGGTCCGTCGCCCGGTGCAGGCCCAGTTGGTGGAGGGAGGCGGCGGCGAGGCTGGAGGCGTAGCCCTCGTTGCAGACCACGACGACGCGCAGGTCGTGGCCGGTGGCCTCGGGGACGCGGTGGCTGCCCTGGGGGTCGAGGCGCCACTCCAGTTCGTTGCGCTCGACGACGAGCGCACCGGGAATCAGCCCGTCCCGCTCGCGCAGGGCCGCGTACCGGATGTCGACCAGCAGCGCCTCGCCCTTCCGAGCCGCCTCGTGCGCCTCCCGAGCCCCGATGCGCCGGTAGCCCGCCCGTACCTGGTCCAGCAACCCGTCTATGCCGACCGGCCGTTCTTCACCTCGGCCGGCCGCCCTTCCGGTGTTGCCGGCCTGCACCACGGCACCTGCCCGTGCCGTCTCCGCCGTGCCGCTCACTGCCAGTCCTCCGGGCGTTCGACCTGCTCGAGGCGGAGTACATGACCGGCGCGGCTGTAGCGGCGGATGCGTGGCAGGGGCGGGTAGTAGGCGTGCACGGAGATCGCGTGCGCGTCGCGGGAGTCGTTGAGGACCTCGTGGACATGGTGGTGGCCGAAGGCGCGGCCCTCGCCGGCGGGCAGCCGGCGTTCGCGGTCCACGCCCTCGGTGAGTTCCAGGGTCTTCCAGCCGTCGGTCGGCAGCCGGGTCGCGAGTGAGTTCTCCTTGAGCGCGCCGGAGGCCGTGAGGAAGGCGCCGACCGAGTCGGCGTGGTCGTGCCAGCCGGTGCCGGCGCCGGGCGGCCAGCCGATCAGCCATGCCTCGCTGCCACCCGGACCCTCCAGCCGCACCCAGGTGCGGCCCTCCGGGTCGAGCGGCAGGGAGGCGATCAGCTCGGCGTCGGCGGCCGTGCGCCGTACGAAATCGAGGAGGTCCGCCTGGGTGGGCGCCGAGCCGACGGCAGGGGACACGGGAACAGGGGAGACAGACACGTACACCGTCCTGAGATGCGTTCGCGGAACGGGCGCACGACGGCGCCGGGAAGGAAGAGGGATGCGAATTCAGCAGGACGGGCGACACACGCAGCCCGCGTAGCGGACGAGGTCCATGTGGACCCTCCGCCACAGGCGCACACAGGTGTCGGTCATGGTCCGGAGTACAGCATGAGCGTGCCCTTCGGTCAACTCACCGTCACCATGTGGACAGAGGGTGACGGCCCCCGGCTCAGCGCGCGCCGGAGGCCGCCTGTGCCGCCTCCTTCGCCGGGCTGCCCACCGCTGCCTCCGCCGCCGCGTACAGCACCGCCGGACGGACCCCGCTCAGCACGGTGACCAAGTGGCCGTCGGGGCGCACGAGCAGCACACTGTGCGCCGGCGCACCCGGGTAGCTCTCGGCGACCAGCAGCTCGGCGGGGTGGGGCAGCGCCGTCACGGCCGCAGCGAGCCGGGGCATGATCCCGGCGGACGCCCAGTGCTTGCGGTCCCACACGCCCGTACCTGGCGCGATCAGGACGACGAGCAGGGCGCCGCGGCTGAACCGGTCGCGCAGGTGCACGAAGGAACCGTCCTCCGCGGTGACCCGTACATCGGTGACCAGTGCGCCGCGCGGGGTGTCGACCGGGATCTCGCCCTCCAGCTGCCCGGGCGCGAGCGGGGAGTCCGCGTACACCCCCGGCGCACCCAGCGACCCGCGCCCCAGATGACCGTCCGTGAGCAGCGCGTCGTGGCCCCGCGCCGCGCCGGGGACGATCTGGCGCAGCCCGCCGGAGCCGCGCAGCACCGGCAGCACCTGGTCGGCGGCGCGCAGTCGTGCGGTGACCACCGCGCGCCGCTCGGCCTGGTAGCTGTCCAGCAGGGCCTCGTGCGGGCCGTGGTGCCAGGCCGCGGCCAGCTTCCAGGCGAGGTTGTCGGCGTCCCTGAGGCCTTCGTCCAGCCCCTGGGCGCCGAGCGCGCCGAGCAGATGGGCCGCGTCCCCGGCGAGGAAGACCCGGCCCGCGCGCCAGCGGCGGGCGAGCCGGTGGTGCACCGTGTGGACACCGGTGTCGAGCAGGTCGTACGCCGGTGTGGAGCCCTCCGTCCAGCCCGCGAGCGTCTCGCGGATCCGGGCCACCAGGGTCTCGGGCGTGACCAGGTCCTTGCCCGGTGGCAGCAGCCAGTCCAGGCGCCACACGCTGTCCGGGAGGGGGCGGGCGGTCACCTCCCCGGCCGAGGGCCCGGACTGCCGCCACGGCGGCATCCGATGGAGCAACGTCTGGCCCTCCCACGGAAGTTCCGCGCGCAGCGCGGCGACCGCGTGCCGTTCCACCGCCGTACGCCCCGGGAAGCGGATGTCCTGGAGTTTGCGCACGGTGGAGCGCGGTCCGTCGCAGCCGACCAGGTAACTGCCGCGCCACCAGGTGCCGTTTGCGCCGCGGGTGTGCGCGGTGACGCCGGAACGGTCCTGCTCGATCGCGTCCAGGCGATGGTCCACGGCCGTCTTCACCAGCGGCTGGTCGGCGAGGGCCGCGCGCAGGGCGCCCGTGAGGACATGCTGGGCGATGTGCAGCGGGGCGGCGGGGTCCGACTCGGCGAAGGTGATCTCGCTCATCACCTGCCTGCGCCGCAGGGAGCGCCATCCGGCCCAGCGCACGCCCTGCTCGCCGAGCGCCATTCCGGTCAGCCGCTCCATCAGCGCGGCCGTGTCCTCGCGCAGCACGACGGTGCGCGCCGGGCGGGGCTCGTCCTTGCCGGGGCCCTCGTCCAGGACGACGGTCGGCACTTCCTGACGGGCCAGCGCCAGGGCGAGCGTGAGCCCGACGGGCCCCGCTCCGACGATGATCACCGGGTCCACGGCGTGGTGCCCCCTGCCCGCGGCGATGCCTTGACGGATGGCGGTTCACAAGAAGGTGAAGCGGGGTGCACGATCACAGAACGTATGCAACCCATTGGCAGAGTTTGCGTCAAGTGACCGGGGGCAGTGGCGATCATGCCGCTGCCCCCGGGAGCCGTATGGGTCAATGACGAGCCGTCAGACCGCGCTTCCGGTCCCGAAGGCGCCGCCCACCGCCGCCGGGTTCAGCTCCTCCATGTCCTCCGCGCCGAGCACCGCGCCCGTGCTGCGCTTGCTGCGCCGCAGCCTGCGCTCCAGCCAGCTCGCGAAGGACGTCAGGGCGAAGTTGAGCACGATGTAGATGACCGCCACGACGGTGAAGCTGGCGATGACGTTGGCGTAGTTGGCCGCGAGCGTGCCGCGCTCGCTCAGCAGTTCGGCGTAGCCGAGCATCACACCGCCCAGCGCCGTGTCCTTCACGATGACCACGAGCTGGCTGACGATGGCCGGCAGCATGGCGGTGACCGCCTGCGGGAGCAGGATGCCGGTCATCGTCTGCCCCTTGCGCAGGCCGATGGCGTACGCCGCCTCCGTCTGGCCCTTGGGCAGGGCCAGGATGCCGGCCCGCACGACCTCGGCGAGCACCGAGGCGTTGTAGAGCACCAGGCCGGTGACCACCGCGTACAGGGGCCGGTCGTCGCTGTTGACCTGCGTGTAGCGGTTGTAGAACTCGTTGGCGAACAGCATCAGCAGCAGGACCGGGATGGCCCGGAAGAACTCGACCACCACACTCGCCACGATGCGCACCCAGCGGTGGTCCGACAGCCGGGCGATACCGAAGACGGCGCCGAGCGGAAGGGCGATCACCATGGACAGCGCCGCCGCCTTGAGGGTGTTGACGAGTCCTGGCAGGAGGTACGTCGTCCAGGCCTCGGATGTGGTGAACGGCTGCCACAGGTCCCAGCGCAGCTGCTGCTTGTCGTCCATCGTCTTCCAGACCCACCAGACCAGCGCGGCGAGCAGGACGAGGAAGACGACGGACAGGAGGGCGTTGCGCCGCTTGGCGCGGGGGCCGGGAGTGTCGTAGAGGACGGAGCTCATCGCTTCACCGCCAGTCGCTTGCCGAGCCAGCCCAGGATCAGGCCGACGGGCAGGGTCAGGATCACGAACCCGAGGGCGAAGACGGCGCCGATGGCCAGGGTCTGTGCCTCGTTCTCGATCATGGTCTTCATGAGGGTCGCGGCCTCGGCGACGCCGATGGCGGCCGCGACGGTGGTGTTCTTCGTCAGGGCGATCAGGACGTTGGCCAGCGGGCCGATGACCGCGCGGAACGCCTGGGGCAGCACGATCAGGCGCAGGGTCTGGCTGAAGTTGAGCCCGATCGCACGGGCGGCTTCGGCCTGGCCGACCGGCACGGTGTTGATGCCGGAGCGGATCGCCTCGCACACGAAGGCGGCGGTGTAGGCGATGAGCCCGAGGATGGCCAGGCGAAAGCCCTGGACCTTGAAGTCGGAGGCGCCCAGCGTCACGCGGAAGATGTCGGCGAGACCGAGCGAGGTGAACAGGATGATGATCGTCAGCGGGATGTTGCGGACGATGTTCACATAGAGGGTGCCGAACCCGCGCATCATCGGGACCGGACTGACCCGCATCGCGGCCAGCAGGGTGCCCCAGACCAGGGAGCCGACCGCGGAGAGGACGGTGAGTTTCACCGTCATCCAGAACGCCCCTAGGACGTCGTAACCATGAAGAAAGTCGAACACGATCTCCCGCGCTTCCGGGTGTGTGGCGTACGTGGAGGGCGGGGCGCGCCGCCGGGAAAGCGGCGGCGGCGCGCCTTCAGGACCCTGCGTCACCCGCCGGAGCGAGCGCCGGCGGAGTTCCGCGTTACTTGACGATCTGGCCGATCTTCGGCGCGGGCTCGTTCTTGTAGCTCGCCGGGCCGAAGTTCTTCTCCACGGCGGCCTTCCAGGAGCCGTCGCTGACCATCTTCTCCAGCGCCTTGTTGATCTTGTCGAGGGTCGCGGAGTCGCCCTTCTTGACGCCGATGCCGTAGTTCTCGTTGCTGAGCTTCAGACCGGCGAGCTTGAACTGGCCCTTGTACTTGTCCTGCGCGGCGTAGCCCGCGAGGATCGAGTCATCGGTGGTCACCGCGTCCACCGCGCCGCTCTGGAGGCTCGCGATGCACTCCGAGTAGGAGCTGAGTTCCTTCAGGTTGGAGTGCGGGGCGATCGTGTCGTGGATGTTCTGTGCCGAGGTGGAGCCGGTCACGGAGCACAGGTTCTTGCCGTTGAGGTCCGTGCCCTTGGCGATCTTCGAGTCCTTCTTGAGCAGCAGGTCCTGGTGGGCCAGCAGATACGGACCGGCGAAGTCGACCTTGGCCTTGCGCTTGTCGGTGATCGAGTAGGTGGCGGCGATGAACTTCACGTCACCGCGCTGCAGCGCGTTCTCACGGTCGGCGCTCTTGGTCTCCACCCACTGGATGTCGCTCGCCTTGTAGCCGAGCTGCTTGGCGACGTAGGTGGCCACGTCCACGTCGAAGCCCGAGTAGCTGCCGTCGGGCTGCTTCAGGCCCAGGCCCGGCTGGTCGAACTTGATACCGATCTTGATCTTGCCGCTGCCGCCACCCGAGCCGCTGTTCGAGTTGTTGCCGCCGCACGCGGTGGCGGTCACGGCGAGGGCGAGGGCGACGGCCGAGGCGGCGGTGACCTTGCGGAGCTTCATGCTGAACATCCTTTGAGTGGTGAGAAACGAGGTCCGTTGGAAAAGGCGACCCAGGGCGTCGAGGGCCCGGCGCGCACCGTCAGTGGTGCAGGATCTTGGACAGGAAGTCCTTGGCCCGGTCACTGCGCGGGTTGCTGAAGAACTGGTCGGGCGCAGCCTCTTCGACGATCCGGCCGTCGGCCATGAAGACGACCCGGTTGGCAGCCGATCGTGCGAAACCCATCTCGTGCGTGACGACGACCATCGTCATGCCCTCGCGGGCGAGCTGCTGCATGACCTCGAGGACCTCGTTGATCATCTCGGGGTCGAGAGCGGAGGTCGGCTCGTCGAAGAGCATGACCTTCGGGCCCATCGCCAGCGCCCGCGCGATGGCGACGCGCTGCTGCTGGCCGCCGGAGAGCTGGGCGGGGTACTTGTCGGCCTGGGTGCCCACGCCGACCCGGTCGAGCAGCGACCTGGCCTTCTCCTCGGCCTGCTTCTTCTCCGTCTTGCGGACCTTGAGCTGCCCCAGCATCACGTTCTCGAGCACGGTCTTGTGCGCGAACAGGTTGAAGGACTGGAAGACCATCCCGACGTCCGCCCGCAGCCGGGCCAGCTCCTTGCCCTCCTGGGGCAGCGGCTTTCCGTCGATCGCGATGGTGCCCGAGTCGATCGTCTCCAGGCGGTTGATGGTGCGGCACAGGGTCGACTTTCCGGACCCGGAGGGCCCGATGACCACGACGACCTCGCCGCGGGCGATCGTCAGGTCGATGTCCTGGAGTACGTGCAACGCGCCGAAGTGCTTGTTGACGCTCTTCAGGACGACCAGTTCGTCGGATGCGGCCCGGTCTTCCTTGGCCACCGATACATTGGTCATCGCTCTCAGGCTCCGTCCTCCTCGGTTTCGGAGGACAGTAGTGAGCGGCTGTGACCTGCGTCATCACATCTGAGGGAGATCTGAGCATCACGATCCGATAGCAATCGGACACGTGTTGTAGCACTTGTCGCCCGTGTGCGTATCGGCCGGATAACGGAAGCGACGGGCAACCGGAACGCTCTTGACGCCGTCCTTGTCCATCGGCGTCACTGCCATGGTGCACGCGCGCGTGCGGACTACACGGCGCACGCGAACCCAGACCGTACGACCGCTTAACCGGAGGGGGCCGGGATGAGACTGCTGCTCGTCGAGGACGACAACCATGTCGCCGCGGCTCTGTCGGCCGTACTCGCACGACACGGCTTCGACGTCACTCACGCGCGCAGCGGCGAGGAGGCCCTCCAGGCGCTCGTCCCCGAGGGCAACGGTTTCGGCGTGGTCCTGCTCGACCTCGGCCTGCCCGACCAGGACGGCTACGAGGTCTGCGGCAAGATCCGCAAACGCACCAGCACCCCGGTGATCATGGTCACCGCCCGCTCCGACGTCCGCTCCCGCATCCACGGCCTCAACCTCGGCGCCGACGACTACGTGGTGAAGCCGTACGACACTGGGGAACTGCTCGCCCGTATCCACGCCGTCAGCCGGCGCACCGTCCACGAGGACACGGGCCCCGGCGGCGACGACTCCCTGCTGCTCGGTCCCGTGCGTATCGAACTGCCCACCCGGCAGGTCACGGTGGACGGTTCGAACATCCAACTGACCCGCAAGGAGTTCGACCTGCTCGCCCTGCTCGCGCAGCGCCCCGGCGTCGTCTTCCGGCGGGAACAGATCATCAGCGAGGTCTGGCGCACCAGCTGGGAGGGCACCGGCCGCACCCTGGAGGTGCACGTCGCCTCCCTGCGCGCCAAACTGCGCATGCCCGCGCTGATCGAGACCGTACGCGGCGTCGGCTACCGGCTCGTCGCCCCGGCCGCCTAGCGGGGACGGGTGCGCACACGGCTCCTGCCGCTGCTCATCGTCCTGATGGCGGCCGTACTCCTCGCCCTCGGCCTCCCGCTGGCCATCAGCCTGGCCGCCGCCCAGCAGCAGAAGGTCGTCGTCGACCGCATCGACGACACGGCCCGCTTCGCGGCGCTCGCCCAGTTCGTCACCGACGGACCCAGCGGGTCCCGCCGCACCAGCACCGACGAGCGCCTGGAGGCCCTGCGCAGCGAACTGGACAGCTACTACGGCGTCTACGGCATCAGGGCGGGCGTCTTCTACCGCAACGGTTCGGCGATGGCCAATGCGCCCGGCGACTGGTTCGTACCGCGGACGGGGGAGGTGCTGAACGCCTTCGACGAGGCGCTGCTCAGCCGGCGCAGCCACGACCCGAAGCAGGTGTGGCCCTGGCAGCGCAGCCGGCTGGTCGTCGCCTCTCCGGTGATCCGGGACGGGGACGTCGTGGCGGTCGTGGTCACCGACTCGCCCACCGGGCAGATGCGTTCGAGGATCCTGCGCGGCTGGCTGGTCATCGGGGCCGGGGAGAGCGCGGCGATGCTGCTGGCGGTCGGCGCGGCGCTGCGGCTGACCGGCTGGGTGCTCAGGCCCGTACGGATCCTGGACGCCACCACGCACGACATCGCCACCGGACGCCTGAAGTCACGGGTCGCGGCCGCCGGCGGGCCGCCGGAACTCAGACGGCTGGCCCGGTCGTTCAACGAGATGGCGGACAACGTCGAAGGCGTGCTGGAGCAGCAGCGCGCCTTCGTCGCGGACGCCTCGCACCAGCTGCGCAACCCGCTCTCGGCGCTGCTGCTGCGCATCGAACTGCTCGCTCTCGAACTCCCGGAGGACAACGAGGAGATCGCCTCGGTCCGCACCGAGGGAAAACGCCTCGCGCAGGTCCTGGACGACCTGCTCGACCTGGCGCTGGCCGAGCACGCCGGGGCGGACCTGAGGCTGACCGACATCGGCGCGCTCGCCGGGGAGCGGGTCGCCGCGTGGTCTCCGGCCGCCGAGGCCAAGGGTGTCAGGCTGACCGGGGACTGCCCGCCCACGACCGGCTGGGCGGACCCGATCACCTTGTCCAGCGCCCTGGACGCGGTGATCGACAACGCCGTGAAGTTCACCCCCGAGGGCGGCACGGTCGAGATCACCGTCGACTCGAACGGCGACATGTCCACGGTCGTCGTCACCGACACCGGCCCCGGCCTCACCGACGAGGAACTCACGCGTGTGGGCGACCGGTTCTGGCGCAGCGGCCGGCACCAGAACATCAAGGGCTCCGGCCTCGGCCTGTCCATCACCCGCGCCCTTCTCACGGCTGGCGGCGGCTCGATCACCTACGCCCACCACGAGCCGCGCGGGCTGCGGGTGACGGTGACGGTGCCCAGGCACGGGGAATCCTGACGACGAGGAGCCGGGGAGCCGGGAATCCCGACGACGGGGATCCGAGGATCCGGGGAGTCGGGGCTGTGGGAATCCGGGGACGGCCGGGTGTCGGCTGCGCTGGGGCCCGGGGCGATCGGGCTACGGCTTCACCGAGCGGTAGTAGCGGCGGGCGCCTTCCTGGAGAGGCAGGGGGTCGGTGTAGATGGCGGTGCGCAGGTCCACCAGTTGGGCGGAGTGGACGTGGGCGCCGATGCCGTCGCGGCTCTTGATGACCGTGCGGGTCACCCACTCGGTCAGCCGGGGATCGACGTCCGTGCGGGTCATCAGGAGGTTGGACACGGCGATCGTCGGGACCTGGCTGCCCTGCTGTACGTCCGGGTAGGCCGACTCGGGGATGTTGGTGGCCCGGTAATAGCGCGCCTGCTGGCCCTCGTCGTGCAGCTCGGTGACGAGGTCGCCCTCGATCGGTATGAACCTGAAGGCGGACTTCTTCGCCAGCGTGACAAGTCCCCTGGTGGGCAGACCGCCCGACCAGAAGAAGGCGTCGATCTTGTGCTGTTCCAGCCGGTCGGGCCCGGTGTCGATGCCGTCTCCGACCGGCGTGATGTCCTTGCGCGGGTCGATGCCCGCGGCCTTGAGCACCCGGTCGGCGATCAGCCGTACCCCGGAGTGGGGCAGGCCCGTCGCCACCCGCTTGTGCCGCAGGTCCGCGATACTGCGGATGTCCGAGTCGTCGGGCACGATGAGATGCACGTAGTCGTCGTAGAGCCGGGCCACCCCGCGCAGCCGGTCGGCGCCGCGGCCGTGCGCCAGTTCGTACGCCTCCACCGCGTCGGCCGCCGCGATGGTGAAGTCGGCCTTGCCGGTCGCCACGCGCTCCACGTTCTCCTGCGAACCGGCGCTGTTGAGCAGCTTCACCTTCAGGTCGGGCATGTCCTTGGCGAACTCGGCGCGCAGCCGCTCGCCGTACTCCTGGTACACGCCTCGCGGCGTGCCCGTGCTGAAGACGATCGTCCCGCTCGGCGGCTCCTCGCCCAGCGGTAGCAGCCACCACAACAGCAGCCCGAGCACCACGGCACCGGCGGCCGTGGCCGACAGCGCCCGGCGTCTGCTGATCCGGGGGAACACCTTGGACATGCGGCGATCCTGCCAGGCCGGGGGCGGCACTGACCAGGGCCGAGATCACTCCGGGACCGGGAGGAGGACACCGGGCGCTGTCAGTGGTGGCCGTTAGAGTCGGCGCATGAGCACTTCACCCGCCGACCTCGTCCAAGAGTTCCACCGCGCCTTCGGCCTCGACGCCCGCAGCACGCCGACGGAGGTGGACCCCGAACTGGCCGCGCACCGTGGGGAGCTGCTCGCCGAGGAGGCCGCGGAGGTCGCCGAGGTCGCGGTCGACGGCCCGCTGGACAAGCTCGCGCACGAACTGGCCGACGTGGTCTACGTGGCGTACGGCACGGCGCTCGTCCACGGCATCGACCTCGATCAGGTGATCGCCGAGATCCATCGGGCCAACATGAGCAAGCTCGGCCCGGACGGACAGGTCGCCCGCCGGGCCGACGGCAAGGTCCTCAAGGGGGAGTACTACCGGGCACCGGACGTGTCGTCCGTACTGCGCCACCAGGGCTGGATACCGGCCACGTCCTGACCCACCCGAGAGGCACTCAGAGAGTGCCGCCCGCCAGCTTCCACTCGCGGTTCAGGGTGCCCAGCGGGATGCTCCGCTGGACGATCGGTGTTCCGAAGACGGACAGCTGCAGCCGCAGGGCCCCGGACAGGTCGACCCCGCCGTACACACCCCATGCTCCCGCGCTCTTCGCCCCGGCGCCGTCGGAGGAGGCGGTGACCGTGCCGGAGGCCTCGCCGCGCAGATACGGTGCCAGGTCGGCGGTGACGCCGACGGTGCCGTACAGGCCGACCGAGGCCTCGGCGCCCAGCGCCGTCTTCATGCTCCCGGCCGTGGTGACGGACGCGCGCACCGGAGTGCTCGTCATGTCCGAGGAGCTGACCGGCGTCCAGCCCTTGGTCAGGCCGAAGGTGCCGCCCGCCTTGAAATCGCCCTTGAGGTTCTGCTCGACATCGACGGTGACCTGCCCGTCACCGCTGATCTGGAGGTAGCAGGTCAGATCCAGGTTGACGACGACGGGGACGGGCCCGACCTGGAGGACGGGGTCGGCGTGCAGCTTGGCGAATGGAATCCGCAGCGGGGTGCCGGTGGTCACGGCGGCCCGGCCCTTGACCGCCCAGCCGGAGGTCCAGTCGCCGGACACGCCCAGGTAGGCGGAGCCGGGCGGCACTTCGGTGCCGCTGCCGCCGTAGGCGAAGTCGACCCGCGGGGCGAGCTGGACGAAGCCGTGCACCGAGGCGGCGGCCGAGGCCGGGGTGCCCTGGGCCGCCGGTATGCCGGCGCTCATGTCGAGCCGCAGGCTGCCGAGCGGCACTGTCGCACCCTTCGGTCCGACGCGTACGTCACCGGCCTTCGCCCAGGACACCTTCACATCGGGCAGCAGCTTGTCGACGGCGAAGGACGACGGGTCGACCGGCACCGCGCCCTTCGCCGTCTCGTCGCCGAGCAGCGAGTTGAGCGTGGCGGGTTCCGTCTGCACCTCGGTGCCGCCGTCCGTCTCGCCGATCACCTTGGTGACCTTGGCGAGCAACCCGTGCGGCGCCCCGGGCGCGGGTGCACTGGCGATCACATCGCCGACGGCGGTCTGATGCGCGGCGCCGGTGGGGGTGGCGGAGGGAGAGGGGGAAGCGGAGTGTGAGGGAGAGACGGAGGGGGAGGGGGAGGCCGTCGGGGAGCCGGATGAACTCCCTTGACGGGTGGGCCTGTTGGGCTTGCTGGAAAGGACGGCCCGCCGGGTGTGGCTGTCGTAGGCGCTGATGGCGAGCGCTGTTCTGTGGGCCCGCTGCCCGGACCCGGCCGGTCCCGCCGTGGCGGTAGGGGCGGTGGCGGGAGCCGCGGCGACGGCGAGCGAGTGGTCGGTGCCGTCGGCGGGTTGGTCGGCGACCTCGACGTGCCGGCCGTGCCCGGCGGCCGCCGACGGCTCGGCATGCGGTGCGGGCGAGGAGCAGGCCGCGGCGAGGAAGAGGGCGGTCACGGCGAAGGCGGGCAGCAGGGCACGTCTGTGCCGCATGCGTCTGTGCATGGTCGGTCCTGTGTGGAGTGGGGGGGTGGCGGAGAGGCACCGGGCGAGCGGGCTACCTGGAGGTAGTACCGGCTGGTAACTCGTGGTGAGCCACGAGCATGCCATGCCCTTGTCCATGGGTCCCTCACAAATCGGCCACACCTCAACGTGAGCTGTGCCACGGCGAGTTCGAGTCAGGCGAGACCGAAACCCCCAGGTTCGGGGGCTGATTGAGGACCGGCCGCCGCCTCGATGCGGACGGCGGCGACCGGTGCGGTAGACGGGATAGCGGGGGTGGAGACGGTAATGAGGACAGAGAGGGAGTGAGGGCAGAGAGGGTATTGAGCGCAGAGAGGAGTGGGCGCAGCCCCCGCTCGAGACTCAGCGGCCGCTCAGGCCGGTGCCGCCGAGGCGGGTGAGCAGGGTCGAGAGCAGCCCGATGTCCTCGGCGCTCCACGCCGGTGCGGCGAAGTGCTCGGCAGCGGTCTCCTCGGCCGTGGCGAGCATCTCCGTCAGCCGCCGCCTGCCCGTCGCGGTCAGTGACGCGTAGGCCACGCGCGCGTCCCGGGCATCCGCTTCGCGGGTCACCAGCCCGATCCGCTCCAGCGGAGCCAGCCCGCGCGTGACCCCGGAGGCCGTCAGGCCCAGTGCCTCGGCGAGGTCCACCCGGCGCATACGGCCGCCGGGTGCCTGTCCCAGGCGGAGCAGCAGGGTGAAGTCGGCGAGGCTGACGCCGTGCAGGCCGCTCAGCCGGGAGTCGAAGCGACGCACGAGCGCCGCCTGGGCCCGTACCAGCCGCAGTGCCGCGTCCAGGGTGTCACTCATCGCCGCCGCTCACCGCCCTGTCCCGCGCGTTCTTCCCCGCTCATTGCTGCCTCCTTGAGTACTCAAGTTTATGGGCTGCCGGAACGCGTCGATCTATGCGCCCCCGGTACGCGCCGCGCGGCGCTGCCGCTTGCCCATCGGAGCCTGGGAGAGGTCCTCGGCGGTGGAGCGGAGGTTCTTGAAGCCGTAGCCGCGTTCGGCGAGCCAGGCCTTCGCCGTCGTCTCGGCCCGCTCGGTCGCCTCCAGGATGTCCTCCTCTTCCTCCCCGGTGTCGGAGAAACGGAAGACGAAGGCCGGCCGTGCGGCGATGTCGTAGGTGAGGCTGCCCTCGGGCGTGAACGCGGCGCGCAGCACGTCGTGTGCGGCAGCGTCGGCCAGCAGCGCGGCGCGCTGTGCATCGGTGAGACCGTCGAAGACACCGCGAACGGTGATCCGGAAAGTGCGACTACTACTCATTGCGCGACCATAGGCACGCCGGGCCCGGCGTCTCCACCGGGTTTCCGCAGGCCGACGAGATCCGTGACGCCCCTCCTCGTCACCCCGCGGACGCCCGCAGCGCGCGCTTCCAGGCACGCAGGTGCCGGGGACGGGGCCTGTGAGGCACGGCGACAGGGGCTCTCCCGGGACCGCCTACCCTTGACACATGACCAGCAGCAGCGACCGGAGCCCCGCAGTGGACGTTCAAGCATCCAAGAGTTACGAGATCCGCACCTATGGGTGCCAGATGAACGTCCACGATTCCGAGCGCCTGGCCGGGCTGCTCGAAGAGGCCGGATACGTGCGGGCGCCCGAGGGGGCGGACGGGGACGCCGACGTGGTCGTGTTCAACACCTGCGCGGTGCGGGAGAACGCCGACAACCGGCTGTACGGCAACCTCGGCCGCCTCGCGCCGAGGAAGGCCTCGCGGCCCGGCATGCAGATCGCGGTCGGCGGCTGCCTCGCGCAGAAGGACCGCGACACCATCGTGAAGAAGGCGCCCTGGGTGGACGTCGTCTTCGGCACGCACAACATCGGCCAGCTGCCCGTCCTGCTGGAGCGCGCCCGCGTGCAGGAGGAGGCGCAGGTCGAGATCGCCGAGTCGCTGGAGGCCTTCCCGTCCACCCTGCCGACCCGGCGTGAGAGCGCCTACGCGGCCTGGGTGTCGATCTCCGTCGGCTGTAACAACACCTGCACCTTCTGTATCGTCCCGGCCCTGCGCGGCAAGGAGAAGGACCGCCGACCCGGCGACATCCTCGCCGAGGTCGAGGCGCTGGTGGCGGAAGGCGTCAGCGAGATCACGCTGCTCGGGCAGAACGTCAACGCCTACGGTTCCGACATCGGCGACCGCGAGGCCTTCAGCAAGCTGCTGCGCGCCTGCGGGACCATCGAGGGCCTGGAGCGGGTGCGGTTCACATCCCCGCACCCCCGTGACTTCACCGACGACGTCATCGCCGCCATGGCCGAGACCCCGAACGTGATGCCGCAGCTGCACATGCCGATGCAGTCCGGCTCGGACGCCGTGCTGAAGGCGATGCGCCGGTCCTACCGGCAGGAGCGTTACCTCGGGATCATCGAGAAGGTCCGGGCCGCCATCCCGCACGCCGCGATCACCACCGACATCATCGTCGGCTTCCCCGGCGAGACCGAGGAGGACTTCGAGCAGACCCTGCACGCGGTCCGTGAGGCGCGCTTCGCGCAAGCCTTCACCTTCCAGTACTCCAAGCGCCCGGGCACCCCGGCCGCGACCATGGAGAACCAGATCCCCAAGGAGGTCGTCCAGGCGCGCTACGAGCGGCTCGTCGCCCTCCAGGAGGAGATCTCCTGGGAGGAGAACAAGAAGCAGGTCGGCCGCACGCTGGAGCTGATGGTCGCCGAGGGCGAGGGCCGCAAGGACGGCGCCACGCACCGGCTCTCCGGCCGCGCCGCGGACAACCGGCTCGTCCACTTCACCAAGCCGGAGCAGGAGGTCCGCCCCGGCGACGTGGTCACCGTCGAGGTGACCTACGCCGCCCCGCACCACCTCCTCGCCGAGGGCCCCGTCCTCGCCGTGCGCCGCACGCGCGCGGGGGACGCCTGGGAGAAGCGCACCGCCGCCGAGTCCGCCAAGCCGGCCGGCGTGATGCTGGGCCTGCCGAAGATCGGCGTCCCGGAGCCGCTGCCCGTGGCGGCGAGTGGCTGCGGTTGCGACTGACGGCACACCTTTGACGGCACAGCTTTGACGGCACACCTCGTTCCCGGGTGATCGACCCGGCCGACGTGCTCATGGAGGCCTGATCCGGGCTCGTGCGGCGTTACCCTGCCGATCATGCTTGTCGCCGCCGCTGTCTGTCTCTGCCCTCCGCTGCTCGTGCCCGAGGTCGCCGCGGGTGCCGCACCCGAAATGGACGCCGCGCGCGCGGCCTGCTCCGACGCGCTCGGTGTGCTCGCCGCTGCCCGTCCGGACCTCCTGGTCGTGGTCGGGCCCGCCGAGGAGAGCGGACGCGGATCGTTTCCGCAGGGCGCCCGGGGATCGTTCCGGGGGTTCGGGGTCGACCTCGACGCACGCCTCGGACCGGCGACGGACAGCGCCGGCGAGCGCGAGCTGCCGCCGTCGCTCGCCGTCGGGGCGTGGCTGCTGGAGCGGACCGGCTGGGCGGATGCCCCGATCGAGGGACTCGGGGTCGGTGAACCGTTCACGCCCGAGCGGTGTATCGAGATCGGAAGGCAGATCGGCGCCCGGGCCGGGCGCGTTGCGCTGCTGGTGATGGGAGACGCCAGCGCGTGCCGCACGGTCAAGGCGCCGGGCTACCTGGACGAGCGGGCGGAACCTTTCGACGCGGAGGCCGCGCGGGCGCTGGGCGCGGCGGACGTGGCTGCCGTCCAGGCCCTGGACCCCAAGCTGGCCCACGAGCTGAAGGCCTCCGGCCGAGCCCCTTGGCAGGTCCTGTCCGGCGCTGCCGAGTACGCGAACCTCACCGGCTCACTGCTGTACGAGGCCGCACCGTACGGCGTGGGGTATGTGGTGGCCACCTGGTCGTAGCAGGGGGTGTGGTTGCCGACCACGCCCAGGCGGCAGAGGGGGCATGGACGGGGGGCGCGTCGGCGTACGCGTACGCGGGGTGCGTACACGGCGCTCGGAAACGGCGGACGGAAACGGCGGACGGCCGGGGAGCTGGTGTGCTCCGCGGCCGTCCGCCGATCCACATGCGGTTGTGGAGACTCAGGAAGCCGGTGGCGGGCCCTCCGGCGGGGTGGGGGCCGTTGGACCGCCGGTGGCCGACTCCGGGCCGGGAGCGTCCTTGTGGGCGAGGCGGTCCATCGCCTCCTTGGCCTTGCCGGTGCCCGCCTGGATCTTGTCGCTGTACTTGCCCTTGGTCCGCTCGTCCACGACATGCGCGGCCTTGTCCAGGCCGTGCTGGACCTTCTCCCCGTGCTGCCGCGCGAGGTCCGACACCTTGTCCCTGGCCGGGCCGAGCTTGGCCTTCATGTTGTCCAACAGACCCATGGTCCACCTTCCCTCACGGGGCAGTTACCTGCGGGCGCCCTCGCCGGCCTCGTTGTCGGCGGCCGCCTCGGCGGACTGCTGCTTGGGGATGCCGGAGCCCTCGGACGCGTCATCCGTGCCGGCGTCCGACCCCGCCGCCACTTCCTCGCCCTCGTCCCCGGCCGTGCCCTTCGCCTCCGCCGGCCCGGTCGCCTCCGCCGTCGCCTCCGCCGACTCCGCTTCCTCGGTCTCGGCGGCTTCCGGCTCCGCGTCGGCCTGTGCCTCGGCGGCCGCCGGCTCCGAAGTCGCCTTCGACTTGCGAAGGAGTCGTGCAAAAACGCCCATATCCACTCCATACGGTACTCGTGCGGGCGAATTCCCGCGTTACCCGGTGCGTACAGTTGCGCCGCCCGGGTCACCGCCTCCGGCGTGCCGGACGGCGGCATCTCGCCACGGGCAACGACCCGGAGCCCTACCCGTCACGTAACTCGTTCGAGGCACGGCCTGGAGGTTTGCGAGACTGGTGCGGTGAGCAGCGCACCCTCCACCCCCCGCGTCATCGCCGTCGTCGGACCCACCGCGGCCGGAAAGTCCGATCTCGGCGTATTCCTTGCCCAGCAGCTCGGTGGGGAGGTCGTCAACGCCGACTCCATGCAGCTGTATCGAGGGATGGACATCGGCACCGCGAAGCTGACGCCGCAAGAGCGGGGCGGCATCCCGCACCACCTGCTCGACGTCTGGGACGTGACGGTCACCGCCTCCGTCGCCGAGTACCAGAAGCTGGCCCGCGCCCGGATCGACGCCCTGCTCGCCGAGGGCCGCTGGCCGATCCTGGTCGGCGGCTCCGGCCTGTACGTCCGTGGGGCCGTCGACAACCTGGAGTTTCCCGGCACCGACCCCGAGGTCAGGGCCCGTCTGGAGGAGGAACTGGCGTTGCGCGGCTCGGGCGCGCTGCACGCCCGGCTGGCCGCCGCCGACCCCGACGCCGCCCGCGCGATCCTGCCGAGCAACGGCCGCCGTATCGTCCGGGCGCTCGAAGTGATCGAGATCACCGGCCGGCCCTTCACCGCGAACCTGCCAGGGCATGACTCCGTCTACGACACCGTCCAGATCGGAGTCGACGTGGCGCGCCCGGAACTGGACGAACGCATCGCGCTCCGGGTCGACCGGATGTGGGAGGCGGGCCTCGTGGACGAGGTGCGCGCACTGGAGGCGCAGGGGTTGCGCGAGGGGCGCACGGCGTCGCGTGCGCTGGGTTACCAGCAGGTGCTCGCGGCGCTCGCCGGGGAGTGCACCGAAGCGGAAGCGCGGGCCGAGACCGTGCGTGCCACCAAGCGCTTCGCGCGCCGTCAGGATTCATGGTTCAGGCGCGATCCCCGGGTGCACTGGTTGAGTGGGGCGGTGGCGGACCGGGGGGAACTTCCGCACCAGGCCCTGGCGTTGGTCGAACGACCGGTCACAGCCTGATCACGTCATGGCATCGGGATGCGCCGCCGGTCATCTCGGCCTTCGGCGCCGTGCCATCATCGAGCTTCGATCGACCAAGTGGAGCCTAGTTGGGAGGGCGCGTGGCGATGGAGGCCGGCCCTCGCGACACCGCACAAAGCATCGAACCCGTCACCACTGACGGTGACGAACCGGAGGCGGGCCAGGACCGTCTGGCCAAGGACCGACTGACCAAGGACTGCCCGGGCGGGAGCGGCCTCACCGACGGCCGTTCCACGGAGGGCCGGCTGGTCCAGGACCGTCTGGCCGAAGGCCGGGTGATCGAGCAGCGGCTGCCCGAAGGCTCCCCTGTGGAAGCGGAAGCCGGGCCGGTTGCGGAAGGCGGTCCGACCGAGGATCCGCTCACCGAAGCCCGGCTGATCGAGGATCCGCTCACCGAAGCCCGGCTGATCGAGGATCCGCTCACCGAAGCCCGGCTGACCGAAGACCCGCTCACCGAAGCCCGGTCGATCGAGGACCCGCTCGCGGAAGCCCAGCCGATCGAGAACGCCCTCATCGAGGTCCGGCTGACCGACGACGGCCCCGACGAGACGCCCGACGGTGTGACCGACGACGGGCCGGAGCCGGAGGAGATGTACCCGGGCGGTCCGGAGGTCGAGGTCGAGCTGCGCCCGCAGCGCCGGCTGCGTATCTGGCAGCTCGCCCCGATCGTGGCACTGTCCGCCGTCGGCTCCCTGATGTTCGCCTTCCCGCTCGCCTTCGACTTCGGTGACAGCGGCGCCGTCATCGCCATGCTGGGCCTGCTGATCTGCTCCTGCGCGGCCGGCTGGGGCATGATGGCCGCCCGCCGGGTGGGCTACACCTGGCCCGGCCTGCCGGCGCGGGGTTCGGACCGCCGCCCGGACTGGAGGGTCGTACTCGGGTACGTCCTGCTGGTGACCGTGGTCGCGGTTCTCGCGGTCTGGCGGGTGGCAAGGCTCCGCTGAAGGGTGTCTCCCTTCAGGAGCGCTCCTTCAGGGGCGCTCCTTCAGGGCGCGGGGCTGTGTCAGATGTGCGGCTGCCGCCGCGTGGGCGTGACCGGCCACAGACGACCCGCACGGTCCCACCGGCCCGGACCCCCGCCGTCCACCGGCCCTCCTTGCAGAGCGCTCCCGTACGATCGAGGAATGAGCACACGGATCGCCTTCCTCAAGGGTCACGGCACCGAGAACGACTTCGTGATCGTCCCGGACCCGGAGAACGCCCTCGACCTGATGCCGGCCACCGTCGCTGCCCTGTGCGACCGCCGGGCCGGAATCGGCGGGGACGGCGTGCTCCACGTGGTGCGCTCCGCCGCTCATCCGGAGGCCCGGTCGATGGCGCCCGAGGCCGAGTGGTTCATGGACTACCGCAACGGCGACGGCTCGGTCGCCGAGATGTGCGGCAATGGAGTCCGTGTGTTCGCGCGCTACCTCCAGCACGCCGGACATGTGGGCGAAGGTGACCTCGCCATCGCCACGCGCGCGGGCGTGAAGACCGTCCACATCGCGAAGGACGGTGACATCACCGTCGGCATGGGCCGTGCCCGGCTGCCGGAGGGTGAGGTCACGGTGAGCGTCGGCGAGCACAACTGGCCCGCCCGTAACGTCAACATGGGCAACCCGCACGCGGTCGCCTTCGTCGACGACCTCGCGTACGCCGGAAATCTGTACACCGCGCCGCCGGTCAGCCCGGCGAACGCCTACCCGGACGGGGTGAACGTCGAGTTCGTCGTCGACCGCGGCCCCCGCCACGTCGCGATGCGCGTGCACGAGCGCGGCTCGGGCGAGACCCGCTCGTGCGGCACGGGCGCGTGCGCCGTCGCCGTGGCCACCGCCCGGCGCGACGGCGCCGACCCTGCCGTCACCGGCGCCCCGGCCACGTACACCGTCGACCTCCCCGGCGGCCGTCTCGTCATCACCGAGCGGCCCGACGGCGAGATCGAGATGACCGGACCCGCCGTGATCGTCGCCGAGGGCGAGATCGACGGCGAATGGCTGGAAAACGCGCTTCGCTGACACGGCGACACCACGAGGACGACGGCAACCGGCGCCCGGATCAGGGGTTTCCGGCAACAGGGGCTGTTCGAAACCGCGGACGACCTCAGGCCACGTGGCGCAAATCCTAAACCTCTTTTCCGTCGCTCGATTGGGTGATCCGTTTCACGCTCGGCGAGAGGCGGTCGGTCGCACGTGGTGGGCTCGATAGCATCAAGCACCGGCACGGACGGGGGAACGTCGCCATCCCTGAGCCGCGTACGCCCTGGGGCCCCCGTCCGCCGGTCCACGAGCCGGAGGTGCCCATGAGTGCGGAGGCCACGAACCCTGCGACCCCTGGCCCGGTAGCGCCCACGCCGTCCGCGGCGGCCACTGCCCCCGCGGTGCCCAGGGCGGACCGCAGGAAATCCCGGCCCCGGATCGACCTGCGCAGGCTCGGCCGGGCCGCGCTGCTCGGCCCCGCCGTCCGCGGCAAGCTGCCCGACGCGATCGGCCATGTCGCGGAGGCGCACCGCGCCCACCACCCCGACGCGGACCTCGATCCGCTGCGGCGCGCCTATGTCCTCGCGGAGTCCTCGCACCGCGGCCAGATGCGCAAGAGCGGCGAACCGTACATCACCCACCCGCTCGCCGTGACCCTGATCCTCGCCGAACTCGGCGCCGAGACCACCACATTGACGGCCTCTCTGCTGCACGACACCGTCGAGGACACCGATGTGACGCTCGATCAGGTGCGGGAACAGTTCGGCGAGGAGGTTCGTTATCTCGTCGACGGGGTGACGAAACTGGAGAAGGTCGACTACGGAGCCGCCGCCGAGCCGGAGACCTTCCGCAAGATGCTCGTCGCCACCGGCAGCGACGTGCGCGTGATGTCGATCAAACTCGCCGACCGTCTGCACAACATGCGCACCCTTGGTGTGATGCGCCCGGAGAAGCAGGCGCGGATCGCCAAGGTCACCCGCGACGTCCTCATCCCGCTCGCCGAGCGCCTCGGCGTGCAGGCCCTGAAGACCGAGATGGAGGACCTGGTCTTCGCCATCCTCCACCGCGAGGAGTACGAGCACACCCGCGGACTCATCGCCGAGAACGCCGCCCGCCCCGACGACCCGCTCGCCGAGGTCTCCGACGAGATGCGCGGGGTGCTGCGCGAGGCCGGCATCCAGGCCGAAGTCCTCATCCGCCCCCGGCACTTCGTCTCCGTCCACCGCGTGGCCCGCAAACGCGGACGGCTGCGCGGCACCGACTTCGGCCGTCTGCTCGTGCTGGTGAACGAGGACGCCGACTGTTACGGCGTCCTCGGCGAACTGCACACCTGTATGACGCCCGTCGTCTCGGAGTTCAAGGACTTCATCGCCGTACCGAAGTTCAACCTGTACCAGTCGCTGCACACCGCCGTCGCCCGCCCCGACGGCCAGGTGGTGGAAGTCCTCATCCGCACCCACCAGATGCACAAGGTCGCCGAGGCCGGCGTCGTCGCGCTCGGCAACCCGTACGCCCCCGCGTCCGACGCACCCACGCCCGACACCGCCGTGTCCGGCGCCGCCGTATCCGACGCCGAGGCCACCGACACCCCAGCCTCCGAGGCCCCCGCCGACGGCGAGCGCGCCGACCCCACCCGCCCCGGCTGGCTCTCCCGCCTCCTCGACTGGCAGCGGGCCGCGCCCGATCCGGACACCTTCTGGTCCACCCTGCGCGAGGACCTCGCGCAGGACCGCGAGATCACAGTCTTCCGCCCCGACGGCGGCAGGCTCGGCCTGCCGGAGGGCGCCACCTGCGTGGACGCCGCCTACGCCCAGTACGGCGAGGACGCGCACGCCTGCATCGGCGCCCGCGTCAACGGCCGGCTGGCCACCCTCAGCACCGTCCTGAAGGACGGCGACACCGTCCAGCTCCTCATGGGCCAGGACCCCGCCTCCGAGCCCTCCCGCGAATGGCTGGAGCACGCCCATACCCCGGCCGCACGCATCGCCATCCAGCGGTGGCTGGCAACGCATCCCGGCGGCGGCACCGGCACGGAGGACGGGGGCGGCACCCGCCGCGAACCCGCCGAGACCTCCGCCTCCGGGCGCTCCGCGGCCACCGCCTCCGCGCGCCCTCCCGGCGGCCCGCGCGCTGACGCCGCCGGGGGAACCGCCGAGGGTGCCCCCGTGGCCCGCCCCCGGGGTGCCGACGTCCTTGTGGACCCGCCCGGGGCCGCCGTACGGCTCGCCGGGTGCTGTACGCCCGTACCGCCGGACGAGATCACCGGCTTCGCGGTGCGTGGGGGAGTGGTGACCGTGCACCGCGTGGAGTGCGCCGCGGTGGCGCACATGAAGAGCCGGGGGCGCACGGAGGTCGGCGTGCGCTGGGGGGACACCACCGAGTGCCGGGTCACGCTGGTCGCTGAATCGTTCGGCCGCCCCCATCTGCTCGCGGACCTCACCGAAGCGATCTCCTCGACCGGCGTCGACATCGTCTCCGCCACCGTCGAACCGCCCAGCCAGCAGCGGGTCCGGCACACGTACACCCTCCAACTCCCCGACGCGGCCCGCCTCCCGGCCCTCATGCGCGCCATGCGGGACGTCCCGGGCGTATACGACGTCTCCCGCGCCCAACACCAACACCAGACCCCGCCCTCCTGAACGCCGCCCGCCACCACTAAGGGGCGCGCGGTGTGCCCGAGGGGGCCGGTACAGGACGGGATGGCCGGGCCACGACACGGACGTCGGGCCAGGACGGCGTGTCCGGACCCGTCGGCGAGGCCGGGCCAGGACGGGCTGGCCTGGTCACGAGGGGGATGCCGGGTCACTACCAGGCGCCCGAACGCCGTATCAGGACGCCGGTCCGGCAGCGCGTCCGTACCGCCTTCTCAGAAGGCCGCCCGGCCCCGCGCAGAAGGCCCCCCGGACCCAACCCGTTCGGGTGGGCCGGGCGCGCGTCGCCGTCGCGGCCCGGGAGCGCGCTGGTAGCCGTGATGCATGCTGCTCACCCCCCGCGTCACCCTCCGCACCCGGTCCCGGACCCGGCCCCGGCTCTCCCGGCACCGCAAGGCGGCCCTGCTCGCCTCAGCCGCCTCCCTCTGCCTCCTCGCCGCATCGGCCCAGGCCCAGCCCCTCGGCATCGGCGACCGGCTTTTCCCGTACCTGGGCAACCCGGGCTACGACGTGGTGTTGTACGACCTGTCCTTCACCTACCCCGGCAGTAACGAGAAGCCGCTCCAGGCCGTCACCACCATCTCCGCCCGGACCACCGCCGACCTGGACCGGATCAACCTCGACTTCGCGCACGGCACCGTCCAGTCGGTCGAGGTCGACGGGCATCCCGCGGACTTCACCAGCGCCGGCGAGGACCTGGTCGTCACCCCGGAACACCCCCTCGCCGAGGGCAGCTGGACGCGGATCACGGTGAAGCACACCAGCGATCCCGTCGCCGCCAAGGACCAGGACGGCGGCTGGGTGCGCACCACGGACGGCCTTGCCATGGCCAATCAGGCCGACGCCGCCCACCTGGTCTTCCCGTGCAACGACCACCCGTCCGACAAGGCGATGTTCACCTTCCACGTCACCGCCCCGAACGGCTACACCGTCGTGGCCAACGGCCTGCCCACCGGAGAGGAGCAGACCGGCGACACGACCACCTGGACCTACCGCACCCGGCACCCCATGGCCACCGAACTCGCCCAGGTCTCCATCGGCCGCTCCACGGTGCTGCACCGCGAGGGCCCGCACGGGCTGGCAGTCCGCGACGTCGTGCCCAGTGCCGACACCAAGGCCGTCGAACCGTGGCTCGCCAGGACGCCCGACCAGATCGCCTGGATGGAGAGCAAGGTCGGCCCGTATCCGTTCGAGACCTATGGCGTGCTCATGGCACAGGCTTCCACCGGGTTCGAACTGGAGACACAGACCCTGTCGCTCTTCGAGAAGAACCTGTTCACCGAGACCATCTACCCCAAGTGGTACATCGAGTCGATCATGGTGCACGAGCTGTCGCACCAGTGGTTCGGCGACAGCGTCAGCCCCCGCACCTGGTCCGACGTCTGGCTGAACGAGGGACACGCCACCTGGTACGAGGCGCTGTACGCCGAGGAGACCGCGCACCGGCCCATGGCGGACCGGATGAAGGCCGCGTACGCCGCCTCCGACAGCTGGCGTGCGGCCGGCGGTCCGCCCGGCCTGCCCAAGGCGGCCGCCCCCGGCCAGAAGATCAGCCTCTTCCGGCCCAACGTCTACGACGGCGCGGCGCTGGTGCTCTACGCCCTGCGGCAGGAGATCGGCCAGTCGGCCTTCGAGCGGCTGGAGCGGGAGTGGGTCCAGGAACACCGCGACTCCACCGCCACCACCGCCGACTTCATCCGGCTGGCCTCGACGGTCTCCGGCCGCGACCTGAGCGGGTTCCTCAAGGGCTGGCTGTACGACGAGAAGACCCCGCCGATGCCCGGCCACCCGGACTGGAAGGCGGCTGACCCCACGAAGTCGGCGAAACCGGCCCTGAGGCATCGGGCCAGGTGAAGTCGCCGAGGTTCGGCCGAGCCGCGGACCTGGTGAAGCCGCCGAGTCCGGCCGAGCCGCGGACCCGGCGATAACACGGTGACGGGATGTACCGCCTCGTGCGACCATCTTCGAGTCGGCACGAGGCGGGACACGGGAATCTCCCGGGGTACTCGTGCGTTGACCGACTGAGCGGTCCGGCAGGACCGCGGTACCGACGCCGCAACGGCGATCCCATCGACGTAAGGATCCAATGACCTCCTCTTCTTCCCCTTCCCAGGACACCAAGCGCCTCGCGCACGCCTATCCCGAGGGTCTTCGGGCCGATGCCCTGATGGAAGAGGACGTCGCCTGGAGCTACGAGATCGACGGCGAGCGGGACGGCGAGCAGTTCGACCGCTCCGAGCGTGCGGCCCTGCGCCGCGTGGTGGGCCTGTCCACCGAGCTGGAGGACGTCACCGAGGTCGAGTACCGACAGCTCCGCCTGGAGCGGGTCGTGCTCGTCGGGGTGTGGACCACCGGCACCGCGCAGGACGCCGACAACTCCCTCGCGGAGCTGGCAGCCCTCGCCGAGACCGCGGGCGCGCTCGTGCTCGACGGCGTCATCCAGCGCCGTGACAAGCCCGACGCGGCCACCTACATCGGCTCCGGCAAGGCCGCCGAGCTGCGCGACATCGTCCTCGAAACGGGCGCCGACACGGTCATCTGCGACGGTGAGCTGAGCCCCGGCCAGCTGATCCAGCTGGAGGACGTCGTCAAGGTCAAGGTCATCGACCGTACGGCCCTGATCCTGGACATCTTCGCCCAGCACGCCAAGTCCCGAGAGGGCAAGGCGCAGGTTGCGCTCGCGCAGATGCAGTACATGCTGCCGCGACTGCGCGGCTGGGGTCAGTCGCTGTCCCGGCAGATGGGCGGCGGCAAGGGCGGCGGCCTCGCCACGCGTGGTCCCGGTGAGACCAAGATCGAGACGGACCGGCGACGGATCCGCGAGAAGATGGCGAAGATGCGCCGGGAGATCGCGGAGATGAAGACCGGCCGCGAGATCAAGCGCCAGGAGCGCCGGCGCAACAAGGTGCCGTCCGTCGCCATCGCGGGCTACACCAACGCCGGCAAGTCCTCCCTGCTCAACCGCCTCACGGGCGCCGGCGTCCTGGTCGAGAACGCCCTGTTCGCGACCCTGGACCCGACCGTCCGCCGCGCCGAGACCCCGAGTGGCCGGCTGTACACGCTGGCGGACACCGTCGGCTTTGTACGCCACCTGCCGCACCACCTGGTCGAGGCGTTCCGCTCCACCATGGAAGAGGTCGGTGACTCCGATCTGATCCTGCACGTGGTGGACGGCTCGCACCCGAACCCGGAGGAGCAGCTCGCCGCCGTGCGCGAGGTGATCCGGGACGTCGGTGCCACCGACGTGCCCGAGATCGTCGTGATCAACAAGGCGGACGCGGCCGATCCGCTGGTCCTCCAGCGGCTGCTCAGGGTCGAGAAGCGCTCGATCGCCATCTCGGCCCGCACCGGCCACGGCATCGAGGAACTGCTCGCCCTGATCGACAACGACCTGCCGCGCCCGTCGGTCGAGATCGAGGCGCTGGTGCCGTACACGCACGGCAAGCTCGTCGCCCGCGCCCACACCGAGGGTGAGGTGATCTCCGAGGAGCACACCGCGGAGGGCACCCTGCTCAAGGTCCGGGTGCACGAGGAACTGGCAGCGGACCTGGCGCCGTACACACCGGTCTCCGCGGCCTGAGCCGTCCGGTACCGGTCTCAGGGGCCTGGCCGTAGGGCACCGGTCGCAGCGGTCTGACCGGCACGCATCGGTCTCCACGGCCGATCACGCCAGAAGGCCCGCCACCCCACGGGGCGGCGGGCCTTCGTCATGCCGGGCCGAGTGGCGTCACTGGCCGGCGAACTTCTTGCTCACCGACTGGTACACGCCCTTGGCCACATCACCCAGCCGGGGACCGGCCAGCCAGCCCGAAGTCACCGGGCCGATGGAGGTGTTGGACACCAGCGCAGGCTTGCCGTCCGTGCCCGTCTCCACCCAGCCGCCGCCGGAGGAGCCCGCGGTCATCGTGCAGCCGATCCGGTACATCGTCGGGGCCGACTGCTCGATGGACAGCCGACCCGGCTCGTCCTTGCACTGGTAGAGCAGCTGACCGTCGAACGGAGCCGCCTCCGGGTAGCCGGACGCCGTGATGCTGCTGACCTTCGGCACCGCCGGGCCGTTGAAGTTCACCGGCAGCGCCCCGCCGACCGTCTCCTCCAGAGACTTGCCGCTGCTGCCCTGCTCCGGGGTCACGTGGATCACCGCGAAGTCGTACGGTGCACCGTCGCCGCCGGTCTCACCGCCCTTGTCGATCCACTGCTGCGAGGTCTGCGCCGCATCGGCCCACCAGACGCCGTACGGCGCGATCTCGGACCGGCTAGCGTTCTGCAACTGGTCGACCGACTTGCCCGAGTTGTTGTACGACGGCACGAAGGCCATGTTGCGGTACCAGCCGCCCTTCTTGCCGGCGTGTACACAGTGACCGGCCGTCCAGACCAGGTTGGACTTGCCCGGGTGAGCCGGGTCCTCCACGACCGTGCCCGAGCACACCATGTGGCCCTCGGGGGAGTCGAAGAACACCTTGCCCGAGGCAGCCGCGTTGACGTGGTACGGCGTGGCGACCGCCTTCGCCTTCACCGGCTGCGGGGTCGGGTCCGTCACGCCCTGGTCACCCGAGATGTCGTTGTCGTTGACACCCTTGTTCGGGTCGTTGGCGTGGCGCATCCGGTTCGGGTCCCACAGGCCCTTGATGATCGGGTTGATGAAGTCGTTGGCCTCGCGCAGCCAGTCCTGCTTGTTCCAGTTCTGCCAGGCGCCGTGCTTCCACTTGTCGATGTCGATCCCGTGCTCCTTGAGCTTCTGCTTGAGATCGTCCGGGATCCTGATCTTTCCGTCGCCGGAACCGGCCGCGGTCGCGGAGGCGGTCGGCTGGCCGTCAGCCTTGTCGTCGCCGTTGCACGCGGTGGCGGTCAGCGCCAGCGCCGAGGCGAGGGCGACCGCCGCGAGCGAGGTGGAGGTGCGGCGGGTGCCCCTCCCTCGCCTAACAGTGAACGACGGTCGTATGGATCGCATGCTCTTGACTCCCCCTGCTGTGAAGGTACTCGGCGCTTCGGCCATGCCACCGGTCGTGAACTCAATGGAAAGTTCATGCCGGTCTCACGACCGTCTGGGAACGGCGTCCCACACTATGCGCTTGCTGTGGGGGACTTCCGATGGAACGGCAACGGTTCGGCTACAAGCCGTCTGACCTGGTCAATCATCCCTAGATTGACCGGTTTGACGTCCATTCACCGCAACCGCCCATGCTCCGAGGGGCGTTCCCTCCACTCCGTCCGGCCACCTTCCCGTCCTGGCAATGATCTTATGGAAACCCGTAACCCGCCGGACGGTCCGCGGTTGTAGCGGTGGGGGGCCAGCTGCCTGCATCCGGTCCCCGCGGATCAACTCGCCTCTGAACAGCGGGGAGGACAGCGACCGGTGGCCGTTACGGAGTCGATGGCTGGAGGCATGCACGGGGAAGCGCCTGCGGTGCACGAGGGGATCCTCAGACGCCAGTCGGCGCGTGAATCCTCCGCCCGTACCTATGCCCGGGCCCTGCCCATCGTCCCGGTCCGGGCGCGAGGGCTCACTATCGAGGGCGCCGACGGACGTCGCTATCTCGACTGCCTCTCCGGCGCCGGCACACTCGCCCTCGGCCACAACCATCCGGTCGTGCTGGAAGCCATCCGCGGTGTCCTCGACTCCGGCGCGCCGCTCTCCGTCCTCGACCTGGCGACCCCCGTCAAGGACGCCTTCATCACCGAACTGTTCCGCACCCTGCCGCCCGGTCTCGCCGACCGCGCCCGTGTCCAGTTCTGCGGACCGGCCGGAACCGACGCCGTCGAGGCCGCCCTCAAACTGGTCCGGGCCGCGACCGGCCGCACCGGCATCCTCGCCTTCACCGGCGCCTACCACGGCATGACCGCCGGCGCGCTGGCCGCCTCCGGCGGCGCCCGTGACGTCCAGGTCGCCCGGCTGCCCTATCCGCAGGACTACCGCTGTCCCTTCGGCATCGGGGGATCGCGCGGCGCCGCGCTGGCCGCCCGCTGGACCGAGTCCCTCCTCGACGATCCGAAGTCGGGTGTGTCGCTGCCCGCCGGGATGATCCTCGAACCCGTCCAGGGCGAGGGCGGCGTGATTCCCGGGCCGGACGAATGGCTGCGGCGGATGCGGCAGCTCACGGCCGACCGGTCCGTCCCGCTGATCGCCGACGAGATCCAGACCGGCGTCGGCAGGACGGGCGCCTTCTGGGCCGTCGACCACAGCGGCATCACCCCCGACGTCATGGTCATGTCCAAGGCCATCGGCGGCAGCCTCCCGCTGGCCGTGATCGTCTACCGCGACGATCTCGACGTCTGGCCACCCGGCGCGCACGCGGGAACCTTCCGCGGCAACCAACTCGCCATGGCCGCGGGCACCGCGACCCTCGCCTATGTGCGGGAGAACGGCCTCGCCGAGCGCGCCGCCGACCTCGGCTCTCGCATGCTGGGCCAACTCGGTCGGCTTGCCGACACGTTCGCCTGCGTGGGGGAGGTACGGGGACGTGGACTGATGATCGGCGTCGAGCTGGTGGACCCGGAGGGCGCCGGAGCCGAACCCGGCGACCACCACCCCACCTCCCCCGACCTGCAACCGACCCGCATCCCGCACCCGGCCGCGCCCGAACTCGCCGCGGCCGTCCAGCGCGAGTGCCTGCAGCGCGGACTGATCGTCGAACTCGGCGGCCGTCACTCGGCCGTGGTCCGGCTGCTTCCCCCGCTCACGATCAGCGACGAGCAGGCGGCAGCCGTTCTGGACCGCCTGGCGGACGCGGTGGCGGCGGTGGCCCGCACCCACGAGGAACACGGCCCACAGCACAGTCGACACCACGGCCCTGCCCAGCGCGCCGGCTGAGAGCCGCGCCCACGCCGCCCGACCACGGGAACCGGCAACAGCCCCCGGACCCGATCCCTCCTCCATCCCCACCACCCCCATCGGTAAGGACCTTCAGGCCGAAACCGGCCTTCCCTGACACGCCCACACCCCTCTCGCTCCCACTCGCTCTCCCCGTCGACCTGGTCCTCCGCCGCGGTCAAGGCAACGCCGACGACGCGGGAACGGCGACCGAGCGACAGCACGAGCCCCGCACCACCCAGCCACGAGGAGCCGTCATGAACGCCACCCCTACACCCGACGGCAGCTCCGGTGTCCCCGACGAACAGGGAGACGCAGGCAACCCGGCTTCTCCCACGCCGCTCGCCGAGTCGGTTCCCCAGCAGAAGCGGCGCACCGCGGATCTCACCCGAGTGACCGAGCCCGGCGCCGAGCTGCTGGAACATCCCGACCCGCACACCGCGGCCCAGGCCGCCGCCATGGAGAACCTGCTGCGGTGCTGGGCACGCGAGACCAGCCTCGCCACCCCCACCAACGGCACCCTCCAGGTCCCGCTCCCGGCCAGCGGCACCTCCCTGCTCGTGCCGGTCCGCTACTGGTCACCGACCGGCTGGCACCGCTTCGGCCCACCACGCCTGGCCGGGGCCCCCGATGCGGCCCCTGCCGTCGACGCCGTCACCCTGGCGGCGCTGCTGGCCCGGGAGACGGCCGATGACACGGGCGGCAGCGCCCGCTCCCAGAGCCCCACCGCGGCCGGCCACGGCGACGACGGCAGCCACGGCGGTGACGGCAGCCACGGCGACGACGGCGGCTACGACGACGGAGGTCTGGTGGCTCGGGTGGCCGACTCCGTCCGCCGCACCGCGACCTTCCTGCGCGACCGGCGCGAGCACCCCACCGACGGCCCCGATCTCTTCCTCTCCGTCGAGCAGTCCCTCCTCCTCGGTCATCCCCTGCACCCGACCCCCAAGAGCCGGGAAGGCCTGACCGACGCCGAAACCCCTTTGTATTCCCCAGAGTTGCGCGGCTCCTTTCTCCTGCACTGGATCGCTGTCGCACCCTCCCTTCTCGTCAAAGACTCGGCGTGGACCGAGCGAGGCCGGCCCGTCCCAGCCGACCACCTCATCCGGCGCCTCGCCGAAACCGCTCTCCCGCTGCCCGACGGCTATGCCGCTCTCCCGCTGCACCCATGGCAGGCCCGCGAGCTGCGTCACCGCGAACCCGTCGCCACCCTGCTCGACACCGGCCTCCTCCGTGACCTCGGCCCCAGCGGATCCGGCTGGCATCCCACCTCCTCCGTACGCACGGTCCACCGATCCGGCGCCCCCGCGATGCTCAAGCTGTCCCTCGGCCTGCGCATCACCAACTCCCGACGGGAGAACCTGCGCAAGGAACTCCATCGAGGAGTCGAGATGCACCGGCTGCTGCGCACCGGCCTGTCCAAGCAATGGCAGGCCGTACACCCCTCCTTCGACATCGTCCGCGACCCGGCCTGGCTCGCCGTCGACGATCAGGACGGCCGGCCCGTCCCCGGACTCGACGTGCTGATCAGGCACAACCCCTTCGTACCGACCGACGACGTCGGCTGCGTGGCCGGACTGGTCTCGCTCCGGCCCGTTCCCCCACCCGGCAGCAACTTCTCCGACCAGCAGGGGCCTTGGCCCATGCGCTCCCGGCTGTCCCAGCTCATCGCGGGGCTCACCGCCCGCACCGGCCGGCCGGTCGCCACCGTTGCCGCGGAGTGGTTTCTCCGGTACCTGGAGCAGGTCGTGCGTCCCGTGCTCTGGCTGGACAGCGAGGCCGGCATCGCCCTCGAAGCCCATCAGCAGAACACCCTGCTCCTGCTCGACCGCGACGGGTGGCCCGCCGGCGGCCGCTACCGCGACAACCAGGGCTACTACTTCCGCGAGTCGCGGCGCGTCGAACTGGATGCCCGGCTGCCCGGTATCGGTGAGCGCAGCGACACCTTCGTCTCCGACGAGGTCACCGACGAACGCTTCGCCTACTACCTCGCCATCAACAATGTGCTCGGCCTGATCGGTGTGTTCGGCTCCCAGCGTCTTGCCGACGAGCGACTCCTGCTCGCGGCCTTCCGCCGCTTCCTCACCGATGTCGCCGCAGGTCCCACCGCGCTGCACAGCACCCTGCCCCGCCGCCTGCTCGACTCACCCGTCCTGCGCTGCAAGGCCAACCTGCTGACCCGGCTGCACAGCCTCGACGAACTCGTCGGCCCGGTCGACACCCAGTCCGTCTACGTCACCATCGCCAACCCCCTTCATTCCTGAGCGTCTCGTCCCGTGTCCCCGCCCTTCCGAGGAACATGACCCACCTCGTCTCCTGAGAGGAGCGCATCTTGCCTCCGACCGACGCGAACCCCGGCCCCGGCGCCGGCCCTGCCCCTTCGAGGGGCCCCGTCCCGCCGCGTCCCGCTGTCTCGCCGGGTGCGGCCGTCCCGCCGGGCATCCCTGTCCTCCGAGGTGCCGCCGGCCCCCGAGCGGACGGCGCGGACAGCGCACGGGCCGTGCCTTTCACCGGGCTCGCCTTCGAGGACGACGACACGGACTGCGAGGACACGCTGGACCTCCAGCTGCCCGCCGAGTACCTCGCACTCTTCGGTGGAGGTACGGCCTACCTCTTGGACCAACTCCCCACGTGGGGCCCGGTGGCCACCCCTGTCGGCTCCTTCCGACTCCTGCCCGTGCGTATCGGGGAAGACCTGCCGCTCATCCATCGGTGGATGAACGACCCCGTCGTCGGGGACTTCTGGGAGCTGGCCGGGCCCCAGAGCCGGACGGAGGACCATCTACGCGCTCAACTGGACGGCGACGGACGCAGCATGCCGTGTCTGGGCGCACTGGACGGCACACCCATGAGCTACTGGGAGATCTACCGGGCAGACCTGGATCCGCTGGCCCGCCACTACCCGGCCCGTCCCCATGACACCGGGATCCACCTCTTCGTCGGTGCGGCCGCGGATCGAGGGCGGGGACTGGGATCCGCCCTGATCCGAGCGGTGGCCGACCTGATCCTGGACCGGCGCCCCACGTGCGCGCGGGTCGTAGCGGAACCTGATCTATGCAACACCCCCTCCGTCGCCGCGTTCCTGAGCGCCGGATTCCGATTCGCGGACGAGGTCGACCTGCCCGGCAAGCGGGCCGCCCTCATGATCCGGGACCGAGTCCTGCGCGATGTGTTGTAACGCTGTGTGCTGGCGCCTTCGCATGTAGTACGAGGCTCGGGCCCGTCGAGTTCCCGCTCGGCTCGAGGATTTCCGAGTTCGACCGAGAAATCCGCGAGCGACGCCGGCCCCGGCCCCGGCTCCGCTCCGCGATGGAGCCCGTTACTGCCTCCGCGCTGAGCCCACACCCCTGCCACCTCCATCCACCTCTGCTCACCCACCCCAGGAGCCTGGTCGTGATCCCGCCGTCCCTCCCTGTCTTGATCGCCCGTTTGTCAGTGCCGGGCCGTAGGGTGGTCGGGCTATGACTAAGCCCTCACTCCCCGAACTCCTGCATGCCGCCGTCGCCGCTGTCGGCGGCATGGAGCGCCCCGGCCAGGTGACCATGGCCGAAGCGGTCGCCGAGGCGATCGACGACGGATCCCACCTGCTGGTCCAGGCCGGCACCGGCACCGGTAAGTCGCTCGGCTACCTCGTGCCGGCGCTCGCGCATGGGGAACGGGTGGTCGTGGCGACGGCCACCCTCGCGCTGCAGCGCCAGCTCGTGGAGCGCGATCTGCCGCGCACGGTCGACGCCCTGCACCCGCTGCTGCGGCGCCGCCCGGAGTTCGCGATGCTCAAGGGCCGGTCGAACTACCTCTGTCTGCACCGCCTGCACGAGGGCATGCCGCAGGACGAGGAGGACGGACTCTTCGACCAGTTCGAGGCCGCCGCGCCCACGAGCAAGCTGGGTCAGGACCTTCTGCGGCTGCGGGACTGGTCGGACGAGACCGAGACCGGCGACCGGGACGATCTCACCCCGGGCGTGTCGGACCGCGCCTGGGCGCAGGTGTCGGTCTCGTCGCGGGAGTGCCTGGGCGCGTCGAAGTGCGCGTACGGCGCCGAGTGCTTCGCGGAGATGGCCCGGGAGCGTGCCAAGCTCGCCGAAGTCGTGGTCACGAACCACGCACTGCTCGCCATCGACGCCATCGAGGGCGCACCGGTCCTGCCGCAGCACGAGGTGCTGATCGTGGACGAGGCCCACGAACTCGTCTCCCGGGTCACCGGCGTCGCGACCGGCGAACTCACGCCCGGCCAGGTCAACCGCGCGGTGCGCCGCGCCGCGAAGCTGGTGAACGAGAAGGCCGCAGATCAGCTTCAGACCGCCGCGGAGGGCTTCGAGCGGCTCATGGAGCTGGCCCTGCCGGCTCGCCTGGAGGAGATCCCGGAAGACCTCGGCTATGCCCTGATGGCCCTGCGGGACGCCGCCCGCACGGTCATCTCCGCGATCGGAGCGACGCGCGACAAGTCGGTGCAGGACGAGGACGCGGTCCGCAAGCAGGCGCTGGCTTCGGTGGAGACAGTGCACGACGTGGCGGAGCGGGTCCTGAACGGCTCCGAGTGGGACGTCGTCTGGTACGAGCGGCACGACCGCTTCGGTGCGTCCCTGCGCGTCGCTCCCATGTCGGTCTCGGGCTTGCTCAGGGAGAAGCTCTTCGCGGACCGCTCGGTCGTCCTCACCTCGGCCACCCTCAAGCTGGGCGGCGATTTCAACGGCGTCGGAGCCTCCCTGGGGCTCGGCCCCGAGGGCACGGAGGGCGAGGATCTGCCGCAGTGGAAGGGCGTCGACGTCGGATCGCCCTTCGACTACCGCAAGCAGGGCATCCTCTATGTCGCCAAGCATCTCTCGCGGCCCGCGCGGGACGGTGAGCGTTCCGACATGCTCGACGAGCTGACCGAGCTGATCCAGGCGGCAGGAGGCCGCACCCTCGGGCTGTTCTCGTCGATGCGGGCCGCCCAGCTCGCGGCGGAGGAGCTGCGCTCCCGGATTCCCGAGTTCCCGATCCTGCTCCAGGGCGAGGAGACCCTCGGTGAGCTGATCAAGAACTTCTCGGCCGATCCGAAGACCTGTCTGTTCGGCACCCTGTCCCTGTGGCAGGGCGTCGATGTCCCCGGCCCGAGCTGCCAGCTGGTCGTCATGGACAAGATCCCGTTCCCGCGACCCGACGATCCGTTGATGAGTGCCCGGCAGAAGGCGGTGGAGGACGCCGGCGGCAACGGTTTCATGGCGGTGGCCGCCACGCACGCCGGCCTGCTCATGGCCCAGGGCGCCGGCCGGCTCGTGCGCGCGTCGGGGGACCGGGGCGTCGTCGCCGTACTGGATCAGCGGCTGGCCACAGCGCGGTACGGCGGCTATCTCAAGGCGTCACTGCCGGACTTCTGGTACACCACGGACCGGAACCAGGTCCGCAGGTCGCTCGCCGCGATCGACGTGGCGGCGAAGGCGACGGAGGAAGCGCAACAGGCAGAGGAGAAGTGATCGCGGGGTGGCCTGACCGGCGCCGGTCAGCTTGGTCATGCGACCATGGTCGGAGCCTGACATCAGTGTGAAGGTCAAGCGCGCGGGCGGGAGGCGG